>CAZAEE010000001.1:0-175307 GCA_964484325.1 uncultured Gammaproteobacteria bacterium
ATCAAGGATTAAATTAAAAAAATCATTACCGATGTCATAATGATAAGAAATTTGGTTTTGACGGTTTCTGGGAATATTCCTTTGAGATAAAAATTTAGCTAAAGCTAGAAAAAATGAAAATTTAATTTTTTTGAAGTAATGACGCAGCTTCAAGTACTCTTCAATATCTCCCTCCACTTCTAAGGTGCCATTCATGAAAGATTCTCCAAAACCTATTGATCCTTGTGATAACAATTTTTGTACAGTAATTTCATCTTTTATAAGCAATTGAAAGTTGGCAGATTTTCCAGAACCAAAAGATCTTTCCTTTTTGTCCCATAACCATACTGAAAACTTAGGTCCCTGATATCCCTTGAATATTTCTTCAATAACTTTTATATAATTCATTATTAAAATGTTTCAGACTATAGAATTAATATAGCTTAATAAGCTAACGTCTATGCTTATTTTTAGATTATATATTAATCAATTTAAGACTTCATTCAATACGTAATTTATCTGGTGAAAAATTCGCAAATCTGAAAATTTATTCCTCCTCATCTTCTTCACCCTCTTCACTGGTTCGAGCCTCTCTTGTTTTAATTATTTTCCAGATATTCTCATCTTGAATGCCTTTTTCCATAACTTTGTTTAACATTGCTAGCTTAAAGGTTAGATCATGAAGTTTAAACTCCCAATAGAGCTTTTCTTCAATGTATTTCTTCAGTTTCCCCATCTTTTTAGCATTGGTAAAAATAAGCATGATGGTTAACGTTTCAGAATCATCTAAGGAAAAATAGTAGTTTCGGTTTTTCGTACACAATTCAATATATAATCGTGCCTTGCCCTCCAAGGCATACTGGGGGATATAAGAATCAAATAGTTCTACTACATAGTTGGCCATCTCATAATGATCCCCGTCTTGGTATTCAATGTTAGTGCTTTTTGAGACATGAAGGTCTGGCAGATAGATGCGCTCTCCCTCATAATCGACTGCCCGGTGGTTATGCAGCCTATCAACCCACATCTCGTTTCTGGTACTGCCATAATAGTCCCACTCCTTACTGTTTAGATCCATAAACTGCTGGTAGATGGTACAAATTGAAATACAGTGGTTAATAAAAATAGGTAAGGCATGTTTATCCTCATAGTATTTTTTAACGTCTCGTCCTTCCACCACATCTTCCTCTCTAAACATATGGTGTTTGCAGTAGATGATGGCGTTATTCATAAGGAAATAAATGGCAGGCTTGGTATTCTCCAGTAACTTATGGGAATAGATTCGACCTAAATAACCTTTCTCAACCAAGTCCTTGAGCCACTCGTTAAGCCTTCGAGGGGATTTGTATTTAAAATGCTTTTGCAACTGGTGGCGGTTGATAAACCTAAACTTCCACACCAGTCCAATTATTTCCTCCTGCTTTTTGGTAATCTCAGGGAGTTTTTTAAAATTCATAATGTGATTATTCCATCAACTATTATCACTACCACACTAAACACAAAAACAAACAACCTACCAATACAAATCTGCAATCACAAAATATACTACCACAACAACCCAAAGTCAACTATAGGCTATACAAGAGAATACTAACCATTACATAGAATGAGGCCGTAACCAACAGTAACTAACAATAATGAAAGATACTGCTATTCTTTTAATATATTAAAAGAAATATAAAGGGATCTTTAAAATAACCACTTCATCTTGAAATACAGGGTAAACGGTAGCCTTGAGCCTGTCCTAGCCGGTAAGTACAAAAATGCACTTGACAACTGTAAATATATTTATATATAATTGTAATTATATTTACAGTTAAGAATACATACTATGAACACGAATATTATCGAGCTACTACCTCAAAATCTTCCTAATCTGCCGTCAGACTTTCAGTCCAATACAACGGACATTTATGAGCAAGTCAACCATCTATTTAACGAAAAAGATCAGCAGGAAAAGTCGGTTCAAGAGGCAAGAGACATTCTTGGAGAATCTGCTAAAGACTTAACAGATAGTGACGTTTACGACTTGGTGAACGAAGTTCAGTTTCTGGTTGACACCTGGCTTGAAGAGTATGAAAGAGAGACCTTTGATGGGAAAACACTTAACCAGTTGTTGAGCTTAAATCCATGATTATAAATCAAATAACAAGCAGCTTCGAATCTAAAAAAGCGGTTATTTATATACGTGTTTCTTCTGAGGAGCAGGTTGAGAATTTTTCTTTGAAAACGCAAGAGGAAATTTGTAGAAGAGACGCAAAATATAAAGGATTTGATATAGCGCAGGTGTTTCGAGAAGAAGGCCGCTCTGCCAAGACGATTATCGGAAGACCTGTGCTACTGGAAATGCTTGATTTCTGCCGAAAGAATAAAAAAGAAATAAAGGCTGTTTTTGTATACCGCTTGGATCGTTTATCCCGTCAGACTGCCGATTTTCTTGCCTTAAAAAAGCGGTTTTACGAAATGAATATTGCTCTTCTTTCCGCTTCTGAACCAACTGGTAATTCACCGACTGAAAAGCTTCTTGAAACGGTACTGGCAAGCTTTGCCCAGCATGACAACGATGTGCGGTCCGAAAGAACCAAAAATGGTATGAGAACAAAGTTTCTTATGGGTCTACCAACCAATCATCCGCCTCTTGGATATATACTTCAGGGCGGATATGCTCTCAAAGATCCAAAAACATTTAATTTATGCAAAAAAGCTTGGGATCTAATGGCAACAGGGACTAAGTCGTTACGAGAGATACAAAAGCTTATGAAATCATGGGGTCTACCAGTGGCAGGCCAGCAGACAGTCCATAAAATGTTTAGAAACAAATTTTATATGGGCATCTTAAGTTCACCAAAATATCCAGAACAGGTAAAAGGCCAGCACATTCCAATGGTTACGGCAGAGCAATTTTATAAAGTACAAGCCATTGTAGAAGGTAGAAATCAGAATCCTTGCAAAATGCCCAAATATACTAGAGATCACAAAGACTTCCCTTTACGACGAATGGTTTGTTGTAGTAAGTGTGGGACACCGTTTACTGGTGCATGGAGTAAGTATCATAAATACGCTTATTATTTCTGTCGGAAAAGATGTGTTTACAAATCTGTACCGGTTGAAGACTTGCATAGAGACCTAAAGGAGATTTTACGAAGAGTCAGTCCTACGGAACGAGGAATGAAAATGTTTTGTAATGCATTATTAAAAACATATAATAAGCAGATAATAAACCTCAGAAGAAAAAGTAAAACGGCTGATGAGGAAATTACTAAACTTCAAGCGTTACGGCAAGCATTGGTAGAAAAAAATCTGGCAGGAATTTATTCAGACGACATATTTAAGGAACAAAACGCTATTATTGAACAAAAATTAGTGGCAGCACATGAGGCAAAAAGTCAAGAGATGATTGATAGATATGACATTAATAAAATTAACACCTTTTTACAAGAGAGGCTCCTACATTTAGACGTAACATTTATGAACACAAAACAGTTAATTACGCTTCGTAGCCTCCTCAGTACGATATTTATCGAAGGGTTCAATTGGAGCTATCCAGGCATTTCGTACAAGCGGTTTAGCCCGATATATCAATCTATCCTTGATGCTGATAAACCGGATGTCAACGTCGGCTCCCCCGCGTGGATTCGAACCACGAACCTTGAAGTTACACTTTACCTTTTTGTTTCCAAAAAGAGTGGACTATCTTATCATCCTTTTATAAGGATGTAGGGCGCTGTAAGAGATTATTGCTTGGTTACTCACTCTTTAGTCTCTGCACCTTCCTAATTACTTTAATACCATTCATTAGGCTTGGCTCAGGATTACCTTATAGTAGGCTTCCCTGAATTCACCCTATTTTCCAACCAAAATTACTTCTGGTGGCTGCAATCTTAAAGTCTACAGCTTCCTGCTCTACCGTTGAGCTACAGGGGAAATCCAAATTGTCAAAGTTACACCTTATATCTTACCAAAAATCAGCTTGATTTTGAGGGTAAATGTGGGGTAACATATCAGTATGGAAGGAAATGATGACCTACCACCACCAATTGATTTCGTAGCCAGAAAGCAGGCCAAGATTGAAAAGAAAAATAAAGAGACTCGAACACTTTCCGAAAATCCTGTTGGCGGACTGAAAGAATCAATGAAACCACATATTGATGAAGAAGGCAACATTGACTCAGATCAAATAGCCAAAGAAGTAGAACAACGGGAAGGAGGAAGAAATAGATTTTCTTCGGTAAGAAGCCGATGGAAAAATCGTCTCAAACAAAAGCATCAAGATAATCCTTCTGAATAGGCCTTTGTTAAAAAGGCAGAGTCAGTGGCATATCGTTTCTAACTGAGCTTTCAAGATATTTTTTCCAGTCAACTTTAATCGATTGTTTCCCTTTCACATCAAGATAAAAGATTTCGCCGTGATCAACACCAAATTGAAACAGGTCTTTTGTTAAAATAACATCGTCCATACAGTATTTTTTTAACTCATCCCATTTACCTTCTTTGAAATAATCGATCGCCATCAGTCCATGACCGGTTTTATGTTTTCCCATTGTGGCAGAAATAACATCGTTTAAAGCCAATCGATGGCCAATTTTTTCTTTAATATCATCCAAGATATCAAAGTAAGCAAAGTGCTCAATATTTCCCGGGTAATATGCTTGCAAAACTTTAAAATCAAAACTGCGAATGTTGTATCCGATTGTCACTGAAGCATTTTCAAGAAGACGAAACAATGACGCCAACTCACTCTCGGTAAAAACCTTCGCTGTTTGATCGGAAAAATCATAAATCGCCGCGACTGAGATACCCAGTTTTTTATGGTCATCAACTTCTCGAAACGTCTGCTTCGTTTCCAAATCAAAAATCACCGGACTTTTTGTCATAAGAGGAAAGAAATAGTTAGTTGGGGTGCTTCTCGGTCTCTTTGTAGATCTCCATCTCGAAGGTTGATGCAGTCTGAGGAAATCGTTCATACTTAAGATCCAGAGTATTCAATTGCTCCTGAAACTTATCGTACATCTCATCAATCACTTTATAAAACGTTTCCTGCTCTGCCGGAGAAACTTTCTCGATATGTCCGTGAAAAAACTCGTCCAACTTGCCCAGACTCCATAAAATCTCGATAAAGTTCTTATCTTTCAGGTTAATAAAGGAAATATCTCCTTGAAGTGGTCTAATCTTAAATCGCATCATGCGCACATCCTGATACATCTTGGTCATTGAAGGCTTACGATCCAAAATACGGTTGCGGAATTTGGAGATCATCTCCAGCGCATCAACGGTATTTTTGCGTGTCATAAAGTATAATGATAGAATGTTAGGTCAAAAATTGCAAGCCGATCAAGTCGAGGCCTTAAAGTCACACAATACCGAAAAACTTGAAGTACTACGCTTTATCATCGCAAAAATCAAGAATAAAGAAATCGAAAAAAAAAGCGAACTAACCGATGAAGAAGTTGTTGATATCCTGAGAAAACACATTAAGGAGCTAAACGAAGCTATCACTGCATTTGAAAAAGGCGGCCGCACTGACTTAATTGATCAAAATAAGAAACAAATTGCTGTTGTAACACCCTACCTGCCAGCAGAGATATCCGATGAAGAGCTGCAAAACGAGGTCAAACGCTTGATCAACGAAAACAAAGCCGCTTACGATGCCAACGCCAAGTCGCTCATTGGCATTTGTATGAAAGAATTAAAACCCAAAGCCTCGCCTGACAGGATCATGAAAGCTATTAATTCAATCTCATAACGCTATGGGAGCCGTCAAAAAAGTCCTGTTTATCTTACTCATGCTTTTTCTCTTCTCATCGCTCACCAAAACAATTGCAGATTACTTACAAAACATGAGTTTTTACCAGGATTATAAGACCGAGTATGAAAAGGAGAAAAAACGCAATGTTGTTCTGAAAACCGAGATCATCAAAAACAACGATCCTTACCAGCTGGAGAAAACTATCCGCAATAACCTGAATCTTGCCCATGAAAATGAGACTGAGATCATTCTACCCCAGCCAACTGAGGCGCCTATTACACCAAGGCCAACAGAAGCGCCGACCTGGAAACAGTGGCAAAATGTCTTTTTTTCCAAGATTTAAGGAGGAGAAGTTTGACTTCCGAGGCTAACTCCTATATAATTTGGATACTAATTACGGGGTAGTGTACGGTTGCACAGGAGGCTCATAATCTCCTAGACCAGGTTCAACTCCTGGCTCCGTAACATTCATTACCACTTTACCCACTAACCCGCTACACTAAAACTATGAATACCTTTCTTCTTTCGATTATCGTACCTGTTTACAATGAGGAACAGAATATTGAACCGCTGTTAAAACGGCTATTACCCATAGTTGATCAATATAAGTATGAAATACTGTTTGTCGATGATGGCTCATCTGATAAAACTACTCATCTTATTAAACAAGAAGCGAGAAAAAACGAGGCTATCAAGCTCATTTCCTTCAATCGTAACTTCGGCCACCAGTCTGCCTTAAGTTGTGGCTATAAAGAAGCCAAAGGCAACTGTGTCATCAGTATTGACGCCGATTCCCAAGATCCGCCTGAAGTTATTCCTGAAATGATCAAAAAATGGCAGGCAGGAGCTAAAATCGTATATGCCAGACGGTCTAACCGTTTATCAGCAGATAGTTTTGCCAAGCGGACAACCGCTCACTATTTTTATAAATGGATTAATTTTTTATCAGATATACCTATTCCTCAAGAGGTGGGAGATTTTCGTTTACTCGATCGAGTCGTAGTCGATTTTTTAAAAATCTTACCCGAACAATCACGATTTCTTCGTGGTCTCGTCGCCTGGGGAGGCTACCCTTCAGACTATGTCGAGTTTGACCGTGAAAAAAGACACGCGGGTGTCACCCACTATACCCTATCAAAAATGGTTAATTTGGCACTCGATGGTATTATCTCGTTTTCGACCAAACCGTTACGGCTAGCTATTTATCTGGGATTTCTGGCATCTGGATTTAGTATTTTAGAAGTCATCTACAAAGTTCTACAACATACGCTATTTCCCTCAAGTAGCTGGTTGCCTGGGTGGGCTTCGCTCTTTTTTGCGATTGTTTTCTTAGGTGGTGTACAGCTTATCACCATCGGTATCATCGGTGAATATGTTGGCAAAATATACAAAGAAGTCCAAAAAAGACCACAGTATCTGGTAAAAGAAAGAGTTAATGTATGAAAGTTCTTGGCTTTATGTTTCTCCTTTTGGGATTGGCGTTACTGGGACTCACTGGTTATTTTTACTTTCAGCAACACAATACTGAACTCTCGCCTCTCCCTGAAGAAAATGGTGTGAAAGTGATCTTCGTCTCTCCTACTCCTTAATCTGAAGGTATCTGAAAGTGAAAAATCTCGTTGTGACCTCCAAGAAACAGGACGTCGATGATTTTTAAAATTAGAAATGAGGCTAAATAAAGAATCAGACCAATCACCGCATATTGGAGCGTCCCGCGGGCCTTTTTGATTCTTTCTGGGTTACCAAGTGACGTCAAGTAATTGAATCCACCGATACTTAACATGATAAAAAGCACCAAAAGTACCAGTGCAGCTGACATCAGGATAATGTTGCCGAAAACCACCTCAAGACACTTCAATGTCGGCACGCCGTCTATGAGACACGGTACACCATTGGGATTCGGGTCCCCAATCTCAGTCATCTGTTTAAGTTGAGTTAAAAGTGCAAACATACTACAGAATATATCTTACTGGGTTAGAAGAAAGGATGTCAAATAGATTGGATAATTATGGTGCCGGAGGAGGTCCTAAAAGACTTGGGATTGTGATGGAACATGAGAGACCGAGACAAAGATGTCCACCGAATACAACTTGCTCCAATGTAACAATAACTGCCAAGACAACTGCGATAAGTATTACTCCAATAATCGCATTGGTTATCTTACTCTGGGCTTTTGAGACATTTTCTTTATCTCCTCCTGAAGTCACCCAGGCTAAGGCACCTAATAAAAGAAATAACAAAGCTGCAAGACCCGCAACTATAAAGAAAGCTCTAATTGCGAAAGTTAATATTTGTGAAAGATTTGGAATAGTAAATCCCAATTTCCCTTGATCAACTAGGATGGTTGGATCTTGAGCTGATACTGCATTATGTGAGACAAACACAAAAAAACTTAAGAAAGTAAGAAATGAGGTAATAACTGAAGTAAATTTTTTCTTTAAAAGTGACATATGGATATTATCGTAGCGCAGTAGAAAAATATTGTCAAGGGCAATCGTATTATCTGCCTGTATTTGGGATAATTTCTTCGCCAGGAGGTAGTGTTAAGGTAACGTTTTGGTTATAAACACTACCAGGAACCGGAGTTGGAGTAACAGTAACTACGATAATAGCTGTACCGGGAGTAGGCGTCACAGTCACAACTACAACTTCCTGATCATTTAGCTGCAAACTACCATTATCTGTTCCTGGTACTGATCCTGGCGCTCTCAGAAGACTGGGAATAGTAATCGGACAGGATAAACCCAAACATAATCTTCGTGCAAACACTACTTGCTCTAGTGTCACAATAAGCGCAAGCACGACAACAATCAAAATTACACCCACTATTGCTGAAGTAATTTTACTTTGGGCTTTGGAAATGTTTTCCTTATCCCCTCCTGAAGTAATCCAGGCCAATGCTCCAAGCAAAAGAAATACAAGCGCAACAAGGCCGGCAATAATAAAAAATGCCCGGATCGTGAATGTTAAAATTTCGGATAAACTAGGAATCCTGAATCCTAATTCACGCTGATTTACTTGAATAGCACATGATGGCTGAGGCGTCAGTGGACCAGTGGTTATGCATGATGAAGGGGGTGGTGGTACCGGTGTGTCAGTCTGGGCGAACGTCGGAGTGGCAAAAGTTACAAAAATTGTAACGAATAATAAAAAGAGATACAAGACTTTCATGCTTTTAAGATTATTATAACAAACTCTGCCTGATTATTCCTCTCGAAATCAATACTGTAGAGCCTCAGAGAGATGTTTCTTACTTATCTCCTCATGACCAGGATGGGGACCATCGAAAGAATTCGAGCCAACATAAGACAGATATTTTATACAAGTTTCTGATATTTTTCGATGGACCATACACCACATTTCAGAAAACCATTTGCCTTGCTTGCATTTTTCTACTAATATAATCATATATATGACATTTTTGCGTGCGCTGCCGTTTTTTCTCATTATTTTACTTGCTTTAATTATTCCTCGAAATGCTTATGCCGCTGTCGCTTTTGATCTGGTGCCACCGAGTGGTCCTCTGACAAGGGGTCAGGATGTTCAGTTTATCATCGACATCGATACTCAAGGAAGTTCAGTGACCTCGGCTGCCATTGGACTGCAATATGATACTCAATATCTACAATACAAAAGCGCCACCCAGGGTGACGCCATGTCTAGCTTAACCGTCACTCAATCTGATGCGTCAACTCTTTCCCTATCAGGCACAAACCCATCTGGATTTAATGGCGCCGGCACATTTGCCTATGTTACTTTCACGTTAATTGCGACTGCTCCCGGATCTACGGAACTTTGTACTCTTGTTCCTGTTGCCCAATCTCCAACTCCTATTCCTTCATCTGGCCCCCAACCAACTCAACTGCCACAAACAGGCGAAACAGTCATGGGTACCCGGGCCGCCGCCGCCGGTGGTGTCCTTCTTATGAGTGCTATCGGTTTTTATATCTGGCATAATCGAAATAAATATGAAAGTAAGCCCAGTAAACATAAAAAACATGCATGATAAAAAAATTACTTTTGCTCCTCGTATCGATAGTTGTCATCTGGAAAATTATTCCAGCTTCTTACGCTGCTAATAGTTCCTCCGATATAGAACCTCTTAATCTATCAATACGTCAATGCGATGCGGCCAATATTTGTCCAACAGGTTTCAGCGATGTATATGCCAGAAACGGTGAACGCTGCGCCACCGACCTAACAGACTTCAAAAATAATCCTGTAACAACACATTACTGGGCAGAAGATCCCGAGTTAACTGCCCAGGGAAAAGCGAACGAACGGGCACGGGAATTTATCTATTGGGTACTAAATAAAAATGCGATCGACGATCATCCTGGTCTTCGGGATATCTGGAAAACCAGCCGTAATATCGCATATTTTCTCATCGTGCTTGTTGCTGCTATTTTGGGAATCGGATTTATCGTTGGCCAACGAACAAATTTTCAAGTTAATATCAAAATCTGGCCATCAATCGGTAAAAT
Organism: uncultured Gammaproteobacteria bacterium; assembly: GCA_964484325.1. Lineage (GTDB taxonomy): Bacteria > Patescibacteriota > Microgenomatia > UBA1406 > GWC2-37-13 > CAYLXX01. Next base: position 10,210 of record CAZAEE010000001.1, read on the forward strand.
TGCAGTCGCACTCCTTTACATCACCTTTTCGGCAGCGATAGTAATATTTCTGATTCAGCTTTCTGAAGTCTTAATGAAGTTTTTTATCGAACATCTCGGAGGAAAAGACTTATTTACGATTTACTTCACTGATTTGAATGGTCAACCTGGAGGAAGCAGCGAAAGTAACTATGTCAACTTCGTCGGCTGTCGCGATCTTAATATCCGTGTTCAGGAATCTGCTAGAACCGAAATTTTTATGTTTAAAGCCACCAACATCACCTATTACATTATGGGGAGTATGATTTTATTGAGAAAAATTCTTCTGTGGTTCATGTTATTTGTTTCGCCATTCTTGGCAGTTCTTTTCCCGTTTGTTTTCATCCGTAACATTGGCTGGATCTGGATCGGCGTCTTTTTTCAATGGTTATTTTATGGTCCACTCTTTGCCCTATTTTTAGGAGCACTCGCCACTATTTGGAAAAACGGCATTCCATTCACTTTCGATTTTTCCCGGGTGAATAACGCTTTAGGCTACGTCTATCCAACTGCCATTAATATCGTTTATGGTGGTCCGGCCCAACAGGGTGACGCAAAACATATTAGTATTTTAAATAACGGCAGTTACGTTGATACCTTCACAGAATATGTCATTACCCTTATAATGCTCTGGGCGGTCATCTTTTTCCCTTGGTGGTTACTGCGAATTTTTAGAGATTACTGTTGTGATGGTATCGCTGCTATGAAAAATATTTTGCTTTCGATGTATGATCAAATGCGTGGCACTCCCCAAGGACCTTCTCCTTCACCTTCACCGGTTCCCACTGGTCTTAAGACCACGATAAAAATGCCCAAAGAAGTAGAAATACCGCTGAAAGTGAAGATTGAGACAATTGAAGAAATAAAAAAATCACGGACCGAGGACATTACGAGATCGTTAAACTTACATGCTACAAAATTAACAGATATTGCTCGTTTTGAAACAGAAAAATCGACGCGTGACACAGTTCAAAAACATCTTGATTATCTCTCAAATCCGCTTAAGGCAGAAACCCCGGCTGAGCGCCAGAAGTTTATGAATCTGCGTGCTGAGTTGTTTAACCGAGCTGTGCGAGATGATCAAGTAGCCAGGCAAGTACTTTCGGCAACATCTACTTCTGCCGTTGAAAAAATCCAGCGCCGTGAGGATATGTTGAAAACGACACCGACTGCCACACCTATTACTCATGTTGTTTCAGTCAAAGTCCAGATTCCTCAAGATAAAATCGCCTCAATCAACAGCACGTTAGTGACAACACTCTCTGCCAATAATAAACTACTAAACAATATTGCCCAAAATACTCAGACAACTGCTCAACAAGTTCAACAAATCTTGACACTTTTCAAAGCCCAAACCAACCAACCAAGGTCAGCTCCGGCAACCATGATAGACCAGATTGCCAAGGAAGCAGGCGTCCAAAAAGAAACCGTCATAAAAGTTATCCAGAATGTTGCCGAAGCCGTAAGAACAAATAAAGACGTTGCAGACGAAGTTGCCAAAAAAGAAAATATTAAACCTGAACAACTTGAACAAATTCTTCAAACTCAAGTTCCAATTCTCACTGAACCTGAAAAACACATCGAGGAGTCGATCGTCATGCCTTCTTCAATCTCAATCGAAGACTATGAGGAAGTAAAAAACATGTGGAAACAGCAGTATGAGCGCGGTGAAGTACCGATCACTGAAAATATTCCGACCCGTCAGCAATGGGTCGAGCATGATATCGTCAATATTACAAATACTTTAAATAAACTGCTTTCACCAAATGAAGAACTTCGACAACAGGGACTTGATGAACTCGGGTATATTTTACCAATATTTCTTATCAATAACTTAAAGGGTGAAGAACTACTCGTCTATTTGAAGGCGAAGCTGGAAGCAGCAAAGGATGTTAAAGACAGACTGTTCCAGGAAAAAGAAACGAAAGAGAAAGCTAAGGAAGCGAAAAAAGAGGAAGAACTGGTTGATGTTGCTCAACCTAAAAGAGAAGAAGCCGCTAAAACTATGACTCTGTCGGAGGAACTACCAATCAACTCCACTCCAGTAGATACAAAGAAAATCTCTGGAAAGTAATACTTATTTAACGAAGGTATTGACTGCTGATTTAAAAAGTGAGGTAATTCTTTCGAACATTATCTCTTTATAGTTAGGATCTAGAGGAATATTGTATTCGTGAATTTTACCTTTCTGAGTGAACTCCTGACCATAATAGATATTCTTATACTGTCCATAGCTACCCTCTCCTTTCACTTCGGCAGGGAACGAATAGTGGTCCTTTTTCACAATTAGTTTATATGAACCATCTGGTACATAGAAAGAAAATGCACCATCCGTTTTTGTAATATACGGATTATGCAGACCGCCACCCAGCACATCATTGTCTGTTACAAGTACAAATTTACCGGCATCTGTTTTTTTAAGAAGTGTCACCTCGGCTCCTTCAATTGGCTTCAACGATTTGCTGTCAAAAATTGCTCCTCGCGGATCCCAGCGAATCATAACGCACTTTTTACTCGTAGTATCATACTGAAGTGTCCCCTGTTTCTGACTGAAGGCATTGCCCGTTTGAGGGCCATTGGGATCGTACCAGTTCATCGCAAAAAAGAGTCTGTTGACGTTGTCTGTCGTATAGCTCTCCCATTCATAGGTACCGATATTGCCGTTGTTGTTTGCTGAAGAAGGAATAGGGTTATTCGCTAGAGTTAATCCATCTGCCTTGTATATACCATTGTATCGATACCCATAGTTTCTGGCCAAATCAATTAAGTTTCCTCGACCTATTGTACTATCATCAAGCGGTGCATTTCCGGTAGTACATTTTTGTATGGTAAACGCCGGTCTTCGTGGATCAGGTACCCGCAAGCATTCAAATACGTACGTGTTCGTCCCTGTCAAAGGCTTCACGTCTGCTTTTGAAGATATTTTTGCACGGTGATCAACAACTCCCTGTCCGGAACAACCACCTGCTGAACATGGTTTACTATCAAGACAGACCCATCGTTGTGACAGTCTGGCTGTTGGATCCTGTCCTCTAGCAGGCGTTGGAGTTGGTACCGCTGGATTCACCGTCGGAGTTGGCGGTGTACTAATTTCGGTTGTCGGTTGTACAGGTGTTGGAGAAGCAGCTGGCGTTGAAGTTGGCGCTGGCGTTGTCAGCGGGAGACAACGATTGACAAACCAGTTGCGTCCTTCGCGACAACAAACTGCTGTGACTTCTCCCCAACGGTACGACCAACAAACATCTCCATGTTGATCTGGGGTAGGAATAGGTACGCCACGCGGAGCACTACAAGCTCTTCCCGGTACACAACCGCCACCTTGACAATTACAGACTCCGGCAACACACAACCCGCCTCCACATTGCTCAGGACCTGAACAAATATTTCCATCAATACATTGTGCCGGCGTCACTGTTGGCGCAGGCGTACCTGTCGGAACCGGTGTCCCAGTATTTGCAGGTGGAATAGGTGTTGCAGTAGCGTTTGATTGATAGCAAGTATGGGTAGTCTCATTACACGAATCACCACAACCTGGTCTAGCTCGACAGTCTTGTGCACCGAAACAAAGTCCGCACTGAGGTGAAGTAGGAAACGGAGTCATTGTTGGAGCCGGCGTATTTGTTGGTCGAGGTGTTGCAGTTGGTGTAGAAGTCGGCGCAGGACAATTTACATAAACATTATTGGGAATGTCGTTACCATTTTGTCCGCTGTTACCTTCTTGAGTTGCAGTACAACCTGCAGGTAAACTTGTTGACAAAGAAACATGATTGCTGACAGTACAATCACAGTTAGCCAACGTATACGTATCAGAACCATTATAGCTAATAACTTTTCTATCTCCGACACACCATGGCTGTGCCGGTGGAGGTGGATATCTTCCACGTGCACAACTTAAAGTTATTGAACCACTGCTCCAGTTATTTTTATAAATAGTTCCAAAAAAATTAAGACAGGACGGTGCCGCTGCTTGGACTTCTTTCGTGAAAGTTAGTCCGAAAAAAAATAGCAAGATAAAAACTGCGGCAATTAATATTTTTTTCATAGTTATTTCGCTAAATCAGCTGATTTACTCTGTAACCAGTCATCAAATGTTTTGTATTGTGAATGATTGACTGTTAAAACTTGAATTATGAATCCCCCAGACCCATCCTCGCTCTCGACTCGTTTTATATCTCCTTCATTGGAATTAAATAGTGTATCAAATAGTGATTTAGTGTTTGACTGTTTTTGGTAAATATAAACACGAGGATTATTTAACAAAAACTTATTCGAAGTACTGTCTACAATGTAACCATTGACTCCCATGATCGACTTCATAACCGGGTGATTTTTATTGATAGCATCTGCGATTGCGAACGGAGCCTCACCATGTTGCAGTCGTGCTAAAACTTCATTTAAAACTGTTACTCCTTCTTGTCGCTGTTGATCGAATGTCGCATTCTGGTCGTCAGAAAAACCCTCCTTAGTCGAGATCGGCGGTACCCAAAAACCGATGACATACGCGGTTCGAGACTCAACATTTTTGGCAGTTAACTTATCTTGCAGCAATGTGTACTTAATCCCATCCTTGAACGTATCTGGTATAGAGTTAAAATCTTGAGGAAATTGATACTGCGCGGCCGCTTTTATCTCGTCTGTTGAGACGGTAATATTTTGCTTGGCTGCTTCACTATCCATAATGACTCTTTTTTTTGTTTGATCTAAAACATTTTGAACCACATTATTATTCCCGGCCGCACTACCATACTGTTTCACTGCTTCACTATGCACATCATTTGAATAAATTGATTTGCCATCAACTGTTGCCAGTACTTTATTCTTCACAGATTGGGAAGGTGTAATCTGACCTTGATTACCACTTTCGTTTCTTTTTACATTAAGGACTAAAACACTCACAAAAAGAACAATTATAAGAACTCCGCATATAATCCAGATAGTTCTATTTTGAAAAAAATTATTCGTTGGTCCCATACTATTGAATATTTGACTTTGCGATAAATTGATTGGCTAAAATATGTATTGGTAAATGATTACCATCTTTTTTTGATAAATAAAATGCAGCATACGCATAATCTTGAGGAGCATTTTTTTCGACATCATATTCTTGCAAGGACAGAACATCAGAAAACTGTCCCACCAATAATCTTTGCACCCAATTGTAATAATCTGGATCTGAAACAAGCGGTGGATACAACGAGCGATTGGTAAATATCTGAGATTGATCACCATTATTTAGAAGTATCATTGTATTATCAGCATTCACCTTATCTACTATTGTACTTTTATTAGTTAAACTTTGAGCATCGGTAACATATTGATTAACTTTTTGCTGAGCAAATGACCTTAACTCCGCCTCACTTTTACCAATTTTTGAAATATTCTCTGGTCTTACATGCGCAAATCGGGCTTTTATATAAAAACCGCTTATCTTAATTTCTTTTGTATTGTAATCTTGGAGCTGTTGATGATAGTCATTATCAAGACTCGTGAAGTCATCGATGCTCATATTTTCCTGATATCTTGGCGATACTTTCGCCGGCTCATTGTTTTTATAATAGTCATTCATGGCCAGCCATGAAATCAAAGACTGATTAATGGTCGCCAACAGTTCATCCTGTGAAAGACTCGGATACAACTTCTCGGCTTGAGTAAGTACTTTCTCCTGATCAACGGAAGTCGCATTAATCTTGGCAGGCAAAAAGTTGATGTCTTCCAATCCGGTAAACTTAGAGTCAGTCGGCGGATGATACGTCAATAACCCCTGATGATCTATCTGATTTAAAGGCGCTGTTGTCGGGGTGTTTGCGATATTGGAGATGCCTTGTTTATTTGTTAAAATTACGCCAACAATTATAAGGAATAAAAGAAGTACTCCTCCTATAGCAATGAGAACTTTATTACCAGATGATAACGTTGGTTGCATTTCTATTTACATAGTACACCAAACCTGAGTCGATTTGCAAGAATAATCGTTGAATGGTACTATAAGATATGCTTTCAACTTACTTGATATCACTGAGGGAGTTTTTGGAGGTCTTTCTTATCATTGGAGTTTTTGTCGGAATATCAAAAAAACTGTCCTTACATCGAGAAAAAGAGATCATCGGTGCCAGTATTTTGGGAATTCTCATCTCATTTATACTGCCTATTGGTGTTTTCATGCTCGGAGATAAAGCCGCCAAAATATTTACCGAAGATAGAGCCGATTTGATAGAAGGATATCTTATGGTTTTTTCGGGTTTTTTTATCGCCTATGTCATTTTTTCTCTTCATAATTTATTCGCTTTGAAACGGTCTAAGCTCGTTATCGATACTCATCAAAAGTTACAAAAGAATATATTTAATGTGTCTCTGTTTTTGACGATCGTTTTTTTTATTATTCGCGAGGGGTTTGAAATTGCCTTATTTACTGCTACAACGTCGCTTTTTTCCAAGTTTATGGGAAACGTCACTGGTTTGTTTCTTGGTTTTGCGACTTCAGCGGTTTTTGGACTGTTAACGTTCATTACCTACGTTAAATTTCCTATTAGCAAAGTTTTTAGATATACAGAATATCTCATTGTTCTTCTTGGTGCTGTTCTCGTTAAGAATGGAATCGCAACACTGGCCGAAAAACACATGAACATCGATATTGCCACATTTTTACCGATTCCCCTGCGATTTTTGCCTTCTGAATCTACCTTAACTGGCCATTTTTTATCAAACATCTTCGGGATTGAAAGAGATTTCAGCTTAATGAAACTTGTCATAATGCTCGGGTACTTTTCACTAATCTATTTCATGTTTTTGCGAAAGAAGAAATCTCTTTAAAGAATTTATTTGCCAAATCTCCGTTGTCTCTCACTAAATTCCCGAATGCACTCTTCAAATATTTCTGGAGTAAAATCCGGAAAGTGTTTTTTTATAAAAATAAACTCAGCATAGGTAGCTTGCCAGATGAGGTATCCTGAAGTTCTCATTTCACCACTTGTACGAATGATAAGATCAACATTGGGATAAGGTAAATCTTTTGTATCAAGATTGCGGTAAAGATCTTTTTCTGTAATATTTTTCGTATCTTTTTGCATTTTTTGTATTGCCCGAAGCAGTTCATCATGTCCTCCGTAATCAAGCGCCACAACAAAATAATGTTTATGAAACTTGCTCGTTTTTTCTTCTGCATTAATAATTTTTTTACGTAAGTTTTCTGGAATTCGATCTTTTCTTCCTATCTGAATAATACGAACTTCATCCTTCATCGCTTCTTTCAGATTGTCATCAATAAATTTTTCATACAGTCCCATCAAATAATTCACCTCATCTTTTGATCTGTTCCAATTTTCTGTAGAAAATGCCCACAATGTTAAAACTTTTATCCCCAGTTCGCGTGCCTTTCGACTGATTTTTTTGGCAGCGTCAAATCCGCGCCTATGACCTTCAAACGAGGGCAGTCCCCGCTCTTTTGCCCAGCGTCGATTACCATCAGGAATAATGGCAACATGATAGGGAATTTTCGGCATGTATATATTTTACCAGATACGAAGATGATATTTAACCGAACGTGAAGGCGAAAACGCGGGTTCCAGGAGTCTCAAAATCAAGATGCAACAAGTGAGTTTTTTTATCGTTGGGAACACTCACAAGATGGTACAAACGGGCAACATCAATTAAGATATACCCTCCCTTCACATCTTTACCGGAAAACTGCGGTCTAATTACTTGTCTATCAAGCAGAACTTTAATTCTGTCAGCTTTTGACGTTGGCGTGATCACGAGAAAAACATTGTTGGCATTCACGTTAAACTCAAGCGATGCCTTATTAAGAGATTCAGCATACTCGGATTGAACATCCCATGTACCGCCATAGGAAAAATTACTCTCTGGCAATCCTGTCGAAAGAGTAAATGTTTGTATACCACCGTTTACCTGATCGCCTGCATATCGTTCCATTCTGGCTGAACCAAGATATGTTTCTGGTGTTTCGTAATTTCTGAGATCTAGATTTTGATCAGGCAGTAAACTATTTTTGTTGACTGATGTTCCAGCTTCTTCGATAAGCTGTTGTATCGCTTCCTCAGTCCTGTCATACTCGCCCTCGCCGAAGTGGACATACCGAAGTTTGCCTTGCGCGTCAATTAAGTACTTTGCCGGCCAGTAATGATTGTCATAGGCATTCCATGTTGCATATTCATTATCTTGTGCAACCGGATAATGTATTTTGTACTGCTTAAGAGCATTAAGAACATTTTCTGTGTTATGTTCAAACTCAAACTCCGGTGTATGAACACCGACCACTATGAAATTTTTATCTTTATACTTTTCATACCAGGCGGTTACATACGGGAGCGTTCGAATACAATTTATACAGGTATACGTCCAGAAATCGACAAGGACAACTTTACCCCGTAAACTGGCCAACGTCAGAGGTTTATCCGTATTTAACCAACGATCAATACCAGTAAACTCCGGAGCAGCCCCCATGACGGGCAATGTTTTTGCCTGAGGAAACGGCATCGGTGCGTCGGTTTTTTTATCTCCTCGAATGGCGTTCAACTGATCGGTCACAGCAGTATTTGTTTCGAGTTTTAAAAGCAACTGCGAGTATGAGGGAAACAAATTTAAAAGATTTGCCTGAAGAGTTTTATCAAAGTTGGTGAAAATCGCCAGTGCTGTCAAAATCATAATTACTCCAAAGATTTGTTGAACGCGACCGGTATATTTTGATAAAAATCGACTTTTGGAAAAAACTCGCGCGCCGAAACTGGCAAACATAAGAAGAGGTATACCAACTCCAATGACGTAAACGACTGTCACTAGAATTATCTGGAAGTTCACTGAGCGCGTAGCCGCTAACGTCGCAATCGTTGCCAAAATCGGCCCGGCACACGGAGACCAAACAATTCCCAATGCCAGACCGGTAATAAACCCTCCTATAAATCCTTGCCGATTGACACTCGTTTTTGAAGAAAATTTACCACTTATGCGGCTGACATAGCCTTCAAGAATCTGACTTAGTTTAGGAATAATCAAACTCAAACCAAGAAAGCCAATCACAATCACTGCAAAAAGTCTTAATATATTCGGGTCAAAGGGAATCAGCTTCACAAGGTACGAAATTGTGAGAGTAAAAAAAGCGAAGCTAATCACAATACCAACAGTTATACCTAAAGGCTTTGCTTTCTCACCCGTTGTAGTTGAAGAGAGAATGATCGGCAAAAGCGGCCAAATACACGGAGCAAAAATTGTCACGAGCCCTGACAAAAAAGCAAATAAAAGAAGAATAGTCATATCGCGGTCAAGAATCTTTTTTTAAGTAAATCATAAGACACCGACACAAGATAAAACGGCGCCAACAAAAGGAGGAAAAAACTTTTTACAGCGCATCCTACATAGTAAGGATTGTCCCGTGGCTTCTGATCAAGAACAACTTCATTTCCTGATAGCATATATTCTTATGATACTCTCTCCACTTACGTAATTCAAACTACTGAAAGTTTATTCCCGGCCGCTTTTGAGTTTTATAAAACACCGAATTGAATCTCCAGATATCATACACTGCGAGGCGATTAGCAGCCACAATCGAGTCTACTTTATCAAACATGTAGCTAAAGTTAAACAGACAGCTCGAGTTCACGATAACGAGTACTTTTTCATTGGGATTAATTCTGACTTCAGGATTATCTCCCTCATAAAACTTTGCCTCTGGACAATCTTGTTCAATAAAGTACACATTGTCAACTTTGTCTGTGCGCATATTATGAAACTTTCCTATCAGTCCAGTATCGAAGTTATGAGTAAAATACAGATAGTAAATAGGAAACCAACCGGTAGCCAACATGTAAACTTTATCATATTTACCTCGTTCTTTTTGCAAATATTCAACCATCTGACGATTGCCGTCCCCTCGTAAAATAGCACTAAACATACTGACATGTTGAAAGTAATTATGATAGAAAAAAATAAACTCACCTACAAAAAGTACAGCAATGACGACATTCAGAAGCTTCCTCATTGATAGGTTTTGTAGCAAGTTAAATCCGTGAACTAAAGGAAATATCAACATAACCGATAACAAAATACTTCGATGACTGTTGGGTATAAACTCCGCTGTCAATGCCGCAGCTAATGGGGAAATAAATAGAATGGCAATAAGAAAAATAAATCCGCGTTTATCATCGGCAAAGTTTTTTTTATATAAAAATGGCAGAAATAATGCTAGTAATAAAATCGCTTGAGTAAAAAAGAACAGACCACTGTTTGGTATATCAAACCACTCAGGTTCCCCTGCTCGGTCGAAGAGAAACTGCGGCGAAAAATAATCCATGTACCCGATAATAAAATCTTTTGCGACATAAACATATTTATTGTTGAAAATACGTGCCACCAAAAGATTGTTTTCGTTATAGATAAACTGATTCGCCGGATTTGAAAGACCAGTATATTTACTTACTAAAGACGTTTGATCGTAGCGTCCACGTCCCCAGGGTGTCGTCGAAATATAGATAGTTGAAACAAAAGCTAAAATAGTAGCAACAAAAAGTATTCTTGAAATAATCTTTGTTTTCTTCGGGTCCATCTCTTTTCTTGAAACTGGCAATGGCATTTTTTCATAGATTAAAATTGCCGCCAGAAAAACTAATGGCACAGTAATTCGAAATGAGGGATAAAGAAGATATGTTGAAAACAGTAAAAAAATCGATGAGACAAAAAGCGGTATGCTTTTATGGTTATAAGATGAAATGAAAAACCAAAGACCAATCATGAATACGGTTGTTGCCATAATACCTTCCGCACCTATTCGGGAAAAAGACATTTGCCACGGTATCACAGCTCCCATGAAAGCAGCCAGAAGTGAAAGTGTCCGATTTTTGAAAATAATTTTGGTGATAAAAAACAGCGGAAAAACGATAACTGCCCCCATTAATGCTGGAAAGAATCGCGCAGCATATTGAGTAAAACCAAACAAATACGTACCGAGTGCGGAAATATACATCGGTAGAACTGGCGGATAATCACCATGTTTGTCAAAGTAAAGAAGCGGCCATTTATTCCCGTAAAGATCAACACCGTGTTCAAAGATGAAGCGACCGACGTAGACATTCGCCACTTCGTCCTGATGGAATCCTGAAGGAGTATCTGCAAGACTATGAAATCGTAAAAAAATAGAGATTGCAAAAATGACAAACAGCGAAATCAACGCCGGTCTGTCTTTCAGTATATTCATACTCTATGTACAATTTTACACTGGTAAAGCTGATTTTCAATGAAATTTGAATATAAGAAAGTTTAAAAAACCCCAGAGAAGCAGTCCGACAAAAATACTTAAAGCAGCTGCCACAATATAACTTGGCAAAGGAATTCCATTCACGTAGCGTATAAAACCGGTGAAGCTTCTTCTATTAATCCACCAGCCAACACCAATGCACAAAAAAAGAAAAAGTATCTGATAAGCGATGGTATTCATGAATTACTTTGTATTATGCTTTGGGGTTGCGGTAATGACAATTATTCTCGGACTCGGAGTTGGTACTCTCTGTGACTCTTTCAACTGCATCAATCCCTCAGAAATCATCTCATTGAGTTTCATATCCTTGCGATACAAATAGTATTCTCCGGCAATGACCGCCAGAAACGTAGCGACAATAATAAACGTTATAAAAAACGTGTGCTTATGGAGATATTTTGAGATATTTTCGTTCATGAATCCACCTCCTTTTTCCTGTGATACTTTCATCCTATCACATGTAGAAAGAGAAATGTCAACCAGGTAGTATGCTAGAATGTAGTCATGAAAGTCGTTAATCGTACCTTTCATCGTGAGTATGAAGAAATTGAAAAGTTTGAGGCTGGGATAGTGCTGACGGGCGCCGAAGTCAAATCGGTGAAAACAGGTGCTATATACCTGGAAAGCGCTTATGTCAAAATCATCGGACAAGAAGTTTTTTTAATCAATGCAGATATACCAGTCTATCACCACGCGCCTCCCAAAGACTATGATCCTCGACGAACTCGGAAACTACTTCTTCACCGGAAAGAGATCCTGAGGCTACAGGTCAAGATCGCCGGCTCGGGAAACTTGACCATCGCCCCCCTTGCCTGTTACACGAAAGGCAGCCTGGTTAAGCTTGAAGTAGCCTTGGCTCGTGGTCGAAAGGACATCGAAAAACGGAAGCTGGTGAAAAAACGAGATGTCGTACTACAACAGAAACGTGAGGCTAAGGAGTATATGAAGGAATAAGCTAGGGATTGATTTTGAGGCTAAAATGTGGTATAATTGGCTTTATTGGGGATGTCAGGTATCGACGAGAAATTTGCACTTTTACAAATGGTCAGGGCGCATCTATGCGCAACTAGAAAAAACTAATTGCTAAAAATTCTTTAGCAGCTCAGCTCGCTGAAGCTTATCAAGCAAGGGCATATGCTTATGCCTAAGCTGCTTAAGTCAGGTGGATTGAGACTCTTGTCCGGTTTCTCCTTCGTTTAACTGGATAAAGGGATAAACCAATGGAGGTAGAACTTGCAGGTATTACCGATTGATCTGCCAGTCGACAAACTCTAATCGGAACTTATTGTAGGTTTAGTCATTTTCCAGCAATAAGGCAACAAAAATGACGTATCCCTGACTAAACATTTTTACGAGTGTTTTCCCGGACGGCGGTTCAACTCCGCCCATCTCCACCAATATTCTTGAATTACTAAATACGATTAAGGAGTTGGTTTCGTAGTTTCTATTTTCTCTATCTCATATTGACAGTTTGATTTGCTTGAAACCTTTACTCTGTCTCCAACCTGAGGATTACCTATCATCTTTGTTGGCACACCATTAACTTCCTTTGTTATCGTCATATTTTCGCCTTTATCACCTTCAATTTGAGTTCCTATGGTAGTTTGAGCTTTTATTGTACCTGTAATCTCAATTACAGAACATGTGGAACTTATGCTTGGGACAACAGCAATTGTTGGAGAAACTGCTTGTACTGGAGAATTGTTATCTACATAATTTGGTAGGATATAAGTTATGCAATCGTAGCCTTTTTTGTGGTTCGTTGAAGTACCATAATTTGAATATGCTGGAAATGTGCTATGGATATCTTTCGAGTCAAGCGCAAATGTAGTACAGAGACTGTAACTCGTGGATGTTAATTTATTGTATACATATTCTTTATTGCTTTCGGGGTCTGTAGTTGATATGTAAGTACTATTTACTTTTAATTCTACAAGGGACGTTGGTAGTACTTTCTTTTGTTGATAATAAGTGATAACAGCTGATTGAATTTGGGAAAAGTCGCTGATACGAGTAGTATCTAGTTGTATATTTTTTTGAGATATCGGATTACCTACCACAGTAAAACCTGTTACAACTAATCCTATACAAAAAGTCCACAGCAAAAAAATAAAAACGTAATAATTACGCATGAATTTTCCTGTCCTCCTTAACTTGATTTAAGTAATAAATGAAAATTACTCCGCTTACCGTAAGTGTTACTATCAAGTGTAAGATGAAGTTAGACGAAAGATTGCCGTTGAGCATATTGAATACAACTCTGATTATGCTTGCAATCATAATGATAAATGTACCCACGAGTGTAATATAAATTAATACTTTTCGCGCATGCAAACCTCTGATTGCGATATTTGCATTTGTTCTGCTAGTTATATTTAAAAAGAAGAACGTAAATAAAGGCAAAGAAACAATTAAAGCTGCCATGTATCCTCTAAATAAAGTCGCTTGCCAATCACCATAATCGACATAACTTGTCAGTCGTACACCAGGAACCCACTTATCCACAAAATAATGAAGAATAAGGCCGATTGATGTTGCTAAAACATATAAACTGATAAAAAGAAGTACATGCTCAAATGCATCCCAAGCACTCGTTAATCCACCAGTTGCATTAGTAGAATTTTTAGGCGGAGCAGGTGGTGGTGGCAAAATATCGGCTGGGCTGTGAAAGGCAGCCTCAACAGTATTTTTTTGCCACCCTGCGGCAATAAGTGTTGATTTTATTTCATCATCACTCTTGCCTTTTTTACGTACCTCTTCAATATATGTATGAATCTGGTCCATTACCTTAATGATCAGCTAAATCCTGTAAAAAGTCAACAGTAACAATAATTATTAGCTCATCCACAGTTGTCTACCAATCTCCTACTTGAAAGAAAGCCTTTTGTACTTTAAAAGAAGCATGACGATTATCAGCTCGACAACAGCCAATGCGAAGTATGTCGGCTGTAGCCAATGATGATCCGGCATAATAAAAACTTCAACAAACATCCATATAAGCAGTCCGTATGCTGCGATAGCCATTGCTTCAAGTGCGTATTTGTGTTTTATCCATAATACAATCGAGGCAACTATCTGTGTACCACCGATGATAATAAGCAACATCAGCCCCGGCCAAAAAAAACTCGTAAAAGGAGTAGTACGAAGAACTTCCCTTGGCACAATGTCGTTGCCGATAACAAATTCATATCCACCCATAACCGCACTTATGCCAATCAAGAAGAAAAATGCCGAAACTAATTTTATGAGAAAATTCTGGTTCATTCTATGTTTTTTATACCATACCTTGTTGACATTTTCTGTGATAATTATCACCCTTCGTTCCACACGCACTAGGCGTAACTATCTCCGCCTCACCAGATAATACTATGCCTCACCTTATAGCATCTGCTCTGAACTAGATGCAGCTCCTGAAATAGCGATTAAGCCAAACTCAGGATTTTCTTCGACGAAGCGTTGAGCTATTCCGTCTTGATTATATTCGTCCCAATAATCTGTTTCCGGGACATCTGGTGCTTCAAAAATCACTTCTGTACCCTCAAAGATTGCACAGTATTCTGTCATAGTAAAAAATTAAAAAAATAATAATTGGCGCTTTGGCGCCTTACATATTTGTAATGATAATTACAAAGTGAACTAACCACAATGCATCACTGTGATGTATGGACTATTTTTTCATATCTCGCTCAATGAGCTGACGAAGGTAAACAGACTTAGGAGTTTTCTTGTCGCGAGCAATTTTATCAAGATATGAAGCAATCTCTGCTGTAATAAAAAAAGTGAATCTGCTTTCGCTATTACTTTGGGCAAATCCGAAAAAATCGTCAAGAATCTCTTGAAGGTTTTTTGCATCATATTTTTCGATGATCATTTTTTCAATAGTGCTGTCATCAAAAAGCGACGGTGGTACTCCTTGGTGATATAAAAGAAGGATCGGTTTACCCAAACGGAGCGCAATTGAAATTTCGTACCCTACGCTCATACTCGGGTACGTGCCTTCAACAATCATACAATCTGAAGAAGCAATCCACTGTTCGAGCATTTTTTGATAATTAAATCTGTCTGATTTTGAGCGGGCTCGCCGCATCGCTTCGGCAGCATCATCCATATGTTTGTATCTGACTTTATGGCCTCGCTTACGGATCGAGTCGATCACCCGCTCGTAATTTTTTGAATAATATTCCTTCCCGACTGTTGAAGCTGTGAAGTAAATATTCATGAGGATATTATAACCCATTAATCTCTTGCTTTTGCTTTGGACTACCTTTACAATCGAATTTATTGACCGAAAAATATATTTTTTATGGCTTTAGACGAACGGCACACTCGTGAAAAAACGTATCAGGAAATACATCATCCAATTTTGAAGTTTCTGTCAGTAGGACTTCTTGGGTTAGCTACAGTTACAGGTACGTATGGTGCTTACTATATTGAGCCTTACTTACCAGTAATCACTACTCCCTATCAATCAGAGGTTTCCCAAAATCAGAAGACTCGTTACTCACCATATACCTTATGGCTTAATATGGGTGATAGTTATAACACGTCATTTTCTGAGGAAACATTTTCGTATTACGGGGAGACAGCTGAAGAAGAGTTTGTCGAGGATATGAACACGCAGCACGGTGCCCATATGCAGTACCGAACCTATGCCCAGGTAGGCGCAACAAGCGCTGGGCTGGTTGATCAATTGGATAAAGCTCAACAAACAGGTGACTTGGAATCTGAGTTACCTACAGTAATAAGCGTGCATAGCGGCGGAAATACAATATTGAATAATTTTATCGATAATTTAAGTGATGATGAAATACAGTCTCTTCGGGATAATCCATTTCCAAAACGAGAATATTTGGAAAAAGTTGTTAATTTAGACCAACAAGGTGAAAATCAACACACGAATGATACCTATGCTTTCCTTGAAAAAGCTGAAAAGGCGAGCGTTACCAATCCTCATCTACAGGAAGTAGAGTTCAAGGAGTTGGTTAATTTAGCCAATGTTAATCACTTATATGTCAGCAAAATGGGTTTTCATATACCTTTTTTGCATGAAAATGAAGATATAAGCGACAAAACCCGTATAAAACAACTTCTGAGTTATCTATCTCAAAGCGTGAATGAAGGAACGCATCGAGCTGTTAATAAATTTCTTCAGATCAAGCGACATATTAAAGTTAGTTTCTTCTCATACGCAATTTCTCCAGATGATCTAACAGGTATTCATTTGAACAAAAAAGGACGTCAATCACTTCTTCAACAAAAAGAAGCCACTGTAGACTATAGTTCTCTTTTAACTACCTTACATTAATTATTGTGAAGCTGGATAGTTTAGTACTCCGTTATTTTTATCGATTGTGTAGGTCGCCGAACCGTCTGAAGATGTACTCGGTTGACTCGCTGATCCGGAACCTATGTTGGCTCCTCCTCTGAAACGAGCTGGAGTAGGTGTTCTTGTCGGTACTGGGTTATAGATGCTGAGACAGTTTCGAGCAAGGTTGGAATCTTGAATGGTGACGCGACCATCATGGTTCAAATCCTGATTACAACCAGTGCAGCTGAGACCGATATTTGAGCCAATAGAGTTAAGATCGCTTACAGTCACCTGGTTTGTCGGTGCAGTTATTGAAGCTGCTTGAGCACATACTGCAGTAAACGTCGGTGTTGGAATAACTGTTGGTGTTGGAGAAGCAGCAGGTGGTCTGGTAGGCGTTGGGGTATCGTTAGGAGATGAACAGTAATTAGGTATCGCACACTCATTGAAAGTCCCATTAAGACCGGTGAACGTAGTTAACAATTGATCATCTTTATCATGAGCAGCTGTTTGGCCATCATTGACTACCATCACTGCAATATAAACTGGCATATGGTACATCATCGTAGGATCATCTGTTGTTGTTAGACGTATTACTCCCACTGTGCCGTCATTTCCGTCATCTTGACCTCGGGCAGCTATACAAGTTGGACTATTACAATCGGTTCGCAATCGAGAAAAATCTGCCGTAATAGTGAGTGGTGTTAAAACAGTTGAGTCCAGTGTCGCTGCATGCGCCGGTGAATCACTTAACGTTCCATTCGCTGAAGAAATTCTCAACCAATCATTTACTGTATTCCCATCTATATCATGGTCATTGGAATCCATATAAAGATCTGCATGCCAACTAACAGCTCCAGCTGCACCTGAACTGAAAAGTGTTGTCGAAACAGTTTCTGTATTATTTGGATTAGCTGGATCATGATGAATACGGAAATTGTTTGAAGTGGCACTTAACATAACTGGTGGATTTGTGGTTGGTGGGTTGCCAATTGCTCTTGATTGAGTAAACTCAACCTCAAGCTCAACTTGAGTAACTGTAATATTATTGTTGCCGTTAAAGGTAATAGTATTTCCACCTTGATGAAGTGTAGCTATTTCAGCTGAAGTTAAATCATGACGAATGAGTACTGTGGCTGGATCTGGTTCATATTCACTATTGTCAAAGTACGGTTGGGTAAAAGCAACTCCATTTATATCTCCAGAATAACTTGCTGCCTGTCCTCTAGTAACGCTAAAGATTAACCGTCCTCCTCGTATGCTGCCACCCGTTTGCATATCTTGCTGAGAAATATTTACTGGGACTGTGGCGTGATTTGACACAAAGTTTAGTTGAGCACAATGCCTGATACCACCATTTTGGTATGAATGAATATCATAATTAACAACATTGGTGCAGTTGGGCTGAATATAAGTTCTCATGAACGGGCTTGTACTACCAGATGGCCCATCGTATTGAATAGTATCCCAGTGAACAAGTTGATTTGGTATCTGGAAATCATTGTTACGTGAAGTATAAAAATGTCTGTGGGCGAGCGTCCAGAAGCCTTTAGTGAAACCGAAGTTCATCCAAACTGTTTCATCTACTAGTACGCCATTTATATACATTTGTGCCTTGTTAGGAGTACCTGGGTGACCAGTAGGATCATCAATGATTTTAAGTACTACTGGCATACGCACATTAACGCCAGTTGCTTGCCGTAGAGTCCCCTCGACTGTGTATGCATCAGCTGGATTACTCTGGGTTGTATTAACTGTGATTAAAGGTCTATTCATATTAACGTTTGTGATGATCCCTTGCGTACCAGTTGTATTTTCAGGTTTAGCGATAGAGAATGTGATACCGTGTTGGAATTCTTGACCACCACCTGATCCGAGTGCACGCCCTGATCCAGGAATCTCTTTCGTCAGATGAATCTCCCACCAAACGCCTTGATTCTGGTTTTGTACTGGTGCCATATCAACCTCTGTCTGAAATGTACCAACACGATTAGTGAAATCAAATGGTACTCTTGGACGTACTGTTAGCTCACTCCTTTGGGTTCCTCCAAGCATTTCTGTATGAAAATGCTTCTCATTAGGCATAAACATCATACGCTCTTCATGAAGTGTATCCGGCTGATTGCCGTCATTGGCTAAATTACGAACATCTAAATAGTCTGACTTCACTTCCATTGGTGACGTATCCATGAAGTTTTCAAAAAAAGCCGCGTTCGTTATCGGTGGCTGCAATCGGGTTGACTGACTATTAGTTAAATACAGCTCCTTTTGGCCGTCGCTTGTTCGAATACCTTCAATTCTGATTGTATATTGATGATCACCTTGAAGACCGTTCGCATCAGCGACTGTAGCTGTATTTCCGAGTACTTTCGTACTGACAATCGTGTTTCCATCCCAAACGCTAAATATTTGTTTCGAATAGGAAGCAGTCGGCGCCGGCCAGTTGGCACGAATTGTTGAGTCAAGTCCTTTCAGTTGAAGTGGAGAAGTCGGATTGGGGGTAATATCGGCTGATTGAGCGTTCGTTCTTTGATGATTTGAAAGCTGAGATGATTTAAAAGTCACCAAGACAACTATCATTAACACCAAAATAAGCAAAATGCCTGCAAACTTTCTATAAGTACTCCTTGTGTCTTTTTCCATTTATAAGATTTAATCAAAATACCATATGCGTTCATGATTTGTCAAGTTACAATTGCTCTTGCATTTTCTTAAATTATATGTGTATAGTAAAGATATATGAAAAAAATCAGTCAAATAGCAATTATTGCCTTAATACTTATTGTTCTTGGATTTTCAGTCTTGGCAGTAAAAGCTCAATCAAATCAGAATGCAATCAAAACGCAGATGCAAACCAAAGAAGGTCGTGAGCAACGTGATATAAGACTCTATCATATAGCTAAACAGCGTCGTGACAATCTGGTAAAAAGTCGTGCTATGTCTCTTCGAAGTAATTCTCATAAGTAAGTTATTTCTCTCATTAATACCTTTTTACTCATGACTTTTTCGGAGTCTTAAATTTTGAATAATGAAGATTAGTACTGGCAGTTGAAGTTGTTTCTTACTGCATTAATATCACGAATGTCTACAACTCCATTGACAACAACATCTTCTGCACAATTTGTGCAGGCTTTACCAACTAGTTGTTTTACGGCATTGAAGTCTGAAATATCAACAACATGACTATGATCAACATCTGCTCGTGGATTATTACAGTTTACCGGTGTTGGAGTTGGAGGTGCTGGTCGAGTTGGGGTAGGTGTCGGCGTTGATCCTCCAGTGTTACTTAATATAATTGCTGTTGCCGTATATGCAGGGAATGAGTGAGTGAATGTATTACCAACAGGCATCGTCTGACCTGTAATAGCATTCACTGAGTTGGTGATAGCTGTTGCTGATGAAGTATCGATTACAGAACCATTAATACTATCTCCTCCACTATCCTCAGCTGAACGAGTACCTAAATTCAGTGGATCAGGATTATCTAATTCGTAGAATGCACCACTCGTCGGCGTGAAGTTTAAATTACTTATGTTCACAGTTGCATTATAGTTATATGCTGAAAGATTGGTTACAATTAACTTCAGTTTATTAGGATCAGTCGTATCTTTGGATGCCCAGATACTCACTTCTTGATTAGGGGCTGTTGTTGTGGATTGAACGAGTTGATTACCAAACCATTTACCATACATGAGCATCGTATAATATGTTGGTCGAATGTGAATATTCCCCTGTGGATGAACATCATCAATTGGATAAACCATTCCATAGTAAGTGCTGTCATATAGATCATACATAGTATTTAGATCATATCCACTATAAGCAAGTCTCCCAAGAATATCACTAAACCACAAAGCTGCAACATGATTTCCTTCGATAGGATTAACTCCTGCACCAGCTGCAGTATTTAATTCAGTGATTCCCATCATTGTATTTGGATGGTTGGAAAGATAAATATTTCTCAACCAGCTTGCACTAACTTCTGCAAATCTTCGTCGATGACCCATGAGCCATGAACCATTTGCTGTAGGATCATCTGGGATGGTGTCACCTGGATTCAAATAACAGTTTGTTATAGCAGTATTGTAATTAAATAATGTTTGAGGAAGCCAACTGTACTCCAAATCACATCCAGTAGTCCCATATCCTTCGTTGCTAGTATACCAATGCCAAGCTAAGAAGTCTATATTGGGAACAGCGTTAGTATCAGCTCTAAAGTAATCAACATCATTGTAATTAGGAAATGCACTAAAGGTACAATGATCTGGATTCTCAGGACAACCACCAAATCCAGCAGTTGCAGGACTAACTATTTTAATGGTGGGATCCACGGCTAGAAGGGCTGTTCTGTAGGCGGCAACACGACTAGCAACTTGTAAAGGATTCAAATTTTGTCCATTAGCACATTCATCATAATTATTTTCGCTTCCTAACTCCCAATATTTAAAGTTGTAATTATGGGTAACGTTCGTGTAAGTAAGCATCTGAGCCCACATCGAGGGATTGTTGCTACATATGTTAGCTTGAATCATAACTTCAGTACCTGTAGTCTGCTTGAAACTATATAAAGAATCCATCTGGTCAGCGTTATATATTCTATTGTTCGTTGACCATTCATCGATCGTATTTGTCGGATCCCAAATATATGCGTTTGCCCAATTTCCACCGGCATATCTGACTAAACCAAGTTTCATCTGTCTCGATAACTCACCAAGTTCAGGAATATTCCCAATATATGCATCTCGTTTAATGTTTGCAGCATGCATCCACTGGGCTGCACCTGCTCCCCTCATTAAGGGATTAAATGCATGAACATTTTGTCCAGCATTAATAGTCATATTCGCAGTTCGTTGAATTGCTGTTAAGTTAATTGTTGAGTTGGGAGCAATTACGTTAGGTGTCGGCGTAGCTAAGTCATGGATATTGCTAACATGCAAAGTGTAAACAGTGTTATTAATCATGGCTTGTGGCAAAGTTAACGTCACATCTTTACCAGTTGAAGCTAATGAAGCTTGAGTGGGTGCTCTTCCTGATCCGCCATAATAAGCATCTGAGGTTGAGGTAATTGTGTAATTGGCTGAATTGTTTGCATCAGAACTACTTATTCTTTCACTGAATGTTACTGTCATGTGACCAAGATCTGAATTTCTGATTGCAGCCAATGTTGGTGGAGCAGTATCAGGTAATTGTGTAAATCTTATATTGTCAAACAATACATGATTTCTATTTGTATTATTTTCCTCGCTTCTGAAACTTAATCCTGTAATCTGCGTGCCATCTGCGACATTAAATGCAGTTAATGGAATACTCACATGTTGCCAAGTTGAGTTAATCTGAACATAATTTGTGATTGGTACATCACTTCCGACTGCTGAATAATGCGTATCATTCAAAGCAACATTAAAGATCGTCTCAGGATTTGGTGGTACACCATATATATCAAACTCCACATTTGTGTAATTATCGATGTTAAACGTTGCATCATTCTGCTGATGAAGTGTTGTTGTGCAGAAATGATTTAAATTGATCTCCATTGAATAGGTACCCGTGAAATGAGTCGGATTTTGAAAAGTAATTAAACAACCTGTTCCCTGCTCTGAATACGTGTAATTATTACGTAGAGCATCATCGTAAACGACTAAAGGCGGATTGACTAATGTTGCCGCTCTTCCAGTTAAATCAAATCTGGCATTTTGAATAAAGCTCGTTATAAGAAAGGTCGCTACTATAAATAGCGCCAAAATAGTTACACCTAAAGAAGTGCTAATTTTTTTAGAAAACATATTTGGAATTTTTTTGTGAATCATTCATTTATATTGAACCAGTGTTGCTTATCTAAACAGTATATAAAAATATTCCCATTGTCAAGTGGTGTAATATTTTCTCTTAAAATGGATATCCTTTTAAACCTTGCAATCCCTTTGTTGCCGATATTTCACCGCCGACTGCATCAATATGTGATATCAAAAACCTTATGATAAATCGCGCAAGCGGCCACTCTCCTAGGCTCCAAATTGACAGATCAACCTTCTTTTCTAACATATCGTTATCAGTTAATTTTGACAAATAAGTGTCAGTTTGTTTTCGTACTTCATCAGAGTAAACTTTAAATTTTTTTAGATCAATCCTGACTTGTTTTGTCCAAGGTACATAATTTTTTTCCCAGTCAGCATCCATTGCAGGGTGAGGTAAATTCAATCCTGTTTTATTCTGCCAACCTCGCTCAAGAAGTGTTTTTTCCTTAGTAACAAACATGCTCATCATCATATCTTCAGATACTAGTATGTGAGTATAAAGCGCTGCAATCGGCAAAGCTTTTCCAGCCGGCTGCCAGTGAGCCACTTCCTCAGTTACTCCCTGCATAATCCCATCGAGCGTTTCATAAGCATCTTTTAATGATTGTCTAATAATACCGGCAAAATTTATTTTCATAAATATCTAAAATGATAATAATACTATTATAGTATGTGGTGACATCAAAAAATAAGGTATAATTGAAAGACACATGTTTGGAGCCATATTCTTGTCACTTCTTACAGTACTTCATATCCATTCTCCCGTTGTGTCAAAAACGAATCAATCAACCATCATACTGAGTCCTATTATTACGTCAGCCCCGACTGAAACACCGACTCCAACCACAACACCTTCACCAACTCCCATTCCCAGTTACACGCCTGTACCAACCAACACTCCTATTCCTTTGCCTGTTAGTAGTTATGAAAGTTTATTTGACCAATTCAGTAATCAATATACTGTCGATAAAAATCTTCTAAAAAAAATTGCCTTGTGCGAATCAGGTATCAATCCTTCGAGTAACGGAGGCATATATGCTGGTATGTATCAGTTCGCAGAACGAACTTGGATCAATACACGAAGTCAAATGGGGGCAGACACGAATCCTGATCTGCGGTTTTCAGCAAAAGACGCCATCGAAACTGCCGCTTTTAAAATCTCTCACGGAGGGATAGGCGCTTGGTCCGGTTGTCTATAGAATCAGGCAGCTGTTGAAGAAGCCCATTATAAATCTCAACGGATAAATCACGCATATAATCGAGTCGCTTATTAATAAGAGCCATGTTGGTATGTTTTCCCACCGATTCATACCTTGGTAACCGAAATGTATATCGGCAAATAGGAATGCTTTCAAGTTTCTTACGTATGATCGCCATTTTCCAAACATAGGTATCTGCTTCAGTGAGATTGGCAAACGGTGTGTATGTACCTGTTTCGACTATTTCCTGACGGACGACATCATCTAGATAATTAATATAGCCTTTTTTATTACCTGTACTCTGCTCGGTATATGTTAAATCACGATATAGTTCAACAGTCGCCGGCATGTCGCAATCTGCTCGTAACCCAGGCTTCTGATACTTCCCTGGCCTAGAATGTTTATTTGGAGCAACATCTTCAGCGCCAATTATCAATTTATTGACATTGATTGTCACATCGGTTCCGCATATTCCTTTATCTCCTTGTTTAAAGATATAGTCTACCCCTTTCGCATAATCATCACCCACTTTTTTATTTGTGATATCCATTGATGTGGGCGCCAATACTACCTCCAGCCCCTCCCTTTCAAGTACTGGCTTAAACGTAGCTCTCGTCTTGTCAGCCAATGCTACTTCGGCAACGAGTGTCCGACCCCAATAAAAATACTCCATTTTTTCGTCTTTGGGATTAATGTAATCGTTCAGATACTCAATCATGGCGCTCGTGCGTTCCGCGATCATTATTTCATCAGATTCATGACGTAATTTATCAACATGGTTCCATAAATATATTGGGGTTCTGAGCGAGTTAGCGTATCGTAATGTGAAGTTTTCGATATTTTCGGAAGGCGGCGGAAGCCTCTCACTTGTGTGAGTAAACCGAATGGCCTCCATGATGATTTGAGTTTATTGTTTCAAAGGAACTTTTATTTTACAAGTTGATTATTCTCTAGGTCAATCTTTTCAGAAGATAGAGTTGAAATTTTTCATTCAGCTGCCATTTTTTTACTGTAAAAGACGGTTTAAATGAATGTACTTCGTACGCCGGGTTATCCATAAAGTTTTTTTTATCGGTTATAACAAACAAATAGCGGTTTTTATAATAATCGTCGTAGTTTATTTGCACATTATCTTTTTTTAATAAATATTTTTGGACTGTTGCTGTCGTGTCATATCCCAGATTGGCGACGTTAAAATCGTGCAGATTTTCTGATTGAATAATCTCATTGGCCTTTTTTTCTAAAGGATAATTCCAGTCTGAAACCATTCCAAATCCACGAGAAGGTGTTGTCGCATATAATCCACAATCTATTATGAATAATATAATTACAACGGCAATACAAAACTTCTCAGTGATAAATTTTCTCAACTTCCAAGAAAGTAAAATAAAAATAAATAACGAGATGCTTAAAAAATAGTGCGCTGGTAATCCACCTCCTCCGGAAAACATCTGTCGCCTGTGAGAAAAATATAATAAAAGCGTTTGCGTGTTATAAAAATGGTTACGCAGTTCAAACAAAAGTATTGGAGAGAAACCTAACAATAATCCTGTCAAAAGAAACAACCATTCTTTTACGATAATTTTTTGATAGATAAAATAAAACACTAACCCCAATATGATAATTACATACTGGTAATGAAAAAGTAATAAAACCCCTGAGGAAAATCCACCTAAAAATAAATATAAGCTTTGATGAGTTTTTTTATAACGTCCTAAAAGAAGTATCAAAAGAGGAGTTAAAGAAAGTTGAAACGTGGGATTCCAGATAAATCTAGTGTAGTCAATGTAAAAAGGCAAAAAAGCATACAGGATTATGACAAATAAGGCGACTTTTTTATCTGATAAAAACTTTACGCCATAATACAAAGGAACAATCATCAAACATGCGAAAATAGTAAAAATATACGAGCTTACAATCGGATCAAAATGACCAAATAAAAGAAAAAATAGCAAAAAATAATACGTGGCTGGACCTTGAAATAAATTACGACCAATGTAGTTAAAAGAAATTGCGGGACCGATGAGAGTAATTTCTTTCTGTTTCCAAATCTCTAGTGCTCTTGTAGAAAATAGTGCTTGATCGGTCGAAAAATTAAGATGGGATGAATAATGAAAACTTTTTACGGCAAGAGAGACTAAAAGTATGACTGCTAAAATGATCCACTCCCGACGCATCATACGGTCTATTATAGCAATTTACTAAAATAAGAATTTACGGTAATCTTACATAACTCTTCCATATATCTCATATCCGAAAGGTATGCTGGTTATACATCTATAAAAGTTCTTGTTACCGAAGGAGGTGAAACTGAATGATTAAAACAGTAATTGGAGTTTTTGATATTGAAGAAAATGCCCAGTCTGCCATAGTGGAATTACAACAGTTGGGGTATGATCCGAAGGATATGTCTATTGTGATGAAAGATGTTCAACGAGCAAGCAAGTTCGGAGGTGAAACTGGCACACGTGTTGTCGGTGGCGCCGCAACAGGGGCAGCAACAGGCGCGGTCGTCGGTGGATTGACAGGACTTTTGGTTGGAGTCGGTGCCATTGCTATACCTGGACTTGGAGCATTTCTTGTTGGTGGTCCGTTGGCTGTCACACTCGGATTAACCGGTACGGCTGCAACAACTGCTTCGGGAGCTGCTACTGGTGCTCTAGCTGGAGGACTCATCGGTGCTCTCGTTTCACTCGGTATACCGGAAGAACAGGCACAAGCATACGAAGAAAGAATTCGTGCGGGTGGAGTACTGTTAGCTGTGCCGACTTTTTCGGGAAAAAGTGATGAAGTGGAAGATGTCATGTCTGAAAATGGGGCGGCTGATGTCAACTCGTTAAACTTACCAGAGAAGACGACTGATGATCACACAGCTGCAGGAAGTATGGATGAAGAAGATTATACCAACCGGCGCTATGCCTATCGCCATCGCACCGACAGACGTCTCCGAAGAATCAGGTAAATGAACTAGCGATGCCATTAATGTCTAAAAATAGCTCATGTTACGGTGAGCTGTTTTTATTTAAAAGCAGTCTTCTTCCAAGAGGAAAATAAATGACTAATAAAAAAAGGCTTATAAATCCTGCAATTGTCAAAGATTTCATGATCATACTTATAAAAACTCCCAGTATAATAACTATTCCGATCATCAGAAAATCCATATTTTTATCAGAGGGAAAGAGAATATCTATCGCAATGATTCCTATACCAAGCATTAGAGCAAAATACTGTACATCTGTCGCGACCATATACCTCATTGTATCAGACTGCCATATGACAATTTGTTAAAATTACCCATATGCAAATCGTAGCCGACTTACAGTTACATTCAAAACATTCCCGGGCAGTCTCTCAGAAAATGGACTTATTTGAACTGGCTCGCTGGTCTTCAAGAAAAGGCATCCAACTGGTGGCAACGGGTGACTGGCAGCATCCCATCTGGTTTCGAGAAATCATGACCAATCTAGAAGAAGTAACTGATGGTATTTATACTTTGAAAAAAAGACCTGTGGAACTAAAGCATGACGTATATTTTTTTCTTTCAACCGAGATCTCAAGCATCTATATGCAAGGAGGGAAACAACGCCGCGTGCATAATCTTGTGTTCTCGCCGAGTATTAAAACATGTGCGGCGGTCATCAAAGCGCTTCAGGCACGCGGCGCCAACCTGATGTCTGACGGTCGACCAATTGTCGGTATTTCCTCAAAAGATTTATTGGAAATGCTTCTTAGTATCGACGAAAATATCCTCCTTATCCCGGCCCACGCTTGGACTCCCTGGTTTGCAATCTTTGGATCAAAATCAGGCTTTGACTCGATTGAAGAATGCTTTGGCAATCTGACAAAATATGTGTACGCGATCGAAACGGGCCTCTCCTCAGATCCAATCATGAACTGGCAGATTAAAGAACTGGAAACAAAAACGATACTCTCTTTTTCTGATGCTCACTCAGGACCAAAACTCGGTCGTGAAGCAACAGTTTTTGCCAGTATCGGAGAAACAAACGAACTTTTTAATTATCAAGATATTATTGGCGCCATCAAACAAACCTCGAAATCATACAAAGTTGGCTACACTATTGAGTTTTTCCCTGAAGAAGGTAAATATCACTGGTCAGGTCACCGCGCTTGCAATATTCGCTACAATCCACAAGAAGTGAAAGAAAATGGCATAATTTGTCCAGTCTGTCATCGACCTCTTACTATTGGTGTAGAAAATCGAGTGAATGATCTCTCCTCAAAAATTCTTTCAAAAAATGATCTGTTATTTATAAGAAACTCAAGCGGTCTCACATTTGTTTACGATAAGGAGAAAAAGCGCCGCCCTTTCGTATCGCTAATACCATTATTGGAAGTGACCACAGAACTCCAGGGCGGCTCTATGGTCAAAGGCCAAAGACTCTATGAAAAACTTACCGACGAAGTTGGCACCGAATTTGATATCCTTTTGCGTAAATCATATGACGAGTTGAAACAAGTTGGCGGCGAAGAGTTAGCAAAAGCAATTCGTATCATCCGGGAACGCGAAGTATTTGTCGATCCAGGATACGATGGTGTTTTCGGTAAAGTAGAAATTTTTAAAAATCATGAAAAAAACCAATCCAAGGAAGCTCAAGCCACAGACACACAGCAATCAACGCTTTTCTAAGAATATTCTTTTATATGTTTTCCTTTTTCTTCTTCCCTTTCAGATTGGAAAACACTTTTTCTTTGATTTCTCCTACGTATCTGCAGTTCGTATTGATTATCTTGCGCCAACATTATACTTAACAGATATATTCGCAGTAGTCCTAATAATTTTTTATATAAAAAAACTTTTGCCGCTTGTTCACAATAAATTCCTTCTCATTTTTCTTGGTTTACTTGCGATAAACATTCTTTTTTCTGCTTCTCCCCCACTGGCAATTTATAAAAGTATAAAAATTCTTGAAGTAATTTTTTTAATTACCATTTATTATTATAAAAAAAAATCTCTTGCGCCAAAATCTATATTAGGAGCGGTGTTTTTTGCTGGGCTAATAGAGTTTTTTTTAGCCGGACTACAACTTTTTTATAAACACTCTATTCAAGGAGTTTTTTATTTTTTGGGCGAGCGATTTTTCAGCCTTTCAACACCTGATATTGCCAAAGCTTCACTACAAGGAATTGAATTCCTTAGACCTTATGGCACATTTTCCCACCCCAACTCTCTTGCCGGATTTTATCTTCTCCTTCACACGTTTGTTCTGACATATCGACCGTTTGATAAATATCCTCTATTAAAATACTCATTTTTAGGACTTTCATCACTACTTGTACTGTTAACGTTTTCAAAAATTGCTATCTTAGGCTTTTTTCTAGTGACGTTTATTTACACCATTACTCATGAAAAAGAACTAAAGTGCAAATTTTGTATGGCATCACGCATTGTTGTCGCTGGGATTTTGACAGTTATATTCTCTATAGCTCAAGGCGATCCTCTGAGCGCTGCTAATCGGCTAGAGCTGGCCCAAAGCTCATTGCAAATTATTAGATCGCACCTATTAATTGGTGTCGGTCTGGGAAACTACCTACTTGCCCAAAGTAAATTCACCATAAAAACGCCTTACTTTTTCCTTCAACCAGTGCACAATATTATTCTTCTTATTGTTTCTGAAATTGGAATTATCTTTAGTGGATATCTTTTTTATCTAATCTGGAAAGTAAGAAGAATATTTGTGGATAACCAGTGTTTAACTTACTGTGTAGGAATTATACTCTTTACTGGTATGTTTGATCACTATTGGCTCACTCTTCAACAAAATTTACTCTTACTGTCGATCATTTTTAGTTTATCAGTTGGCACGCTAAAATCGTCAAATCGAGGCTAGTTTCTGGTACAATATATCTGGTATGCCCGGTCGTCTAATGGTAGGACGATAGACTCTGGATCTATCTATCTTGGTTCGAATCCAAGCTGGGCAGCAAATAGCCTATAGTTGAAGTTTTCACTTTCTTACATTATAATTATCTCTTATGAAAGAAAAAGAACCACATGTAAGATCGGGTGAAGAAATATATAAGTCAATTGATATTTTGAACTCATTACAAGATTGCACTCGATTTGAGCAGGATCGTAAAAACTTAGAACAAATTGATTTAATCTATAATCGGGCTCAAGGCGATAAACCAGTAATAAAACATTACTCTGTTGAGGATCTGTTTCATGCAGTTGATTTTTATTATGAGCACAGAGATATGGAATTTGTGGTTAACGATGCTATGATGAGACCCGATGGAGTTGTAAAAGTTTATAGTCCTCGAATTGGTAACGAAGAAGAACGTGTGGTCGTAAGTCTAAAAAACTATATAGTACCGCAAATATTGGAGTTTGCTTACATGCTTCTTCGAGAAAAACAGTTAAAAAACAGTCAAGCTGCAGAAACGACTTAAAAAGTTCACTCATAGTCAACCAGTACCATCTATAATTTTTCAGCTAATTTCTTACTAATATCTCACAATCATACGATAAGATTAGATAAATTAACTTATTTGAAGGAGGTGAGAATATAAATGGGTTTACTTATAACTTTACTGTTGGCAGCACTGGTCGGTTGGATTGCATCGATGATCATGAAGACTGATGGTCAAATGGGTTGGGTAGCTAACATAATTGCAGGTATAGTGGGAGGATTTCTGGGTACTACTTTGCTAGGATTTATTGCACCTGCTACACCTACAGATAATGGACTTAGTATCATGGGTATAGCTGTGGGAGTTGCTGGAGCATGTTTAGCAATTTTCATCTGGCAAATCTTAAGTGGTAGAAGAAAACTTTAAATTAATACACTATTCAAAAGGCGGCAAGTTAGCTTAGGACCTTGATGCCTTTTTTTGTGGATTGGTTGGTTTAATAAGCTGAGGGAGCTGAACAAATTCTTAAACAAATCGAAGCTAAAAGAAAAAATGTATAATAAAATCTCAATAAGGATATTATTATGCAAAAGATTTTTTTGCCATTTACAGCAACTGGTCGATTTATCGGAAATGGTATAAACTGGATTTTTCAATCATATAAGCGAATTGGAGTTTCGGTCGTGCTTTTAGTTATTCTTGTTGAGTTAACAGTTTTTTCAATTAATTTTTTTCTCACATCAAAAGACGATGTTGGTAGTGTTCAAGGAGAGTCAACGACAGATGTCAGTCAGGTCATTAATACAAACGGCGACAACAGTTATCCATCAACATTTCCTCTTTCCCCGACATTAAAAATTTCTATTACTCCCACTGGTAAAGTTACTCCAACTGTCGCACCAACAGCAACGGTTCCCACAGCAACAACCGCTCCTGTTGTTAATACACCAACACCGACGTCAACTATAACACCAACTCCCTCACCAAGTGATACACCATCTCCAACTCCTACAGGAACCGTGACTCCTACGGTAACACCAACGCCAACAGTAATCACCACACCTATTCCAACACCATAATTATTGATTGTTGCATCAAGGTAATCTTTTCCAGTATACTCATCTGCATGAGAAAAACTCCGAACCTACTTCTTGCCATTGCTCTACCGGAGTTTATCAGCGTCGTTAGCACTCCTTTCACCATTGCTTCTATCGACACCTGGTACAAAACATTGAATAAACCTTTTTTTACACCACCAAACTGGGTTTTTGGACCGGTTTGGACAATTTTATATCTTCTTATGGGAATTTCGATGTATGTCGTGTGGATGAAAGGTATAAAAACCAAAAAGGTACGCATCGCATCGGCCTGCTTTATATTGCAACTGGCTCTTAACTTTTTATGGTCGTTTATCTTTTTTGGGCTTCACCAGCCATTTTTGGCATTCTTTGAGATCACTGCTCTTTGGACAGCCGTTTTTTTTCTTATGGTGAAATTTTATGAGATCTCCAAGCCTGCCGGTTTTCTCCTAGTACCCTATCTTATTTGGATCAGCTTTGCAGGAATTCTCAATTTCTCCATTATGATCTTGAATCTGTAGAATTTACTGCCAGGCTTTTTCGGATTTATCGCGATAATGATCAAATGCTTCTTCCAATCCTGACAATACCTCAAAACTTGTCTCGCACAATGCGGCACATTTTGGATCGGTTGCTTCATTAGCATGGGCTTTGGCCATATCACGAGCTTCTCTAATTTTTTTATGAATTTCGTCGGTTTTATTGTCCATATCCTCACCTCCTTTAGTCTTTTTTATGTTTAAAATATTCAATTTGTCTTAAACGTTTTTTCGCTTCTTCTTCAGTTTTATACGTTCCCATGTTGCGACCGCTCTCTGCAACAACTCTATATCCACCTTTGATTTTTTTAATCATAAAAAATCACCTTCGTATATAGTATATTATTTCATTGTAAAAATTTTGAAAGAAAAAGTCAAAAATTGTCTGCAATAATCGGCATATGAACATGAAAATATCAAGCAGTCGACGATTCTCGCCTACTCTCTGGATCCCGATGCAAAAATACTTCGCTAAAAATAAATCTTAATCAAACTTAACTCTATCTGAAAGTTACCCATAGAATTCGTGCTTCTTTGAAATTCTGGATTTGATATTGTGGATTATTTGCTACACTTATTGGTATACTTGGAGCCTATATTATGGTTAAAAAGGTCGCTATCACAGCGTTTATTTTTTTTATAGGAGTCTTTTTATTTCTTCTGCCGAAGGAAACGCTTGCTGTTCATTCATATCATTGCGGTGCGGAACGACCGGCATCTGCACCGACTCTTGTATCTGCCACTGCCGGAAATGAAAGCGTGATATTAACATGGCTTCCAGCGCAGGATCCGGTAACATATTATCTTGTCCAATACGGACCTGCAAAGGATCAACTTATTTATGGTTTACCCAATATCGGTGATCGCGAATCAACCTCATTTACTGTGGATCATCTGGTAAATGGAGTACGATACTATTTTCAAGTACGAGCAGGCAACGATTGTAAACCAGGTGATTTTTCTCATACCTTAAGTGCTGTTCCTGGTGGTGTCGTGGCAAAAACGCACTTAGCACCAAATTTATCGATTCATAAACAAGTCCTTGGTGCAAGTACATCAGCTTTACTTGAGAAAAAAGCTTCTGAGCAAAAAAAGAAACCGGTTGTATTGGCGATATCAAAAAAAGGTCACGACATCTGTGATAACTTTTGTATCGGTAAACCTCTTTTAGCTTTGGAGGTGCTTTTTTTAATCACTTTCTTTTATCTTGCGAAAAAAGTTGCATTTATTAAACCATTTGCAGCAATCTTTATTCCTCTTATCTTAAATGTGATTTTTTATAAATTCAGAGGAGTGTGCTCGTCATCTAACTTTTTTTGCAGTTATTTTCTTCCCCTCTCGGTAATTTTTTTCATTTTGATTATCATTATCCAAAAACACCGTATTATTCAACGTCATACCAATTTTCATACTGTATAAATGGATCAACATCTTACCAATAGCGATGCACTTTTTTACGCTAAACAATATATAGAGCGGTACTCTTTTTTGTTACCACTTGGAATTGTCGGAATCTGGCGCTGGTCGGTCTGGATGATGAAAGAAATTATTGGTATCAATTACCATCCAAAAGAAACCCCATATGATGCAAGTGTTTCCATCATTACGCCTGTTTATAACGAAAATCCCGAAGTCTTTGTCAAGGCGCTTGAATCCTGGAAAAAAAATGGGCCAAAGGAAATTATTGCGGTAATCGACTATACGGATGAAACATGTATAAATCTATTCAGAAAGTTTGCCAAACAGTTTAAAGGCGCCCACTTAATTATCACTCATGTTCCGGGAAAACGACCGGCACTGGCTGAAGGAATAAAAAGAGCCACAAGCGAAATCATCGCCCTTGTTGATAGCGATACGATCTGGGCAGCAAACGTTATAAAAAATGGACTACCGCCCTTTAATGATGAAAAAATAGCCGGAGTTGCCACGTATCAAAGTGTTTTACGTCCGAAAACATTTGCTCAAAGAGTTTTTGATATTCAACTAGATCTAAGATATATGCATGAATATCCGTTTCTGGCAGCTGCAGGAAACGCGCTTGTATGTTTATCTGGAAGAACGGCATTTTACAGACGAGGCATAATTACTCCGATGTTGCCGAAACTTGTTCACGAAACGTTCATGGGAAAACCCGTTATCAGCGGCGATGATAAACGATTAACTTACCTGGTTTTGGCCGCTGGCTGGAAAGTAGCTTACCAGAGCAACGCCCGTGTTTACACACCAGGTATGAAAGATCTTGGCTCATACATGAAACAGAGACTCCGTTGGTCAAGAAATAGTTTACGGGCAGATCTTCGAGCAATTAAAGAGGGGTGGCCGTTTCATCATCCGGCATTACTATTTTTTCAGATTGATAAAGTTCTTCAGGCGTTTGTTGTCCTTCTTAGTCCCATTTATTTTCTTGTCTCGCTAGTGTATCACCAGTGGTCAGCTGCAATTATTCTTCTTATCTGGTGGACTGTCAGCCGATCGATCAAAATCTATGCGCATTTGTTACAGAAACCGCGCGACCTTTTTATTTTACCCGGTTATGTTATCTACTCGTTTTCAACGGGTATCATTAAAATCTACGCGCTTTTTACACTTAATACACAAGGGTGGATCACTCGCTGGGATAAATCACGGCTGCCACAGCTTCGTTTTTTATCTGGCTTAACCGCTCATCTGGCAACTTCAATGGTTGTATTAGTACTTATTTATAGTGTTTACCTGTATAAGCAATTTACTTACTTTATTCCCAATAGTCATCGTGAGAAAATCTTAAAACAAGCACTAGCAACCAGACCAAATCACATCACTTTAGCTCAAGCAAACGTTCCTCAAG
Organism: uncultured Gammaproteobacteria bacterium; assembly: GCA_964484325.1. GTDB lineage: Bacteria > Patescibacteriota > Microgenomatia > UBA1406 > GWC2-37-13 > CAYLXX01. The sequence continues at coordinate 44,610 of CAZAEE010000001.1, forward strand.
TACTTGGTGCATCTGATATACAGACCAAACAACTTTCCGTCACCAGATATGTTACCCAACCAGGTGACACGATTTTCACCATTGCTAAAAAGTTTGGACTCGATTATATCCGCATACTAAACGCCAACATACCAAAAATTTCCAATCTTTATGATTTAAAACCCGGACTTATTTTAAGTATTCCTGGAAAAGATATTGTGCTTGAACCGATTAAAAAATATAACTACAACCAACCGGTACCCGATCCTGTCTTAATTACCTATGATCGCCCCTCAAATACTATTATTGTAAGCGGCAGAGGAACTCAAGTATCACTAACAGACATTCATAAACAAGTTGGTGATCAATATATTCATGAAGAGTCCCCAAAAGTCTGGCATCTTTATGCCAATGTTTTTATCCGAACTGGCGCAACTCTTTTGCTTGATCAAAATGAAGTATCTTGGTTGAAACTCGAAAGCAATCCAAAAAGCTTCGTGAATATTCGCGCATATAGCGGTGACATTGACATGAATGGGGTTAAAGTTACCTCCTGGGATTCACAAAAAAATGACTACGATAAAGAGATTGCAGATAGCAGATCGTTTATCATGGTGAAAGATCTTGGACGAATGGATATCTACAACTCAGAACTGGCATATTTAGGCTTCGCCACCAGTTCGGATCTGAGCGTTTCACCCTACGGTGTTTCCTGGAAACTTACTAAAAGTTATTTAAAAAAAGAGCTTCTCACCGGTGAGGTATCAAATAGTAAATTCCACGATAATTATTTCGGCGCTTATACATATGGCGCAACCGGTATCACCTGGAAAGGTAACGAGTTTTTTAATAATATCCGTTACGGGTTAGATCCACACGATGATTCTGACGGTTTCCTCGTCGAAAACAATCGAGCCCATGATAATGGTTCGCACGGAATCATTTTTTCCAAACGGTGTATGTATAACACGATTCGCAATAACCTCTCATACAATAACAAGCTTCATGGCATTATGCTTCACGAACTATCAGATTACAACATCATTGAAAATAATACCCTTATTGGAAATACCAATGGTATTACTCTCTGGCACTCGAGCAATAATAAAATAATCGATAATAAAATCAATGGAAACGACCAGGGTGTTCATGCAGATGAACGCGCGAGTAATAACGTGATCCAACATAACTCCATATCGAAAAGTAAAGAATATGGTATCTATTTTTATGATGATTCAAATACCAATATCGTAGTAAACAACACTCTTTCAAGTAACCAAACCGCCCTATATATCAAATCACATGCTAATCAGGTAACAGGTAATAACTTGATTTCAAATGCTGTCGGAATCTACTTTGTTGATGCGGCTTCACAAAACAACATTGCCAATAATCAGATCAAAAATAGCACAAAATATGGAATATATACAAAAATCAACAAGGAATTACAAAATGTATTAGGTTACAATACTTTGTCAAAAAATCGCAAGGACGTTGCCGGACAGTAATCACTTTTTCTTACTTTGAAGTTTTTTAGACTGTCCAAATACATAAAGATACAAAAGAGGTAAAATTCCCACAGAATTAATAATAAGCAGTGCGATAAACCATCTTACATCTTTGTTTCTTGCAGCTTTCCAGAGTGCAATACCCCGCCAATATAAATCCCAGATGAACAGAAGAATAATTATAGTTCCTACTAATAATTTCATAAGTCTTGTCAAATAATATTCTTACATAATTATAACCGGAATTTAACGAAATATTCACCCTTATATAATAAAAATAGAAGTACTAAAAAGATAAGTTACGAAAAAAAGGAAATGGCACGATCTTACGGAAGTAATTTAGAAAAAACTCCTCTTTTAATTTGCATTTGTTCTTTACTTTACAAATTCCTATAGTACAATGATATGAATTTGTTATAAAAAATTTTACGAGGAACATATATGAAATCAAAAAAAATGAAAATCTGCATTGTTGGTCCAGGAGTTGTAGGAAGAGCTACTGGAAAAGCATTTATTAAACAAGGATTTGAAGTAGCGTTTCTTGGCGGTGGTAAAGAAACGACCGGAAAACTTAGAAAACAAGGATTTACAGCTTACGAAAGAAATACATACTTTAATGGTAACTATGACTTCGATATTACCATGCTCACTGTGCCAACTCCAAGTGTTGAGGGAAGAATAAATCTCATTGCTGTCAGATCGGCTGCCCATGATCTGGCTGTACGATTAAAGTACTCAAAAAAATATCATCTTATTGTGGTAAAAAGCACCGTTCCACCTGGTACAACCGAAAATATTGTTATAAAAACAGTTGAGAAATACTCAGGTAAAAAAATCGGACAAGATTTTGGAGTCTGTATGAATCCTGAGTATCTTCGAGAAAAAACAGCTGATGAAGATGCTCTAAAACCATGGGTGATTCTCATCGGTGAATATGATAAAAAATCAGGCGATGTACTTACATTGGCATATAAAGATTTCAAATGCCCAACATATAGAGTTCCCTTAAGAGAAGCTGAGATGCAGAAATATGTCCACAACCTCTACAATGCCGCTAAAATCGCGTTTTTCAATGAAATGAGAGAGATTGCTCAAGCTGTCGATATTGACGCTGATCGCGTTTTTAAAATATCAGCACTCAGCACTGAAGGTCTCTGGAATCCTCATTATGGACTAAAAGATCGCGGACCATTCCTGGGGAGCTGCTTACCAAAAGATACCAGTGCTTTTTATGAATGGACACAGACTCAAGGTCTACGTGCAGATCTTCTCAAGTCAGTCATCGAAGTAAATGATATGTTGAAAGAAAAACTCGGTATTGAAAAGTACAGTACGAAACCATACGTACTTTGATTTAGATCTGGAATTCTAAAAAATGTGGAACGACTTTTCTTATTATTTTCAACAATATCTTGATCATCACACATATCTCGTACCCGTCGGGATTATTGGATTGTGGCGCTGGTCTGTTTGGACAATCAAAGAAATTTTCGCGTTATTTTATAAACCGCAAACAAAGTCTTTCAAAACACCTGTATCTGTAATTACTCCTGTTTACAACGAAAATCCAAAAATATTTAAAAGAGCGCTTGAATCCTGGAAGAAAAACAAACCACGCGAGATTATTGCGGTGATCGATTATACCGATAAAGCGTGCATCAAAGTTTTTAGACAGTTTAAGAAAAACTTCGCTCAAGCGTACCTTATCATTACGAAGGTGCCGGGAAAGCGGCCAGCTCTGGCCAAAGGTATTGAAAAAGCGGTTAGCTCAGTAGTTGCTCTGGTGGACAGCGACACTATCTGGACAGCTACCGTCATCAAGAATGGACTGCCGCCGTTTCATGACAGAAAAGTCGCCGGAGTTGCTACCTATCAGGGTGTGTATCGGCCAAAAACCATTGCCCAAAAATTATTTGATACTCAGCTTGATCTTCGCTACTGTGATGACTACCCATTTCTAGCAGTCGCTGGCAGTGCGTTGACGTGTCTTTCGGGAAGAACAGCTTTTTACAGAAGAAAAGTGCTCCTTCCTATGTTGCCAGATCTTGTACATGAAACATTTATGGGAGAACCGGTTATCAGCGGCGATGATAAACGATTAACTTACCTGGTTTTGGCCGCCGGTTGGAAAGTCGCTTATCAAAATAACTCGAAAGTATATACTCCAGGCATGGCGGACCTACCTTCATACATCAAACAACGCTTACGCTGGTCTAGAAACGCTCTACGTGCAGATCTTAAAGCTTTACTCAATGGCTGGCCATTCAGATATCCGGCTCTTGTTTTTTTTCAAATTGATAAGTTTCTCCAAGGTGTTGTTGTAGCTATAAGTCCGATCTATTTTATTGTTTCATTACTTCTTCACTTATGGTCAGCAGCGGCATTCATTCTTATCTGGTGGACTGTCAGTCGACTCGTCAAAATGTATCCTCATTTGAAACGTCGCCCGCGTGATATTTTCCTGCTGCCAATTTTTATTTTAAATACTTTTTTTACCGGTATTTTAAAAATCTATGCTTTTTTCACATTAAATACTCAGGGATGGATTACTCGTTGGGATGTCTCAAGACTACAAAAATTGCGTTTTTTCCAAGTAGCTACTGGCTATGCGACAACAATTATTTTTCTTTTTGCTATTGGTACAATCATTTTTTTGGTGAAAGAATATACCTATATTCTTCCTCAAAAATATCAACAAAAACTCGTCGCCACCAACCTACCCCTGGATAATGAAAAACCGATTAGCATAAAAAATCCAGTTGCAGATAATCCACGACTTCTTACTAAAAAACACATAGTGAATGAAGGTGAATCGTTATCGGGCATCGCCTATCAGTATGGATTGAGCACCGATGAACTATTGGCTGTAAATGTAAGCCGATTCACTAATTGGAATCGATTAACAACGGGTACGATTCTCACTATACCTGGAAAAGACAGTCATATTGTCAGTTCATACAAATTCAATTATCAAAGAATTTATGATGATCCGCTAGTTGTAACGTATGATCAGAAGGCAAATACAATCTATGTCTCAGGTCGAGGTAAACAGGTAACGCTTAGCGATATTCAAAATCGCATTGGTAAAGAACTTCTTAGTGATTCACCAGGAAAAATCTGGACATTGAACGCCACTATTTTTATTCGATCAGGTGTTACGTTAAATCTAGATAAAAATGAAGTCACCTGGCTTCGCTTATCCAGTACGAGAAATAAATATGTTATGCTCCAAGCTTTTAACGGAATCATCGAAGTTAACGGGGTAAAAATCACCTCCTGGGACCCGATACAAAAAGATTATGATCGTAATTTAAATGATGGAAGAAGCTTCATTCTTGTAAAAGATGGTTCGCGCATGGATATTTACAATGCAGAACTTGCTTATCTTGGCTTCGCTCGTGCGCCTAACTTTCCGTTGTCACCGTATGGTGTCTCGTGGAGAATGAGCCGCGGAAAATTGGGCACCACCATCCTCACGGGTGAAATTATTAACAGCAAGTTTCATGATAACTACTTTGGAGCCTACACCTTTGGAGCCACCGGTATGCTATGGAAATCGAACGAGTTTTACAACAATGTTCGTTATGGATTAGATCCGCACGATGACTCAAACGGTTTTTTGGTAGAAAACAATAGATCGCACAATAACGGCACTCACGGAATCATTTTTTCCAAACGGTGTATGTATAACACGATTCGCAATAATCTCTCATACAATAATAAACTCCATGGCATTATGCTTCACGAAAAATCCAGCAATAATATCATTGAAAATAACACTCTCTATGGAAATACTGGCGGTATTGTGATGTGGCACTCCAGCAATAATTTAGTTCGTAATAATACCGTCGAGAATAACCACAACGGAATCAGAGGTAATGCTGGCTCAATCAATAACCTGATAGTCAAAAACACCATCAAAGAAAATACACTGTATGGAATATATTTTTACAACAAAGCAGATGGCAATATGGTTGTAAAAAATCAGCTTTTGGACAACGCGACCGCCATCTATGCAAAAACAAATAAAAATATCATTGTTAAAAACGTTATGGAACATAATAAAACTGGCATTTATTTTAGAGATTATGCGGCCAATAATGTCATGGTTGCCAATTACATTGGTCATAGTACCTTTTATGGAATTTATTCAAAATTAGAACAACCAGCGCCAAATACTCGAATCAACAATACGCTGTACCGAAACAGAAACGATGTCGTCGTATCAATGAACGATAAAATTTCCAATACCGGGAAGCCAAAATCAGTTGCAGCCGAGATGAAAGAGTAACATTCTCATCTTCTTCTTTATAATTAAACAGCCTGTCGCAACAGCACATACTTATTTTATTTTTTGCACTTGTATCTGGTGACCAGATATGATATGCTGATTGGTGGACAACAACAATACATTTGAAAGGGGGTGAGGAATATGACATTCAGTTTCAAAAACTCAAGAAACCAAACTTACTATCTCTACAAAAAAATAGTTAAGTTACGAGGAAGCGGTAAAATGCAAACTATTTATTTCTTCGCGCGTGACCAACGTTCAGGAGGAATGGATGAATTACCAGCAGGATTTAAAGTGAAAGAAGTGAAGCGCACAGGCTTGCCTGTTTTGAAAAAAGGTTGATGGTAAAATAAGGCATGCGTCTTACTACCATTGATACTCTTCGCGGACTGGCTATTTTTGCTATGATTTTAATTCATAGCTCCGCTTACTTTCTTTCTAATAAAGCGGCTTTTGTCTTATGGAACTATAGCCAGTTTGCTGTGCCAATTTTCTATTTTTGCGCATCTTATCTCTTTTTTTACAAAGATCATCCGCCCCACCTTTCAACAATTTATCCGTACTTCAAAAAGCGTTTTTGGCGTCTTTTAAAACCTTTTTACATATATGTCATTATTTACCTTTTGTTGGTGAAAGTTTTTGAGCCAAGTCATATAACTCTAGATTTTGTCGTGAGACACTTGACAATGACCACTATCCCCTCAGAAGCCGATTGGATTGTAATTCTTTTTCTCCAGTTTGCGATCATTGCACCGTTAATCCTTTTTTTCTTCACTCATAAACGGTCTCTTTTTTATGGATATTTTGCCATTTCCCTTATATCTTCTATTTGCTTTATGTTTTTTATAGGACCCCACTATAAATTTACCATGTGGCTTCCCTGGTCACTTATTCTTTATTTTGCTCTTTATTTTCTGAAAAACGAGAAAAAAAAATGGTTTTACCCTGTTACCACTCTATGTTCTTTTAGCCTTTATATTACCTTTTTACTAATACAGAAATTTCTTGGACATTCTTTGCTTTTTTTTAATAATAAATACCCTCCAAATCTGTACTTTATGTTATATGGCATATTCTTTATCACTGTGGTGTTTTACATAGTTGAAAATGAAGTACTGAAGATACATCTCTTGTTAAAACCGATGCATTTTTTAAGCATTTACTCATATAGTATTTTTTTTATTCACTTAATTGTTTTATACGTTGTTGTTCAAACAACTCACTACACGAATTTCGGCTGGATTGGACTATTTACAATAGTTTTTACAGGAAGTGTTCTTATACAAAAAGCGATATTAATGCTTACTCACTCCAAGTTCTTTCAGTTGGCCAAATAATTGTTCGTTTGAGCGATATTGGATGGTTTGTAATCCGGCATTTTGAGCAGCAACAATATTGACAACACGGTCGTCGATAAAAACAATTTCATCTGGATCTTTCCCGAGTTTTTTAGCAACATGAAGATAGGTACGGAAATCAGATTTTGGCAACCCGATATCATTAGTCGTAAAAACATTGTCAAAAATTTCGCGCATTCGAGCTCTTACTTCTAGAATCTGTTGAATGGCAACAGTTTCAGTCACAATCGCAAGTTCATATTGAGGCTTTAAAACCATGTAAAAATCTAGTAATTCTTCGTTAAAATAGAAATAATCGAGAAAGACATAAGGTGAATGTTCTTGTTGAAGCTTACTGTGAAGCGGATTTAAACCACCTTCATAAACTGTATCTTTTGGGAATAAAATCACCCGGGCAAAATCAGAAAGAATAGTTTTGATCATATTATCTTTTTTCTACATTATACAGCGGACCAACAATTTGAATATTGGCCGGTGCTCGCAAATTGAAAAAGCTCTTAAACTCACTGGCGCTGAAACTCAGTGAGCCACCGTCACCTGATATGGAAATAGAGGTGGTTTTCCCAGACCCAGTGTCCCAGCTGACATTGACATCGTTGGCACTGTTTAACGGACTTCCACCCCGACTTCTTAACTCTTGTTTAACTCGCTCATGATCCCACGTATCAGTGCCTTCGGGATTGGGCTTATCCACTTGATATAAATGTTTATTTGTATTCGAATCTCGACGCGATAAATCAATCACATTGGCGATGTCGGCTACCTCGTCTGACTTTAACCAAGCTGTTCCACTGTAATCAGATCGGGCACCCCAATCACAGTAAAACCAAGGAGAAGCTTTATCATAAGCATTATTTTGCAAATCTGAAAAATTGTTTACCGAGCCATTCGCGTCTGAGGCATTTTTGGTATATCCCGTATCTGACCAACCGATATCGCCCGATGAATGGACATACCCCCCATGAGTTGAGGAAAACCATGCTTTAATCGGTTGACCTCCACTTGTTAACACAATCCCGGCAGTGTCACTGACTGCCTGGTTCCAGGCATCGCTATTTTCTTCTCTTTTTACCACTTGACAACTTTGACTGGGACAAATGGGATTTTGACCATTGTTGGTGTAAGCTAAAGCATAGGAGCGTGCAGCAATGGCCTGAGCTTTCAAAGCTTCTGAGGGCCAATTGGCCGGAATCTCGTACAAATGTTTTAAATAATCTTCAATTGACCATGAATCGTCAAATGACTGACCATAGTCATTGGTTCCGCTGACATGAATGCTCGTTCCCTGATCATGACCTGTGGAATAATCAGCGCTGTAATACGCTTGTAAAATTTGCTGGGCATTTTGTCCGGACTCAGCCCGCCCTTTTGCGCCATATTGATTAAGACCGACTCTGTTGGGTACTCCGTATGTGAAAAACCCAATTCGTGGACTAAAACCAGGATCTTTGCCGTTTGCTAAATCGCTTGAGCAACCACTCCCCAGTCCTGCATAAGCACTCTGAGGAATATGAAGATCTGCGAGTTTCTGAGCTAATAATTGTTGTTGTCGGGCAGACAATTGAGCAATTTGACTAGCTAATGTGTCCTCATATTGTTTGGATTTTGTTATTTCACCAGCTAAAAACACTGATTGCTTATTAACTTCATCTTTAATTGTAGTGAGTTTTGCCGTTTCACTCTCAATTAGAGATTTTTTATCCTCAAGAGCATTTATGTAATAGACAATTTTTATAATTTGCTTCCGGTCGTCATCGATTAAAGACCGGTAATAGAAAAAATTCCGAAATGACTTGGAGAAATCATCTGTCACAATAAGATTAACCAGGCCGAAGGGATTTTTACCGAGATTTTTGTAGTAGGACACTGTACGTGCCTCCAATACGTCTTTTTGCTTTGCCAACTCCTTTTCGCCATCTTTCACTTCTTTTTCCTTTTTCACTAATTCTTGTTCAAGAAGGGCGACACGGTTTTTTATACCAGCTAACTGGGAGTTGAGTGCATTCAGATTTTTTTCATTGGTCTGAGTTGCGCTTTGAGAAAGGTTAAGCGATTTTTTTAAATCACCTAGTTGTTTGGTAATATCATCATATTCATCAGCCCGCACTATAGGAAGGAAAAGAAAAAGAAGAATCAAAAAAACAATACTGAGAATTCGCGCCATAGGTATTATTATAGCCTAATAAAAGCACTTGATTCAAACGTCGTTCCTCAATTTACATATTGTAAGGTTTGCTATACTGAACTGTATGTGGCGACTACTTTTTATATTTGTTCTTGCTTTTAACATTTTTGTCTCCCAACCAGTGGTTCACGCACAAACAGAAGAAAGATTTGCCGAGTGCGATCTTTGTGGCTATTGTAAAGGAAAAGAAATACCGGCCAATTGGCTTAGTTGTAAGCGTTGTCTTTATCCTGATGTAACGAGTAATAACGCAGCGGATAATCGTACTTTGGTCATTAATCCTGATGATAATACTGGCCCAACACCTAAATTAGGCAGACACTATACAATGATCGGGTGTTTGAAAACTGATCTGGACGATTTTACCAGTAGTGGCGCGGCGGGAAATGTTGTACAAACACTTCTTGACCTACTTTTCAAAGTCGCCGGAGCAGTGGCATTTCTGTATCTTATGTATGGCTCGTTTATCATTATTACTTCCCAAGGGGATGTAGAAAAACTCAACTATGGTCGAAGAATTATCACGGGAGCAATTGTTGGCCTGATCTTTTCACTGTCTTCACTTCTTATTATTGGTTTACTCGGATCGGGTGTTTTGAAAATCCCTGGATTTAGTGTTGGAACAGGTCCCTCACCCATCCAATAATTACTTTTTGATTTTTTTAAGAAGAAATCCTACGGCCAATGTACCGAATTCAAGAGGTAGCAAAATTGTAGGCGCACCAGTTTCTGGTATTGATTCTATAGATTGGTTTTTTTGATATACCATATAGGTTAAAGTAGGGGTAGGAACTTTTGATGGCTGAATATACATGACTTGAGTATTTTTATATATTGTGGGAGAAATACGAACAATACGAGTCGGTTTAATTGTAGGTGTAAGTGTGGGTGTTGGAGTAGCTTTTCCTAAAAAGGAGAAAAAACCTTTCTTTTCAGTACTTTTTGGCGTTGGTGTGGGAGTCGCAGTTAAAACTACCTTCCTGTCATTGCTTGTTAGGATTCTTTGTCTTATATTCAATCTCCCGGTGACAACGGCAATAAAAACAACCACCACTATAAGTCCAAGAACGAAGGATATAACTCTATTGAAATCTCCCATAAGATGAATAATTATAACATTATAGGATATAGAATACAAGTGACAATTCTCACCCTTTTGCCAGGGAAAAGACGTAAATAGTTTTAGCGCCGGCCTTTTTTAAGAGTTTTGCAGCCTTACCCATTGTTGAACCTGTGGAGTTACACATCATCAATAAGAATAATAGGTTCTTGGGGTATTTTTACGCCATTTTTAATATGAAAAACTCCCTACACGTTTTTCAGTCTTTCTGAATGTTTAACCTGCGCTTGAGTGATGAACAAATGTGTTTTTCTAGGCTGTTACAGCTTAAACAAGTCTTTGGAAAAAGTAAATCAATCAACTCACTAGAAAGTTTATATAACAGGAAAAAAAAATTGCAGTCGCATATATACAACAACATGATGTACTCTGCTATGTTTTGTGACCTTGTTTTTGTATGTTTAAATGTTTATTATTTGTGGATAAGTTATCCACATTGTTTACACACCTGATATGAATTTGCCATTTTGGGGAGAGTTCCTCGAAAAGTTTGCTCAAGAAAAAAACGACTTGCTTTTATCTTTTTTAAAGCAAGGTGAACCAACCACCCTTGAGGAAAATAAGCTTACGATAAGCTACCAGAATCGGGGTTTGGCCAGCTATCTTGAGAAAAGAAAAGCCGAAGTTGAGCGACTACTTGAAAAACATACAGGAAACAAAGTCCAAATTACCTTTGTTTTTACATCCAAGCAAACAAAGTCAGAAGCACCTCCTATTTTGACATATGAACCTTCCAAAGAAGATTTCTTTATAAGAGCTGGACTTAATTTAAAGTATCAGTTTGAAAACTTTGCCGTATCTTCAGGTAATCAAGTAGCTTTCGCCGCTGCCCAATCTGTTTCATCAAGCCCGGGCACCTCATATAACCCACTGTTTCTTTACGGGGGTGTTGGTGTGGGCAAAACCCATCTTGCCCAAGCAATTGCGCGCACTATTTTAGAGCATGATCCTGAAAAAAAAGCACTCTTTGCACCAGGTGACAGATTTATCAACGAGCATATTGAGTCTATTCGAGAAAAAACCGCCGCTCGTTTTCGCCGTAAATACCGTTACCTTGATATTGTGATTGTTGATGATGTTCAGTTTATTGCTGGCAAAGACTCAGTTCAAGATGAGTTTTTCCATATGTTTAATTCTATTGTTTCAACAGGTGGTCAAGTAATTCTCACCTCAGACAGACCACCAACTGAAATAAAAAATCTAACCGATAGACTCCGATCACGATTTTCCGGAGGGTTGATTATTGACATACAACCACCCGATTTTGAGCTGCGCACCGCTATTCTTCTTATTAAAGCCAAGGAAAAAAATATTGAGATTGATATTGAAGCGGCCAAAATAATTGCTGATCATGTGAGTGATACGCGTGGCCTTGAAGGGACCCTTATTTCTCTATATGCACAAACACTCAATTCTGGGCGCTCAGGAATAGATATTGAGGCAGTTGATCGATTTTTCAGTGAAAAAAAAGTTAGAGTGATAAATAGAACCTCACCAAGTGACATTATAAAAACTGTTTGTACTTTCTACAACATTAAACAGTCTCAAATTAAGTCTCCTATTAGATCAGAAAACATTGCACTCGCACGCCAAACAATCATGTACCTTATTCGGCATGAGCTTAATTTAAACTATGAAGACATCGCCCATCTTTTAAACAGAAAAGACCATACGACTGTTATGCATGGCTACGATAAGATACAAAATATGCTTATGCGCGATCAAAAATTCAAAGAAGAGATTGATGCAATCACCCAAACACTTCACTCATCAACATGAAATCCACACTCTATCAACAGATATTTTTTTTGGTTTGTAATGTCTTGAAAATCTAAACCAAATTTTATACACTTATACCCATACCCTACTACTACTATTTAATATATGAAAATAAATCTAAGAAAAGACCAATTTCTTGACAAACTACAACTAGCATCGCATTTTATATCAACAAAAATCTCAGCTTCACAAGCATTACAGAATATATTACTAAAAGGTGAAGAACAGAAGCTTCATATTTACTCTACTAATTTAAATACATACTTCCATACAAGTATCAATCTGAAGGAAACAGCTGCATTTCAAGTTTTAGTCGACCCAAAAAAGATGATTGAATTTCTGACTTTTGTCAGCCCTGGCTCAATTGAACTGGAAGTTAAAGAAAAACAAATAACAATCTCCAGTGAAAAATCTAAAGGGAATTTCTCAATAACAACAACTTCAGACTTTCCCCTACCGCCTGCGATATCAGAAAAGGGGCATAAACTCGAAGGAGTTTTTTTAATGAAAAATTTACCCCATTTGTTGTTTACTGCATCAAGAGATGAGAGTCGACCGGTTCTGACAGGAGTAAACTTCTTAAATACCGACAATGAGCTTCTTCTTGTGGCAACAGACGGATTCCGATTATCTCTAGTTAAGGAAAAGTCGACTCAAAATCTTCCTTCAATGATTATTCCGGCCGAGTTTCTTGATGAAGTTGTAAAACACTTGAAAGGTGAAAAGGATGCAGTTTTTTCCTACTCTGATAAGGAGAAACTGGTTAAATTCACAATAGGTGAAGACGAATTCTACTCTCGATTAATCGAAGGAGATTTTCCTCCGTTTGAAAAGGTTTTGCTAAGCGAGTCTAAAACCCAAATTACTCTGGATAAAGCTGAGTTTTTAAGAAATGTTAAATTGATTTCGGTTTTTGCACGAGAGTTTTCCAATGTTGTTGTGTGTGAGTTTAAAAAAGATGGTTTGTATATTAAGCCAAAAAAAGAAGCCAATGAAGAAAATAGTTCATTTCAAGAGATAACAATAACCGGAGAAGAACAGAAAGTTGCTTTTAACTTCAGATATTTACTCGATCTTTTAAATCACATCGAGGAAAAGAACGTTAATATTGAAATTCTTCGTCCCGATGCTCCAGTTGCATTTAAATTAGCTAAAAACCCGAACTTTCTTCACATCATCATGCCTGTTAGAATACAAGAATGAGTATGGTTGAACATTCTTTCAGAAAAGGTATTGATTACACTGGAGTTACCAGTGGTATATGGGCGTTTAATGATGAAGGTAAGTTTTTAATGATAAAAAGAAGTATAGGTGCGCGAGATGAGCATGGGAGATGGGATCTTGTTGGTGGAAGCATGGAGTTTGACGAGTCGCCAGAGGAAATGGCTCGACGCGAAATGAAGGAGGAAGTAAATTGTGATATAAAAAACCTAGAGTTTATAGGAATAAACGACGTCCACCGCATGCAAAATAACATTGCCACTCATTGGATTTGTCTTCTTTTTAAGGGGAATATTGATAAAAATCAGGTAAAAATTATGGAGCCTGAAAAAATAGAAGAATTTGGATGGTTTACACTTGAAAACCCCCCCCCGCTCCACTCTATGTATTTGCAAGCTTACGAAATTGCCAAACATAGATTTTCGATAGTGGAGGAGATAAAAAATGAACGAAGAAATTGGTAATATTGCAAATTATCTTCCCAAAGCCTTTTTTACGAGGGAATCTGCGAGTTTATTTCCTTCTCGAAGGGTGTGAGTGTAGGTTGTGGGAATATTTAATTCTTGTTCAAGAGTTTTTACCCTGAAAAAATACTTTTTGATGTCTGGACTTTTTACTTTATATAAACCGGTTAACTGACGAACCATAAGTTGCGAATCAGAGGTAACTGAAATAGTGTCAACAGGATGACTTAAAACAACTTCTTTTGTCTTTTCTAATGCTTTTATGAGAGCAGTATATTCAGCAGTGTTGTTTGAAGCAATACCTATTCTTTCACTATGTTGAAAGAGAATATCTCCATCTAGATATATAACATACGCAAAGGCGGCTTCTCCAGGGTTATTGAGCGAGCCGCCATCGGTAAAAATCTTCAATTGCATGGGTTTATTATACCCTATAGGTTGGTCGTTTATCTTTTACTACTGCACACTTTACAGTCACTCATGTGAGTTGCCATTATATAAAGAGCCGATGCTCCAACTAAAATGTATATAAGGTTTTCCGCTGATGGAATGCTGCCGAATATTGTGTTGACCAGGTTAAAATTTAAAAGCCCGACGAGCCCCCAATTTAAACCACCAATAAAAAGAAGCAGGTATGCAACTATATGTACCATTTTCATTGTTCTCTTATTCATACTGATCACCCCCAATCCCTTTAAAAATTATTGCTTGATTTAATAGTAAGCAGAACAGTATGGAGTTTTCAAGCGGAAAATACTATGGAGGGTTATTTTTTACTAATAGTGGGGTTATTAGTTGCTTTTTCAGATAACATCGTTATGAAAGACTCTAGTTTTTCAATTTTTTGCTGAGTGGTTTTTTCTCTTTCAACAATAGAAGTCTTAACTACACCACGTCTACCAAGATCAAGTGCAAAATTGTGGATACGTATACGTGCTATTTCATGTATGGCGCTTGTTCCTAAAATAAGTCGCAATTCTTTTTCAGGCAGATTTTTTACGAATGGATGATCTGCCAAGACCATTGACGCGGAAAGTGCGAAATCGTCCTTTAAATGCATTTCAAGCACTATTGATGGATTTGTTTCTTTAAGGTAATTTATACGAGTATTAATTCTGTTCTGGTCAAATAATATAAACTTGTCTTGACTATAAAGTTTTTCCACTGCAGTTTTAGGACTGTGTTGAAACACGAGTAGTTTTTCCATAAAAAAGATTTAAAGTTGTCCTAATTTTTCTTTTCTCTCAGCTTCTTCTTTAACCAGATTAAGGAATCTTTCGGTTGAAGATAAGCGTCTATGGCCAACGATTTTGGCGATATATTCAAGGCTAGCGCCGTTCATTAACTGATGAGCAATGAAAGTATTTCTCAAGTCATTAACAGTAACATTTTCGATCTCAACTTCACGAAAACAACGGTCGATAATCTGTCTAATGTTTCGGATAAGTAAAGGATGACCAGTACGAGTGATAAACACATGATCGTCATTGCCTTTACTATCTCGCATCTTAAGATATTCTTCCAGAGCCTTTTTAGCAGCCTTGTTTAAAGGCACTTCACGCTCGATGTTTTTACCATAAGGTCGGATGTGAAGAGTTTCTTCTTTAATATCGGTAAGTTGAAGCTCGGCGAGCTCACCGATTTTGACCCCGGTTTGCAATAAAACCTCCACCAATGCATATGAACGTGGATCTTCTTTGGCTAAGTCTCGTAGAGCTCGATACTCGAGCTTACTGAGAATTCGAGGAGGGGTCTGGGTGTACTTCGGATGAGAAATATCCAAAGCTGGGTT
Organism: uncultured Gammaproteobacteria bacterium; assembly: GCA_964484325.1. Classification (GTDB taxonomy): domain Bacteria; phylum Patescibacteriota; class Microgenomatia; order UBA1406; family GWC2-37-13; genus CAYLXX01. Next base: position 60,307 of record CAZAEE010000001.1, read on the forward strand.
TTGTTCGATAATGTCGCTGTTTTTTAAATATCGGAAAAAAGTCCGAATAGAGTTGAGCTTACGTGAGGCTGATTTTTTTGTATAGTTATCGGTAAGAAGCTTATTTATGAACGCTTCAATATCGTCTTTTTTTACTTCACGAATGTCATTTTTTTCCTTTGTCGTTAAAAATCCTATAAACTGTTCCAGATCTTTCTTATACGCGACGAGCGTAAATTGTGACTTTCCCTGGCTTTGAAGATAACTTATGAAGTTTTCCAGAAGCTTGGGAAGGAAGTATGTATCCATATTGAGCCTATAATATAACATATAGTGCTGGAACATGCAAGGGGTAATACACACCTTTTATGTAAGAAATTACCTAACTGCTCCTATTGATAAATAACAAACTGTCTGTTACTATTAAAATTAGCCTCAATTTTTCAATATTTATGGCAGTTTCTGCGGTAACAAAAGATACTTTTCAAAAAGACGTTCTCCAGAGTCCTGGTCTCGTTTTTGTGGATTTCTACGCTGAGTGGTGTGGACCGTGCAAGCTCACTTCTCCTATAGTTGCTCAGCTTTCAGAAGAAATGAAAGATATTAAGTTTGTTGAGGTTGATGTCGACCAAAATCAGGAACTTTCCTCTCAATACTCGGTGTTTTCCATCCCGACGTTTATCATCTTTAAAAATGGTCAGATTGTGGGTCAATTTGTGGGCGCGATGGGTAAGGAAGGGTTTGTGTCGGAAATCAATCGTGCGAAGGCTGCTTGAGGTACTTCAGCTTCATTTTTGGACTATTCTTACGACTTTACCGTGTACAGTTTTTAAAGTCATATGGGACTGTTTTAGGAGATAGAGTGCAAATGTCGCCAGCCATCGAAAGGCTGAAGTAATAGGAGCCTGAAGACCCATGGCGATTTTGTCGTCTGAAAGAGGTAGTTTAACGTTCTGGGCATCCTTAAACAGGCTTGGATCAATCTCCTCAAGGCCAATTTTCCGTAGTTCCTCAGAGATCTCCATTTTCTCCTTTTTCAGGTTTACATAAGGTTTAACCTCTTCATCGAGCTGTTTTTCTAGAGGTTCTTGAAACTGAATAATCTCCTTCGGCGTCCCAAACGGCTCGTTTTCCTTGGTTTGTGAAGTTGATTGTGTTGGCTGAGTTGATGGAGGGGGTTTTGAGAGCAGGTGATCAATTGGAGTGAAGTTTGTGGCGGTCATACATCCATTATATAGCAAATTTTAGGCGGCTTTTGCCTCAGGTCCAACCGAATTACACTCTGGGCATTCCCAGCGACCTTGAGTATTAATTTTTACACCTAAATGACCACAAGCCCCACAAGTGACACAGGTGGGATCTGGTATATCGTTATTTCTCTTATTAATATCTGCAAGAGTAGCTATTGCTGATGGTCGCATTCGAGATAGCGTACTATATATTGATGGAGTGGTTGATTCACGAAGTTCTTTCAAAAGAGCTCTCATACTATAGTCAGCCCGATTAATAATACTTGTAGCAGAGCAACCATAAAGAAAAAGCTCGTCTTTACCGGTAGCAAGCATATGCTGATGCATCTGAGCGTAAAATGACGCTTCAATATAGTCTGCTCGAGTGAGCTTCGAAATAGACTCTTGAGATAAGTTGCGGGAGTAACTTTGAGAAATTTCTTGAGGATGGGTTAATTTCTCTCGAAGTTGACTTTTTATTTCTTGTAAAATCTCTTGCCACTGAAATGCTCGCCAATCAGGATCGTTTCTTCGAGCTGTATAAATTGTGGGATCATTTTTCATCGCCGGATGTCTGCCAAATGCTTCTAATCGTTTAAAAAAGAACGCAGCTTCTTCTGTTGTTGCAAAAGGCTTATCTAGGTAGTCATAAAGATCTTGGTTGTTTTCGTGGGAAAGGTATTGAAGAAGTTCTCCTACGGGAAAGTTTTTCTCTTGAATTTTAATATCAAAATTGTACGTGGTGTTTTTTTCTTTTTTAAAAGACAGATAAAGGCGGCCTGATTCGTAGGTAAGGTTGCTAAATGGTGGTTTACTACCTCCGGGACCTGCGGGTGAATACCAAATGGCAATGCGATTTTTGGAATTTGTTATGAGTGATTCAAACTTCTGAAATCCCTGAAGTGTTCTTCCTTCACGCTCATTAGGATGAATGCTGTTGCTAATTTTTGTTAACTCATGGATAGCGTGGTCAGAATATAGCTCATTGTTGTGTGAGTAGTATTTGTATCCTAGGGAAACTGGTTCATCAAGAATAAATTCGCGCGTATAGGCTTTTTGATTATCTTCATATTCTTGATGTGCGATACGTACTCCTTCGTCACCAAGGACCTGTATTAATCTCTGAGCTCTTTCTGATTGGGCAAATGGGTCAATGCCGATTTTTTTCATGACATCATGACTTTTATAAGAGGATTGTTCAGGATAACTTGATGGAAGAAGGGTTAATTCTGTCTGACGTTCAACGGCTGTCATATGATTTCCCTGCTCGGGGTCTCGTTTCTTCAACGAGGTAAAAACATCCTGGTCGGTCTTCGGACTTATCTCTTTTCAGAGCTTACCGCTGCGGCACAGCCACGGATTTTCACCGTGTTCCCGTAAAAATGAAGCAACCTTCTCTTCCCTTTCGAGAAAATGGTTACACCAGGACAAATTGTTAAAGTAGTAAAATGATACTAATTTTTGACAAATAAATCAATTAGAAATCACGCTTCATACTCATATATAGATCCATCTTTATTAATAGGAAAGTTTCCAGTTACACATCCACCACAGCCACCATTTACCAAAAAGATATCATCTCTGTTTTTCGGTACTATTATTTCACCGTTTAAGCTTTTTGCTCTAATAAATCCCTCATTGCTTATATAATAGACGCCATCTGCATCAATTTCTTCTGCTATTTTTTTTACATCTCCTCCGTGTCTGGCAGCAATCAGTTCATGATATGATCGAGTGCTTACTCCTAAATGACACGGATGTCGAACCTGTGGAAAACCTACAATCCAATAAACTTCCTTTGCGCCTAATTCTCTAGCTCTTCTTGTAATTTTTCCTGAAACTTTCGAGCGCACAATTGAATCATCACCAAATACTACAACTGCATCTTTCCAAATTCGTGCATCCTTTACCATGGATAATTTTCCCAATACTCTCGACCCAATTTCTTCCATATCTTGATCTTGTTGAAATAATCGATATGCTCCATTTTGATCATAATGATCTCGAATGATTGTTTGTCTGTAAGGTATGTTTGCACCGATTGCAAATCCAGTTGCGACTGCTACTCCAGAATCAGGAATTCCAGTAATAAAAGTTGCATTGGGAATAGGATTTTCTTGAGCAATTATCAGACCGCATTTTTCTCTAAAACTCAATATAGACGGCCATTCATTATCTGGAATGTTTTTTCCCATTTGTTCTGGTGCTGGCAATCTAGAATCTGGTCTTTCAACATAATCCCACTCAAAATCGCACAGATTGCCTGGTCCTTCGTATCCAGGCTTGATAGTTCGCATACCTTTTTGATTTATTCTTATTACTTGTCCACGATTAACTTCTCCTAAAATAGTGGCGCCAACTTTATCAAGAGCGATAGTTTCTGATGCTGCAATTACTGTGCCATCTATTACTCCAACGACGAATGGTCGTATACCACGACCGTCTCGTACCAGATATACATCGTCTCCCATGGCAATCACCAAACTATATGCTCCATCAACCTGGGTAAGAGTTTTTAATACTTTCTCATCATGGTTTTTGCCTGGAGTTTGAGCTAGTAATTTAGTAAATAAGACAGTATCGCTTGCATTTTCATGAATCTCTTCATTTATTTTTTCTCTAATATTATTAGTGGCAACAAATTCACCATTATGAATTACTGTAACAGGTTCTCCTTCTGGTGTTATTTCCTTACAAGGTTGAAGATTTTCACCTCCATACCCGCCATTTGTGCCGTATCTGGTATGAATCTTTACGAAGTTAGTCTGATAATTCCATTGTGAGATTGTATCTTCGTTAAATACTTCATTAATAAGACCTTTATCTGTGTGAATTTTTATATCTCCATCAACTCGAATTCCCAGACCAACACCCTGTTGTCCTCGATGTTGTCCGCCGCCAGCTGCTAAAACTGCAAGAGGTAAAATGTGTTTAGGAGTTTTTGAATACATTACAAGTAATCCGCATTTATCTTGAAAGACCTCCATTTCGTCATCAATAAGAAAATCATTGGTTGGAGTTAGATGTTCACTCATAATTAGGTCAAAATTTCTTTGCCTTTACTGTATTTTCTGGCATACATAAAGAGCAAATCAGAAAGCCTATTTAAGTACTTTATTGATAAAGGGTGGTTGTTCTTAAGTCCCACAACTTCTCTTTCTGCTCTTCGGCAGACAGATCTAGTTATTTGAAACCAGGCACCAGTTTCCGTGCCTCCTGGAAGGATAAACCTACTGAGTTTAGGCAGCTTCAGCTGTATATCATCTATTTTTCGTTCAAGTAATTTAACGTTATCATCTAATGATGCTATAGGATGTTTTGAGCCTGCTAAATGAGCCATGATACTATAGAGGTCATGCTGAATTTTTATAAAAAACTCTCGGTCTTTTTTGTTCTTCATTTTGGTGACAATGAGACCTAAAAAACTTGTTAGTTCATCGATTATGCCATAGGCATTTATTAATGGATCTGCTTTTGAGAGTCGTTTCCCACCAAAAAGTGATGTTTCCCCTTTATCTCCTGTTTTAGTGTAAATACTCATGGTTTTATTATAGTGTTTAAAATCATGGAAGTTTACCAACTAATCCAAAGTGGGTTTTATGATCGATACTCGTTGGAACTTGTGAAATAGTTTTTGTAGTCCACAAACTATTGCTCAATATAGAAGGATAAAATATGGTGATAGATTCTATTTGAGAGGGAATATTGTGTTTGTATACTTTGGATTCCCAGACTGATTGGCGCTCTTCAGGGGCGCCGAGCGTTAAAAGCTCATAATACTGACTAGCCACATCATAGTCCGCATTAAAAGTGAGATGTACAAGGCTATAATCACTAGCAGTTTCAAGAGAATATGCAAGTGCTTCGTCAACTGTTTGATGCAGCTTCAGAATGATAACGTGCTTTTCTTTCTCATTTTCAAGTTGTCTTTCAAGACTGCAGATTTTTTTTGCTTGATTGTTTATAAGGGTATTTTCTACTTTATGAAGTATTGATTGAGGATTTCTTTCTATCATACGTTGATTCTTATAATGCTAAGGGGACTTGTGAATGGAGATTTGATGCAATAAAAGCCAATTCTATCTGAGTGTCATTACGAAGAACATGCCGCAAGTAATAAGGATTATTGTCCAAAACAACTTTAGCAGGTTCAAACACAAGAAGAGTGTCATCCCCAGTTTGTAGTTCCTCCAGCATTCCATCGGATAAAACACTGTGTAAGGTTCCGAGTGATTGTTCACATATCGTTAAGTCAAAGGGAAAAACAAAATCATCTACAGAACCTGTTTTCTGAAGATGATCATGCATACTTGAGCGCAGGTTTTTAAACACATTTGTCAATTCGTCGCTCGTTTTTAAGTGTAATTCATGATCCTGTATTGCATGAATTTTCTTTTGAGCGCTTAGTTCAACTTCGTTTAATTGTTCAGTAAAATCATAGTATGCTGCTAAGGCAGTAATTGTTTTGTTTTCCTTGTTTTCAAAAGACAGTTTGTAATCGACTGTTTCGTGCATTGGCATATTATAACAAAAGCCCTCCTAAATGGAGGGCTCGTGTTTGCAAGTTGGTCGAGTTAACAAGCTGCGTAGCCACAACCGTAACATTTACTACAGCCTTCTTCGTGGGCGAGCATCGCTTCACCACAGCTTGGACAAATGTCTAGTAGACCATTGTTTGGGACTGGTGTAGAAATCAATGTGGGTTGAACAATTGCGCTGGTAAGCTGGGGCTCACTTTTGGTCTGCATTTGTTCAATGGCAGTAGCATCTTTGGCGTGACCGTTCATTTGAAAATGCATAGATAGAACTTTAGCCACTGCATCTGGTAAACTGCGAATTCTTTCCTTACCAAAACCCATTGATCGAGCACCGCCGATGCCTTGCATCTGATTGATCATTTCTTTCACTCGCTCATGAGGAGATAAATAAGATGAAAATCGCAAAGAGGTAGAAATAACCCGTCCAAGAGCAGTCGCCATAGCATATACATCTGTACCAGCCTTGCCCACGTTTATAAAAACTTCAAGTGGTTCATTGTCGCCATTGGTGTTTACAGTGATAAAAGCTGTCCCAACTGGAGTTTGGATTTTGTATGTTGAGCCATGGACAACCATCGGACGAGGTTTCACTGTGTATTGGGGTGTTTGGGGAGATTGTACCTCCTCTTTTTTCGGTTTATCGTCCATTCGCTCAAGCACTCCCTGACGAGAACCTTCACGCATATAAGCAATCCCTTTTAGTCCGTGCTTATAAGCTAAATTATAAAGCTTCTTAACGTCCTCAACAGTGTGAGTGGTTGGTGCATTAACTGTTTTTGAGATTGAGGCATCGACATATTTTTGGATTGCAGCCTGGACCATGATATGATCTTCAGGAGTTAGATCATTAGCACCTACAAAGTAAGAAGGACGCTTTATTTTACCTGTTTTCATTTCCTCTTCGTATTTTTTATACCATTCTTCATACAAGTGATGGCGTAAAACATCTTCCCCTATGCGTGAGCGTCGGATGAACTCAAACTCATATACAGGTTCGATACCTGACGTGGTAGTGGCAAGAAGTGAAGTTGTACCGGTTGGTGCTTGCATAAGAAGCAAGGAGTTACGGATACCGTGTTGTTTAATCCCTTCTTGAATATCTATTGGTCGCTGTTTGATGAAGCGACCTTTTGGATATAGTTTGGCATCAAATTTACCAAAAGATCCTTTTTCCTTGGCTATTTCAATTGATGCTCTATACGCTTCATCACAGATGAGAGAATATACTTTATTAATAAACTTCAGTGAATCTGGTGAGCCGTATCGAATATGAAGCTTGATAAGGGCATCTCCAAGACCCATGGTTCCTAAACCAATTCTTCTCTCGCCTTCAAGCTGTGTTTTACGAATACCATCAAACACATACGGATCCATATCAACAACATTATCCTGAAAGCGGACGGCTGTACGAACAACTAATTTAAGACCTTTGAAGTCAAACGTACCCTTTTTGTCTACTGTGTATCCGTTCACAAACGCTGATAAGTTTATTGATCCAAGATTACAGACACCCCACTCTGGTAATGGTTCTTCTCCGCAAGGATTAACACAATTCACCTTATTCCAGTACCAGTTGTTGTACATCTTGTTACAGCGCTCCATGAAAACCACTCCAGGTTCGGCTGATCGCCAGGCAGCGTCAGCAACAAGGTCCCAGATTTTACGGGCTTTAACAATTTTGTGGACAATGACTTTTTTACCTAATTTTTTCCAGGCTTCAATATCACCATTCCACTTTTCATCATATTCAGGATCTTTTTTATCCGGAAAAAGAAGTGGCCAATCCAAGTCCTTGTCGACAGCTTTCATAAACCCGTCAGATACACAAACAGATAAATTAGCGCCGTTGATTTTTGATAGATCTTGCTTTACTGTAATAAATTCTTCAACATCCGGATGCCAGTCCCACAACATAAGCATTAGTGCACCGCGACGAGAACCTCCCTGTTGAACAATATCTTTTGTGGCGAGAGAAAACAACTCAGCCCAGTTACAAGGACCCGAAGAAAAACCATTAACTTTTTCGACTCGCGCTCCTCGCGGACGCAATGAAGAAAGATTGATACCTACTCCGCCACCATGAGCCATGATCTCAACCATTTGTTTCAGTGTCTCGATAATAGCACCGCGTTGATCTTTTGGTGAAGGAATCACAAAGCAGTTATAAAAGCTAACATCAGAGTTGCTCCCGGCACCGGTCAAGATACGACCACCTGGAACATATTTAAATCCTTCTAAGGCTCCATAAAACTCTTTTGTCCAGGATTTTTGCAGTTCTTTTTTTTCAACACCGGCAACAGCTTTTGAGATACGCTTCCACATTTCTTCAGGAGTTTTTTCGGTTGGCTGTCCTTTTTTATCCTTTAACGAGTAACGATCGAGAAAGACTTTTTGTGAGATGCCAGTGAGTTTCATAGGAATTTTTTAACTAATAATATTAGGTTGCCACAATTTGTTGTGTATCTCTTAAAATCGTCTGTAACTCTTTTTCAAACTCTTCCAGCTCGACAAACCTGCGAAACACTGATGCGAATCGTATGTATGCAATTTTATCCAGTGTTTTTAACCGTTCAGCTACAATCGTTCCAATCATTAAACTTTCTACTTCTGCTTTATCCCCTTGCGTCAACTGTGCTTCAACCTCATTGACCATGTCTGAAACTTGCTGGGCGGAAATCGTTGTCTTCCCGACTGCTTTCAAAATTCCGTGTCGCAACTTCTCTCGGTCGAATCGTTCGCGTCGTCCGTCTCGTTTGATAACAAGTATCGGTAGTTCTTCAATCCGCTCGTAGGTCGTGAATCGTTTTTTACAGCTTAAACATGTTCGCCGTCGCCGCACACTGCGCCCTTCCTCAAGTATCCGTGTTTCAATCACTTCGGTGTCGGTATTTTTACAAAATAAGCAGTGCATGGTACTTAAACTATTTAGTGTTCCATACTCACTGTACCCCACTATACGTAAGAATTCAATACGTCAAAGTGTAATGGAAATGTATCAATTCATCTCCAGATGAATTCAACAAATTTTGTTGAACAAAAGCGACAGAAAAAGCTGTTATTTCGGAAGAAAGTATAAAATTATGAGAGAAATCAACAATACTCGAAAATAGTTGCCGATTAAAGTCGGGACAATAAACTTCTTATATGAAAAACCCAGATATCCTGCAAGAACACTGACGAAGTCATACGGCCAGGGAATGATGGCCATACAAAATAATATTGGCCAGCCGTATTTTTGGATTAATTTTTCAATACGTAAAATTTTCTTTGACGGTTCGATGACGGCAATACCACTTTTTCCTGTCAGCCACTGAAATGTGTCTAAAACTCCAATTCCTAGAGCTGCTGCTAACGTTAAAGCAAAAATATTTAAGTGACGGGCAAGAGCGGCGACAATGATGCTTCCAGCCCCAAAAATGCTAAATAAAAAAACACCGAAATAGCCAAGTTTCTCAAGTGGCTTCGGATTGAACGCAAAGAAAAAACTAACTAAAATAAAAAATATACCTGTGTAAAAAAATATTCGCTTAAACTTTTTTGAGGAGATAAATTTAAGAATCTTTTCTTTCATGAAGTTATTATATCGCGAAAATGTAGCGTACATCCCCTTATATATAATATATATAAAATATTAGGGATGTGATTTTGGTATTTTCAGCTTCAATATTAATCTGAAAATGCCCCTACATGTGGGGTATGTATCCCCTTAACGCATGAGGGGGTAATTAGAATGTCAGTCATATATGACTGTTCTCTTCTTCAATATAGTTATATATAGATAAGGTGAGAAAAAAAATGATAAGTTTGGCTTCAAAAGGATAGTAAAAATAGAAGCTACGGGTGACCTCTAAAAGTAAAAGAATATTTGGGAGATGATGAACTAGAAATACGTGTATTCAATAGTTAAATTCCTTAATTCCCTCCTTATATATATAAGGAATATAGAGTTGAGGATTTTCTACTGAGTAGCCTCGAAATCAACTAAAAGTAGTGTCAAAGGGCTGACACTGATTACATGGTGTGAAGGTATATGTGCCAAAAATACCTCTTGACAAGGGAAACGATCGTTTACTATACTGAGATTGTTGTACATTTGTCCAATAAAAATATGGAAGTCACAGAAAATCCCAATCTCAACAAGGTCCGTAAGTTTTATTATCGTCATAAGCGTATGCCTTCGTATCGGGAGATGAAGCGTTTGTTTGGTTACTCATCTCCGAACGCTGTTGCCTGGAATGTACATAAATGGATTAAAGACGGCGTTGTTCGTATGGAAGATCGTAAACTTGAACCTGATGATAAGTTTTTTAGCTTGCCTTTGTTGGGAGTGATTAAAGCAGGGTTTCCGACCACTGATGAGTATGAACAAGAGTCAGTTTCCCTAGACCAATATCTCATAGGTAATCCAGGATTCACCTATCTTTTACGAGTTTCCGGAGATAGTATGCAGGGTGAAGGTATTCACTCAGGAGATTTAGTTATTCTTGATCGTAAAAGACAGCCGCGTAACAAAGATATTATTGCCGCTCTTATTGATAACGAGTGGACACTGAAGTATTTTAATAAAAAAGGGAGCGAAGTTTATTTAAGTGCCGCCAACCCCAAATATCCACCTATGTATCCTCGTGAAAGCCTTGTTACCGGAGGAGTCGTTGTAAGTGTGATAAGAAAATATTATTAACCTTTTTATTTCACCAATGATATAATCTCATCATGAGTGAACGTATTACAGGTGATAATTCTTATAATGAATCCTCAGCAAAAGATGTAATCGCAGAAAATTCTTCTAGTCTTTTTAACTTTGGTAGTTTTTTCACGGTTTATGTGGGTGATACAAGCACAATACCAATTACTTCTGCTGAAAAAAAACTTGAAAGGAAAGCTCAACATAAGCATCTCAATCTCCAGAAGCATTTTTTACGACCAATGATGGCTGGTTTATTAGCGATTGCCTCTATCACCGGCATATCTGTAAAAGAAAACAATAGCCAAGAAACAAGAGAGAATATGCAAGCAGTCATCATCAACGAACTAAGACGTGATAAAGAAGAAGAAATATATGGAGGTACTGATTTAAACAAAAAAAACAAACTACGTCGGCATAAACCAGCCAAAATGTTCAAATCATCATCGGGCAACTATCGTTAATTGCCCTTTATCAGCTGTAATAGTTCTTTTGTTATAATGGCATCATGGATACCTATATTTTAGACACCAATCTGTTTTTCAATATGGAAGCAGGGTTGGATCTTGGTGGTAAAACTGATGAGGTCGTGTTTTCATTAACTCAAGCAATTAAGAAAGTTCGTAGCGAGGCTCATTTTTACATGCCCCCCCGAATCGTTGATGAATTCCTAAGTTTTTTCGATGATCGAGAACAGCCGTTTCTCAAAGAGTTTTTAGCAGAAATTACCATAAAAAGTCCTGACACTCATTCAATACAGGTAGCGGCGCCGGTTTTCTACAAGTTAATTGAGGATATCCGGGCCCGAAGCTATCGAGGGTTAGCAGTTGCAGAAGAGGAGATTCAAAAAGCAGCTGAGCTGATGGCTGGTGCTGGACAACTGCAAAAAAAAGATTTTCAGATGAAAGTCGGGCCTGTTGTGAAAACATTTCGTGATCGTTATCGACAGGCCACTCGCACTGGGTTTTTAGACAGCGTGGCTGACCTAGATCTGATTATGCTTGCCAAAGAGACAGACGGGTTTCTTATATCTTCAGATGAAGGAGTATTGGTTTGGGGTCGCACGTTTGGTGTTAAAGAGATGCCGGTGCCTGCGTTTGGTGAACGGATGAAGTCGGTGTTGTCTCCTCGATCTCGTCCTCAGGCATAAGTCGAGAAAACCAGTCAATCATTCTATCAGTTAAGGTTCGTTGTGGTTTATCCAGATAAATCAGGTGTTCTGCAAGCAGTTGGGTGACTTCTTTTTTGATTTCAGGTGTGGGCACAACCATGTAAAGATGTAGATAATACGGCGCATGACTGACTACCGTCAAAATATTAAAACCGAATCGCTGAAAAAAGTAAAAATCAGATAAAATTTCCCAACGGGCAGTTACCCCAGCACTTTCTACCCCAAACTTAGTGATTTTGTTTTCTACTTCAGGAGGTGGCGTAATTGTTAAAACATAAAATAAAAAAAGTATTGCCCAGATAGGTATAAGTAGGATTTTATCTCCGAAAAAAAACACGATCACCGACAGAAGTAATGCCAAAGCGAGATAAAACCGCAGCACGTTTTTCGCTCTCTTTTTATATGCGCGAAGGGGTGCTTTCCAGGAGTACAGAACTTGAGGATTTGTGCTTATAGAATCATCCATTTGAGTAGCTTCCATACCTTCATTCTGGCACTTTACCGGATAAAAGTCAAATCTAATGTGGTATTATAATGATATGGAAACACACAAGGTTGAGATTTCCTTCAAGACGATTGTCTTGACTACCGTATTTCTTCTCAGCTTATACTTTTTTTGGCTTGTTCGAGACTTAATTTATTCTCTGTTCATAGCCTTTATACTTATGAGTGCTCTTCGGCCACCGGTGATGTATTTGGTAGGTCGTAAAGTTCCCCGACTTCTTGCGGCACTACTTATTTTTCTTTCAGTTGTGTTGATTTTTGTTCTTCTCGTTTCTCTGATTATTCCTCCGATTATTTCAGAGACGGCCAATCTGATTATAAGTTTGCCGACGATTGTTCGTAACTTGAATCCGACTTTGTATACGTATCTCAATTTGAACTCGATTACCCAGTATATTCCTGATGCGACGAGCCAGATATTTAAAGTCGCAACTAGTGCTTTTTCTAACCTGCTTTTTCTTGTTACCACAATCTTTTTCAGTTTCTATTTCTTGATCCAAGAGGACATTATTAAACGTTTTCTTCTTAAATTCTTTCCCGAAGATAGAGCGCATCGTATCAACGAAACCATTCGTCGTGCCGAAGGAAGAATGTCTTCCTGGTTTTGGGGAGAGATACAGCTGATGACGGTTGTCGGTTGTTTGTCATTTATCGGATTTAACCTGGTTGGATTGAAATACGCACTTCCTTTGGCAGTTCTTGCTGGCCTTCTTGAAGTTGTACCAAACCTCGGGCCAATTTTTGCTGCAGTTCCGGCGGCACTTATTGGTTTTTCTCAATCGTATGTCATGGGTCTTGCCGCGATTGCCGTATCGATCGTCGTTCAACAACTTGAAAATAATCTTATCGTTCCAATCATTATGCGAAACGCCGTTGGACTCAATCCAATTGTAACCTTAATTGCTTTGATTGTCGGTCAACGCGTTGGCGGCGGTGTCTTGGGAGTTCTTTTAGCTATCCCCTCCTTTTTGTTCCTTGAGACGCTGTTTAGTGAGTTTTTTAAAAATAAAAAAATCTTCGATCATCTGAAAATCTGATAGGCTCTCTTGACAGTCTTTGTAGAATCTTCTATAGTGAAAATTATTCAAGCTATGAAATCTCGCCAAACCATAGACTGGAAAAATATCTTTGCACTTTTTGGCATCTTTGTTTTGATGATGATGATATTTAGCATTGGTGTGTTATCCGCCAGACAAAGTTTAAACAATCAGTCAAAAGCAGCTGGGATTGACAGTGGTACTTCTGTGATCAAGTCTGGTGGCAATCATGACTTGCCTGAACCGAAGCCGCCTGCAGCTCAGTATAAGATACAAATCTCAAACGGTGAATTTCCTAGCACCAATAGAGTTATTAATAGTTATACACTAACATCAACGTCTTCACCGTATGGAGAAGTCAGCGGGACATATGCTCTTTTTGGAGGCGATCCAGGTCATCCGTTAAGCCTTCCTTGTAATCACGTCGGCGATACTGTGCAATATCAGGTTACAGGAACCTTCACTGATCATGTAGATGCGTATCCGGTATTTGGATCGGCCACCTGTGTTATCACTAATGAAGTTCGCGGTTATGCGGTTTTACGCTATCATTCCGATCCCACGTGTGAAGGTTATTGTGTATTAAACTCAACGTCTTGTCGTTATGGTTCTGGTCAAGGCGATTGTTATGAAGGATTTCATTGTTGTGCTGATCCTCCACCTCCTTCTCCAACTCCTGCCTGTGTTCCTATGGGACAAGCTTGCAGTGCTGAGTGTCTTTACCCCAACCGCTGTATCAGTGGTGGTTACTGTTGTCCTCCTTCAGGCCCTGAAGGGTCTATGAACTCCGGTAGCCTTTCACAATAATTCTTGCGGTGAATGTGCGGTAATTATGCGGAAATTGATACTATATAATTAGTCCATGAAAATTGCCATTCTCGGAGGCGGATTCGCTGGCTTGTCAGCCGCCTACTACTTGATAAAAAAAGGCCATCAGGTGACGATTTTTGAAAAAGAGCTTATCTTGGGTGGTTTAGCTGTCGGTTTCAAAGAGAAAAACTGGGACTGGCCGCTCGAGCGGGCTTATCATCATCTTTTTGCATCAGATAAGCACATTTTGAGCCTGGCAAAAGAGTCGAGTTTTGACAATATATTTTTTCACTCCCCTGAGACAGCCTCGTTTTACAAGGTTTATGATAATTACCGCATATTTCCCGTAGATACTCCGCAAGATTTCCTTAAATTTCCCCTACTTCCTCTATTTAATAAACTTAGAGCAGCCGTAATACTGGCCTGCTTGAAATTTTCACCATTTCTGTCTCTTTACGAGAGGTATTCGGCGGAAGAGTTTTTTACTCGAAGTATGGGGAAGCGTGCCTGGAATATGATTTTCGGTGAGTTAATGCGGAAAAAGTTCGGAAAATATGCGGGAAATATTCTTGCCTCATTTATCTGGGCACGAATTAAGGTGCGGACAAAGTCTTTAGGGTACATTAAAGGTGGTTTTCAGACGTTTGTGGAGCATCTGGAAAAGATAAATACTGAGCTTGGAGTTTTTATAAAAAAATCCCACGAAGTCCAAAAAATTACCAAAAGGGGAGAGGGCTATATTGTTACCTATAAAGATCAAAAAGGCAGTATTCGTTCGGATTCGTTTGACGCTGTCATTTCAACGTTGCCAAGCGTGATTTTAGCTCGTATGACAGGCAATCTATTTCCGGTAAGTTACTTTGAAAAGTTTAAAAAACTCCATTACCTGAATGCGGTAGTTCTAATTGTTGAGTCCAAAAAACCCATTCTAAAAAAAACCTATTGGTTAAATATCTGTGATCCGGAAACACCGCTTATGATCGTGGCTCAACACACCAATTTTATGGATCCAGTCCACTACGGTGGTAGTCATTTGGCATATATCGGCTGGTATGTTGATCAGGGGAGTGAAATATGGAACATGGATGAGAAAACCCTTGTCAGATTTATTACTCCACATCTGAAAAAGATTAACCCGCAGTTTGATCTTTCCAAAACCAAAAGATTTTTATTTAAAGCTCCTTTTGCTCAGCCAGTTTTTGATCGCGATTTTGTCGAAAATAAACCAGATTTTCAAACACCTTTGAAGAATTTTTACATCGCTAATCTTGATATGACCTATCCTAATGATCGGGGAACCAACTACGCAGTTAAACTTGGTAAAGAAGTGGCCGACAGATTTTTTTAAACAGGAGAAAAATTGCAAGTACCCATTCTTCTCAAGCGGGGTCATTTAATAAGAAATAGTAAAAGCCCGAGACTTGCAAGCGTCATTACTCCGGTAATAGTCCAGGCAGCGATGTTTCTTGGTAAAGAGTTTGTATATTTTCCCATGATTTTTTTGTTATTGGCAATAACGATGATAAATACAAGAAGCAGGGGAGCAGAAATGCCATTGAGTGCCGCTGTGTAATAGAGCATTTGAAAAGGTTTTACATGGGTAAAGTTAACAAGAAGTCCGATAAGAGTGGCGATGGTGATAATACCATAGAATCCGTGAGCCTGGGTAAATTTCCGGTAAAGGCCTTCTTTTAGTCCAAAAGCTTCGGCTAAAGCATACGAAGCAGATCCTGCGAGAACTGGTACAGCAAGAAGTCCCGTGCCAATGATGCCG
Source organism: uncultured Gammaproteobacteria bacterium (assembly GCA_964484325.1). Classification (GTDB taxonomy): domain Bacteria; phylum Patescibacteriota; class Microgenomatia; order UBA1406; family GWC2-37-13; genus CAYLXX01. The sequence continues at coordinate 76,033 of CAZAEE010000001.1, forward strand.
ACGGCAAATAAAATAAATGTCAGGTTGCCTGCAATTGGTTGGAGTGCCAGAGCTGCCTGATCGGCTGACTCAATAGTTTTTATCCCGTGTTGTGCAAGAGTTGACGCAGTCGTGATAATAATAAAAAACGAGATTAAGTTTGAAAACACCATACCAATTAATGTATCGGCGCGCATTTTTCTAATGGTGCGTATATTAATCGTTGGTTTCCCAAGTCCCATGGTGCGGAGTTTTTTTTCTTCAACTTCTTCTTCCACTTCTTCCCCTGCTTGCCAGAAAAAAAGATACGGCGAGATCGTTGTACCAAGAAATGCCACGATATTTAAAATATAGTCTTTACTGAATGATATCGATGGAACAAGCGTTGACACAAAAATTTTCATCCAGTCTTGTTTAATAATAAAAACCGTAAAAATGTAGGCAAACAACGAAAGCGCTAGATATTTCAAAAATTGTGAATACAATCTGTACGATACAAACACTTCAAGTATTAATGTGACTACCGTCATTCCTATAAGCCAAACTGCAAAAGGGAGTTTAAAAACAAGCTGAGCAGATGATGCCATAGCTCCCAGATCAGCGCCGATGTTGATAATGTTTGCAAAAAAAAGGATAAAAACTGCAGCAAAGAGAAACGGTTTTGAATAATGTTTGCGAATGACTCCTGCAAGACCCTTTCCGGTGACTAATCCGATCCGGCCGCACATCTCCTGAACAACCGTCATAAATGGGATCGTGAAAAGAGTTGCCCAAAGTTGCTGATACCCAAATTGTGCACCAGTTTGTGAATAGGTGGCTATACCTGAAGGATCATCGTCAGAAGCACCTGTAATAAATCCCGGCCCAAGTATTTTTAAAAATTTTTTAACTTTTCCCATTCATTTCTTTTAATTTCTTTTTGAAGTAGTCGACGTATGGTATCGCAGTTGGATTTTGTTCGTACAAGGCAGCCAAATACATACTCACATAACTTCCTAAACCCATTAACTCAAACGCTTGATCAATTTTTGTTGCACCTGTTAGTTCATGCCAGATAGTTTGAAGACCATTTTGTTCAACCACTTCTTTGGTGATGGTAAATCTTTTTTGTATCTGAGGTGAATATAGTGAAGAGTAAAAAAATACGAAAGTCGCAATCTCTTTATGTTTATCAGGGAACTTTAGTCCTTCCATAAGATGATGGTTGAGTTCTGGAATAACGCGAAAAGATGAGATTGATTTGGCAGTTTCATTAACCTGATTGGCTATGGCATTGCCGATTCCTGTTAAAAACTCGGAAACGATAAAGTAAGGAAATTTTTGATAGAGTTTTTGCGCAATAGTTTTGGCAGGGTTCTCTATAGAAGGAGTATCAATAGTGTATTTTTTTAATAACTCAGTGAGATTATCTATCGCTCGTTCAATTTCTTCAGGATTTTTTTTTAGAAATCCGAGACTCATTAACAACCCTAAATGTCCTCCTACCAGATACCCAAATCCTATACGTGGTTGTTTTGAGGGATTAAATTTCGGGTCAAAGATATAAAAAGGCAGGTGGTTATTTTTTAAAAAACTGGCGACTTCACCACCGTTGGTGATACCTGTAATGAGAGCCCCTTTTTCCTGAGCAACTTTACCTGCATGAATTACTTCCTCCGTTGTTCCAGAATATGAGGAGAGAATAACCAATGTTTCAGCGGAAATGTATCCAGGAAGAATATAATCATCATTGACAGAATAGGGCAAAGTAATTTCTTCTTTAAAAAGATTTTTCAATATAATTGACGGAAAGCGTGAACCGCCCATACCACAAACAACAATATTTTTTATTTTTTTGTATTCTTGGAGAAATGAAACATGAAGTGATTCGGTAAATGATTGTTTCAGCTGATTGGGGAGTGCATTGATAGATTGTAAAACCGTTTCATCGCCTTGAGTTTCATGAATAGCATTTTTGTCATCAAGGTTGATCATATAATAGTGAACTGTAAATTATAGTATAATTCAAGAAGATGAAAAAAGGAAGGTTTTTGCTTTGGGCGCGGGCTCTCCGTGTGAATCAATGGATTAAGAATCTGGTAGTTTTTACGGCAATCATTTTTTCAGGAAAATTATTCGAGGCAGATCTGATTTTAGTGACCTTGTTTGCTTTTTTTGTCTTTTGTATCTTGTCTTCGGCTTCCTATTTATTAAACGACATTATCGATTATCCCTACGACATTAAACATCCACTTAAACGTTTTAGACCAGTAGCAGCAGGGGAGATTAGTGTTGCTCAGGCAACGTTTGTTGTATTTTTGCTGACGTTATTTGCTCTTATTATTTCGCTCTTTTTTTCAATTAGTTTTTTCTTGATATGTTTAGCGTTTATACTCCTTCACATTTTTTACTCACTTTATTTGAAAAAACAGCCAGTTTTGGATATTTTTGCTATTTCATTTTCTTTTATGTTGCGCACGTTTGCTGGCGAAATTGTTTCCGGCTGGCACATACCTATCTGGCTTCTTCTAACAATTTTTTTTATATCGCTTTTTATGGCAGCTGTCAAACGTCACGCAGAGCTTGTTGTCCATGGCCGAGAAACGCGTGAGTCGTTGTATAGATATAAAGAGCATTTTATAGACTTCTTGACGTATACATTTGCCACAGCGACGATCATTGCTTATTCTACTTATACATATTCACCTGAGGCTAATGCTGTTTCTACTCAATTGTTTGCCCATATTTTCCCGACATTTGAAACCAGAAAGTTGATGATGATTACCATACCGTTAGTGGTTTATGGAATTGCCCGTTACTCGCAACTTTTATACGAGAAAGCTGAAGGTGAGCGACCGGAGCAGTTGATTACCACTGATGTACCTCTTATTACCACGATACTTTTATGGGGAGTAATCGTTATCAGCCTTATCTACATAATCTAAAGCTCATCCATATCTTATAGTATTTGCTATCTAAGGTTATTTTTGGTAAAATTAGAAAATGGAAGAGAAATTTTCATATACTGAATCTCGTTATACTTTTTCTGGTTTTTTCCCTGCAAGCGCACTTGCCTTTATGTATTTAGCAGCGCAACGATTAGAGATACCTATCCGAGTGATGGCGAAAGAAGGCGAGTTAATTATCAATACTAAAGTAGAAGAATCTGTCCCTAAAGATCATTTTTACGCGCAGTTGCGTTTTTTACCCAGAGAATCTGCGCAGTTTTGGAAAGAAATTACATCACTTGCTTTAAACACGAACTCCTCTAATAAAACCGAAAAATAAAAACACTGCAGATTCATACATACTTATAACATTCTTCTTAATTTGCTCTTACCACAACATCTTATAGTTAGTACATAAGAATTTACTCGAGAAAGAAGGTGATGTACATGACATACATCGATGATATTGAACAACTAATAAATGACCGGATGAAGAGAAAAAGACTTCCTAAAGGGAAAAAATAAGAAATAGTCGCATATAATCCATTGCAAATAAATCTGAAATAATATATAACGTATGCATTAAAAAATTACAATTAATCAACTCTTATGGCTACTGATAAAAACCAGAAACTTCAAGCAGTTAATTTAGCATTGGAACAAATCCAGAAACAGTTTGGTCGCGGTTCGATCATGCGCTTTGGAGAAACACCCCATGTCCCAGTTGAAATAATTCCAACTGGCATTATGCCATTGGACGTTGCGTTGGGTGTTGGTGGTATTCCTCGCGGTCGTATCATAGAGATTTATGGACCGGAAGCTTCTGGCAAAACTACAATTTGTTTATCGCTTATTGCCGAAGTTCAAAAAAAAGGCGGAGTGGCCGCATTTATTGATGCCGAGCACGCTTTGAATCCCGAGTGGGCACGAATAATCGGAGTGAATCTTGACGATCTTCTTATTTCTCAACCAGATACAGGAGAACAAGCACTTGAGATTGCAGAAGCGTTAATACGCTCCGGTGGAGTAGATCTGGTAATCATTGACTCAGTGGCCGCACTTGTGCCTCGTGCCGAAATAGAGGGAGATATGGGAGAAGCGCAGATGGGATTGCAAGCGCGTCTTATGTCTCAAGCATTGCGAAAATTGACCGGTGTTGTTTCCAAATCAAAAACCACGATCATTTTCACCAATCAACTTCGTCTAAAAATCGGTATCATGTTTGGTAATCCCGAAACCACGTCAGGCGGCCTGGCGCTGAAATTTTATGCCTCGATCCGTATGGATGTGAGAAAAATCGAGACGTTAAAAACTGCCAATGCAGTATATGGATCACGTCATCGGGTAAAAGTTGTGAAAAACAAAGTGGCTCCGCCATTTAAAGAAGCAGAGTTTGTTGTAACTGCAAAAGGGATTGATCGGGAAGAAAGTTTGATTGATGCGGCCATAAACTCGGGTGTTTTTACCAAAAGCGGTTCGTTCATCAAGTATGGTGATAAGATGTTAGGTCAGGGGAGAGAAGCGGTTAAAAGTATGTTGTCAGAAGACACGAAGTTTAGTGAAAAAATCGTCAAAGAAATTGCCGAACAAGGTCAGACCAAAGAAAAGAAAAAATAAATGGACGACTCCGAATTCAAAGAGCAGCTAAATAATGCCTTGAACAAGTCATATTTTTATCTGAAGTTTCGTCCTCGTACAGAAAAAGAAGTTCGCGACTATTTACTAAAAAAAGCTGAGCGATATCACTGGCCGCGTGATGTTGTTGTTTCTGCAATTGAGCAGTTGAAATCAAGTGATTTTATCAATGATAAAAAATTTGTTACCTGGTTTGTTGATCAGAGGAATCGGACCAAACCAAAAAGTGCTTTTGCACTAAGAAATGAGTTATTTCGCTTAGGTATTTCCAAAGACTTGATTGATGAGTATTTTTCCGAGACAGAAAGTAACGAAGAGGAACTGGCGTATGAAGCATTAAGGTCGAAATGGCATCGATTCGCCAGTCTTGATAAACGAAGGCGATTCCAAAAAGCAGCCGCCTTTTTATCAAGAAGAGGATTTAGTTTTGACTCAATAAAAAAAGCAGTTAATCGCCTACAAGAAGATTCTTAAATTTGACAATTGTATATTCCTTAACGCCAGTTGGTGTCTGAACCGATACACGACCTTCTTTTTTTCCCATTAAGGCGCGGCCAACGGGTGAATTGGGTGAAATTTTACCCTGTTGTGGGTCGGCCTCATAATCACCGACAATTTTATACGTGTAAGTATTTTCTCCATCCGTCACTTCAACGGCTGAGCCTATATCTATAGCATCTGTTTTAGTTTTCTGAATAATTTCTGCACGCTTTGTAATTTTATTAATATGGCGGATTCTACTATCGATTGACGAAAGTTTCTGTTTACCGACTTTGTAAGCTGCATTCTCACTCCGATCTCCCATCTCAGCCGCGCGAGACACTTCTTGCACCGCCTCTTTTCGAGATTCTTGAAGTTTCCTCAGCTCTTCCAACAATTCCTCATACCCTTCTTTTGTGAAGCGCACAGTTCTTGTATTTCTCATATTGATAGTATAATCCACATTTCCGATTGAAGAATCGGATAAAAGAGAGTACAATAGGAACAATTAGCAATTTGCTTGAAGCAAAGCAAATACAGGATACTAAGCATTCATGTTTATAAATTTTTTACCTATAAACTTATTGACTATATGAGAATAACCCGTTTCCCCCCTATCGTGATTCTCATTAGTTAATCCTGTATATCGCTTCTTCAGGCTCCAATATTCCTATGCTCCCTCAGTTTATCGAAAGCATCTTCCCTTCTAAAAAAAAGCAAGATGCCGAGCTTGCCAAGGTTCGCCAGCAAGCGAAAGAAATCATTCTCAAGGCGAATGAAGAGGCCCTTCATATCAAACAAGAGGCCGAGAGAGAAGCACGTAAAGCTACGTTTGAGACAGTTGATCTTGAAAAAAGACTTGCCCGACGTGAGCAGCAAATTGAAGATAAAGAAGCCCAAGTCAATCGCGAGAAAGGTCATCTTGAAGGCGAAAAACAGTCAATTGAGCTTCTAAAAAAGGATCTCGAGGAAAAGCGAGAAGGCATTCTTCATAAATTAGAAAAAGTTTCCACCATGACGAAAGACCAGGCGAAAAACCTGCTTCTTCAAGGCTGGGAAGACAAGTTGAAAGGCGAGATCGCCAAGCGTATTAAACAATCTGAAGAAGATATTAAAACCACAGTTGACGAAAAAGCCAAAGAGGCACTGGCAGACGCCATGCGTTACGGTGCTACCGATTACGTGGCAGAGTACACCTTATCAGTAGTAAATTTGCCAAGTGAAGAGTACAAAGGTCGTATCATCGGCAAAGATGGTCGAAACATTCGTTCTTTTGAGCTGGCGACTGGAGTCGATGTTGATCTTGAGGAGGAGGGTGCCATTCGATTATCCTCGTTTGATGCAGTGCGCCGTGAAGTGGCTCGATTATCCCTTGAAAGATTGATTAAAGACGGTCGTATCCAGCCTCAGCGTATTGAAGAGATTGTTAAAAAAACCCGTGAGGAGATTGACAAGATCATTTTCAAAGCAGGCGAAGAACTAGCTCATAAAGTAGGAGTTTTTAACCTTCCTCAGGAGTTGACTCAGATGCTGGGTCGCTTTAAATATCGCTACTCCTATGGTCAGAACATGATTCTGCACACGCTTGAGGAAACTCGGATTGGTATTGCTTTAGCCCATGAGTTGAAAGCTGATGTTAATGTTGTCAAGCTCGGATGCTTAATGCATGATATCGGTAAAATTGTGACTGACAAAGAAGGTTCTCACGTGGAGCTGGGTGTAGAGCTACTGAAAAAACATCGATTTCCTCAGAAAATTATCGATACTGTAGCACAACACCATGAAGATACACCATTTACTTCAGTTGAGGCGGTTATTGTGTATATTGCCGATGCTGTTTCTGGCGGTCGTCCAGGCGCTCGACACGAGGATTTACAAGAGTATTTGAAGAGAATCAAGACTATCGAAGAAATTGCTAAGACTCGTAAAGGTGTTCGCGAAGCATACGCGCTTCAGGCAGGACGTGAGCTGCGCGTGGTTGTTCAGCCAAGCGAAGTTTCCGACGACGATGCGTTAGTTCTGGCTGAGAAAATTAAAGAAGATCTCGAGAAAAAATTTGAGGTGTTCCCAGGTCAGATCAAAATCACGGTTTTACGCGAGACGCGAGCAGAGGTAACAACGAAAATTTAATAAAAAATGACCAAATTGGCAGAGGCATTTATTGCCATCAATTTGCCTTATTGCAAAGCTCTAAATTTGATACAGATTGTTACAATAAGATATTCTTAATACGGATTGACACAAGGCCCAAAACTCTCTATTCTTAATTTATGGTGGTAAAAAAAACAATTCCACTTATAGACGCCTTTCGGGGCCATATAAATTTCTTAGAGAGAAAGGGGGCGAGAAAGATATTATATGACAAAAGCAGACCTAGTCGCTCAAGTAACCAAAAAAGCTGGTCTCACCAGTAAAGCTGCAAAAGATGCAGTGAATGCTGTCTTTGGATCAGTCACCGATGCTTTAAAACGCGGTGAAAAAGTAGTTGTTACAGGCTTTGGAACCTTTATGGTTCGCAAACGAGCCTCAAGAAAGGGACGCAATCCTCAAACCGGCGCTGAGATTCAAATCCCTTCCACAAAAACTCCAGGTTTTACGGCTGGAAAAAGTCTGAAACGCATTATAAAATGATATTCAGCTTAGACGTCCTCCGACTTTTATGTCGGAGGATTGTTTTTTAGCCCCAAAGTTGATATAATGCTATTTATGAAGAAGGCCTTTCTGATAACCTTTGCTATTCTTTTGGTCCTTTTCCTCTCTCTGCCATTTTTTTACATCTTAAGTCCGGCTACTAGTTCTCAAATTGCCGATACCAGTGACGATGGAGTCATGTATACACTACCATTTCCCGGTATTTTACCCGATCACCCGCTCTATTTCATGAAGGCAGCTCGCGACAAAATCATGGAGTTTACAACCCGCAATAATACTGAGAAGGCGAAAGAATATCTTTTACTATCTGATAAACGGGCAGCTATGGCGATAATGTTAGCTAAAAAAGGTAAAAATGAGCTTGCCATAACAACGTTTTCCAAAGGTGAAAAGTATGCTCTGAAGATTCCACCACTTTTATTGGCTTCAAAAAAACAAGGCGTATCTTACTCAGAAGAAACGGTGACTACTTTGAAACAAAGCAACTTAAAACATAAAGAACTTCTTGATACGTTGCTTAAACAGATGCCAGAAGGAGAAGCTAGCTCGATTCGATTGGTTAGTGATCTTAACTCCAAAGTCCGTAAACAGCTTCAGTCACTTTAATATACAGCATGTTTAGGCTTGTTTTTTTATAGGGTGTTTGATATAGTATAGGTTCACACGTATTCAACGTGGAGGAGGATACACCGTCCGATGCCCAATTCAACTACTCAATCTGCAAACATTAACCCGATGGAACTTTTACTTCAACAAGTTTCCCCAGCTTCAGTTAGAAAAGGCGAGGAGATTTCGGCCAAAATTGTTTCCATCTCTAAAAAAGGCATTTTCTTCGATGTCGGAGCGAAAGCTTTAGCTGTTCTGGGAGAAAAAGAAGGCAAAGAGATCGCCACCTATCTTCCCTATTTGAAAGAGGGCGATACGGTTCGCGTGAAAATCATATCAGAAGAATCTAAAGATGGATTTCCTGTAGTTTCTATGCGCAAGTTCTTCGATCGGGGGAAGTGGGACATTGTCAAAGAGAAAAAAGATAATGAAGAAGAAATCGAAGTGATGTGCGGAGAGTATGGCAAAGGAGGAGTTTTTATAGACTTCATGGGAATTCGTGGAGTTATTCCTAAAATTCAGTTGGTCGGAGAGCATATGGAGCATCCCGAGAAACTTGAAGGCCAGAAAATCAAAGTTAAAGTACTTGAAGTTGACCAGGCGAAAAATAGACTCGTTGTCTCCCAAAAGGCTGCTGTCATGAAAATTTCCCAAAAAGATCTTAGAGCAAAGTTTGACAAGATTAAAGTTGGTCAAGAGTATGAGGCCAAAGTTTTGGGAGTGTCAGAATTTGGCATTTTTTGTGAAATCGATGGAGTGGAGGGACTCGTACATATATCCGAGATTTCCTGGGAAAAAGTGAGCGATGCTTCTTCCTACGTTCGTCCAGGTGAAGCCATCAAAGTTCAAGTTGTTGAAAAGAATGAAACTGATTTGAAACTTAATCTTTCATTGAAACGCCTGACAAAAGATCCTTGGTCAAAAATTGAAGAGCGCTATCCCAAAGATAAGGATGTTGAAGGCGAAGTTATTCGTAAAGAACGATATGGATACTTTGTCCGACTTGAGCCAGGTGTTGAAGGCTTAATTCATGTAAGTAAGTTGACCGGCGAAGAAGATCTTCAAGTTGGTAAAAAAGTGAAAGCGTTTGTTGAGCGCGTCAATGCCGCAGATCGTAAAATGAGTCTTGTTCTTCCTCAGAAAGAAAAACCGATTTTATATCGATAACTTTCCTAAAACCGCTTCCCATCAACAGTCCAAATGGTATAAAGATACGAATCCATATGTCCTTCATTAAACGGGATTATTTTGCCATTTAAGATTTGATTTCTAACAAATAATTTAGTATCTGGTAGACCGCCTGAGTTTTGTTTGATCCAGTGATTTTTGCTGCCAAGATAAAAGTTGATTATCCAGAAAAAACTCAACAGGATAATCATACTGTTGAAGTGTATTTTCAAAAGTTTCTTCCCTAAATAAATCAAAATGTACAAAATACAGATAGTTGTATGAAGATAGTAATACTCAGAAAGTGTTCCGCCGTAAAGACTAAATCCAATAATAGGTATTAAAAAAAACATCAGAACGATGTATGCAATAATCTTTTCTCTCCGTTCTTTTTCATAAAAAATCACCGTTACTATATAAACAATTGGCAAAATAAACTGAAAAAATTTCCCGAGTATTGAAAAATTTTTACTAAATAAAACGAAATGATACGGTAATAAATACAAAAAAAATCTTAAATGAAATCCGTGATAAAAATACTGAAAAAACTCCCGATATCTTCCCGCGTCACTATTTTGTCTGATAATTTCTCCGATAACGTTGGGGACAAACCAAACAAGGTATAATGGGATACTGAGCAATATGTATTTGAGGGCTTTTTTCTTATTTTTAAGAAATACTAAGGATAGAGGAATAATAACCGTTAGAAAAAGAGCCGTGTAGTGTGCATGAAAATACAATCCTGCGAGTATTGCTACGCTATAAAACCACCGGTACTTTTCTTCATAAATCTGAATAATGCCATAAAAAATTAGTGCCGCCAGACCGATCATCGGTGTCACGTTCCAAGCAACTTTGTTAAGAGTAATATAGTAATCGCTAAAAGTATAGATAAGTACAACCAACAGCCCGCTCTTCTTTCCGGCTAGTTTCATGATGACGTAATAAATAGCTAGGAAGTTGAAAATATTAAAAAGAATATTTAAGTAATTGGCAGAAATAGGATCAAGATTAAATAAAAAGAAAAAAATTGCTAATACATAATAGTAAAGTGGGCCGATATGAAGATGACCATTGCCTGTCCATGGTCCCTGTGTAAAAAGTTTGCCATGTACGATATCGCGGGCTATATAAGCGTCTCGTGCTTGGTCAAAACCGAAAGAGCCTTCATGCTGGATGTGGAAAAAACGTAAGTAAAAAAACACTAAGAAAATGAAAAATAAAATAATAGCACTATTTTTATCAATAACTGTCACTACTTTTGCGAGAAGGACTTTCATTACGTCATTATACCAACTTCATTTTTCTTATTGACTTTTTCCAAGCCACATATTATTGTATGTAGATGGAAAGACAACCAAGAAAGGAAAGTATTAATAGAATTTTTAGAAGAAATACGAGAGAAGGAGCCAATCATATTTATGCCGAAGATGATTTAAGCTGGAGTCCTTTTATAACACTCGACAATGAGTTGATCTCTTCCGAGATAAATCGTTACAAACCAAAACGAGACATTACAGACACGCAATATAACGGTTGCAGTGTTGATGATTTGTTGACGTAATCTTTTTCCTATATTCTTCGTTTTTGACTTGCTTGTTTATGCTACACTGAAGTAATATGGAGCAGCATCCTATCCCTCGTCAAATCACAACTTTTGAGTTTAAACTGATCGGGTTTATGACCTTGAAGCAGTTTCTATATCTGGTTGTTTTCATACCGACAGCCTTTGTGGTTTGGAAGCTTGTACCGATACCAATTGTTAATATCATTTGTGGCGCTTTAGTAGCTGGATTGGGAGTTGCTGTAGCTTTTTTGCCTATTAACGACCGCCCAATGGATGTCTGGCTGAAAAACTTTATGAGAAGAATTACTTCACCGACGCAGTATCTGTATCATAAACAAAATAGCAGTTTAGCCTTCTTAAACGATCTGTATTTTGTAACAGATCCACATAAGATTCTTAGTCACATCGAAACTCAAGAGAAATTGACTGCGTATCTTCAGCAAACAAAGTCAAAGTCGAAAACGCAAGATGAGCCAACCATCCAAAAGAAACAACAAATTCAGACACTACTGCAAAATCCCCTTATTGCCGTTCCCCAAACCAATCAACCTGCACAAGTTGTTACAACCGAACAATCATCTGTATCTTCGAAGGTTTCAGTAGCACAACCACCCACGCCGCACATGACGTATCGCGCAGAATCTGTTCCCTCTCCGCAACAACCCCAGATTATTCATGGACCAGCTACACATCCATTTATGACTGGGATAATAAAAAATAATAAAAAAATACCACTTCCAGGCATTCTTGTATATATCAAAGATCTTCAAGATAAACCAATTCGATTATTGAAGACGAATCCGCATGGAGTGTTTGCGACGTTTAACGCATTGCCACAAGGAGAATATTTTGTTGAGATGAAGGATCCAAATGGTGGCTATTTTTTTGATAGAATGAAAATAACTATAGGCGGCGCACAGCAGCCGTCTTATGAATTTTACTCAAAAGAGATCATGTGATATGGCAAAACAAAAAGTAACTTCACCGGTTAGATCGTCTACACAGCAGTTTATTGAACTTGAAGATGTGCGTGATGATATCTTGCTGATGAAAGATCACTCAGCCGCTATCATTATTGAGGTCGGAGCGGTAAATTTCTGGTTGTTGTCTCAGGAGGAGCAGGGGTCGATTATTTATGCGTATGGAAGCTTACTTAACTCCTTGTCATTTCCAGCTCAAATACTGATTCTTTCGAAAAAAATGGACATTTCCTCATACATTGAATATCTGAATGGGAAAATTACAACCATGCATAATGATTTAATCAAAAAAAGACTCGTGAGTTATCAAGATTTCATCAAAGCAATTGTGAAAAAAAATACGGTCCTTGAAAAACGATTTTTTTTCCTGGTGCCGTTTTCGCCCTTGGAGTTGGGAGTCAGCGGTGTTAATGCTCAGGGGTTAAAGAAAGAGTACATTATCACGAGAGCGAAAACGGCACTCTACCCCAAGCGTGATCACCTTCTTCGTCTTCTTGCAAAAATTGGTTTACGTGCAACTATTCTTCAGAAACAAGAGATTGTTGATCTTTTTTACAATTTATATAACCCATCTCAGACTGGTCGGCAATTAGCACCGGTCGAAAGTTACACAGATGTGGTGGTTACTCCTGGTTAACTCAAGAAAATTATGTTGGGTTTAGGCAAAAAAAACAATAAGTCCACTTCTTCTAAATCATTACCAAATGGTGTGCAGAACGTATCGAACCTTATGGCCAAGGGTGCATTTGGCATAACAGATATCATTGCACCTTCTTATGTTGAGGTAGATTTTAACAACATTAAAGTTGATGAAAAATATTATCGTACTTTGTATGTAGTCGGTTATCCTCGCTATGTTTCTGCCAACTGGTTGTACAACTTGATTACGTTTGATCATCCTCTTTACATCTCGATGTTTATTTACCCCACTGAAGCCAAAGCAGTTCTGGATGAGTTGAAACGCAAAATTGCCGAGATGGAAGCAACTATTGAAACCGATATTAAAGCAGGCAAAGTGGTTGATCCGACAGTCCAAGTGGCTCTTGATGATGCTTTGTCTTTGCAAGCTGAGTTAGCCAAAGGTGCTGAACGTTTTTTTCAATTTGGGTTATACATCACTATTCCGGCCGAAAGTCTGAATGAACTCAATCAAATCACCAAAGAAATTGATGCTACTCTCTCCTCACTTCTTATCATCGCCAAACAAGCCACTCTTCAGATGGAAGAAGGATTCAAGTCAACGCTCCCGATGTTTTATGATAAATTGGCCGTTTGGCGCAACATGGACTCGACGTCGCTTGCAATGACGTTTCCATTTTCCACAGCCTCTTTAACGAGAAATGAAGGCATTTTATACGGCATCAATCAGCACGATGGTAGTCTTATCATTTTTGACAGATTTATGCTTGAAAATGCTAACTCTGTTATCTTAGGTAAATCAGGCGGCGGTAAAAGCTTCATGATCAAGCTCGAAACAGCCAGATCTTTGATGATGGGCACCGATGTCATCATTATAGATCCAGAAAACGAGTATCGGAAGTTGGCTGAGTCAATGGCGGGTGAGTTTGTTGAGTTTTCTGCTTCTTCAACGTTTAAAATGAATCCGTTTGAAATTACTTCGGTTAATCCGGAGCCTGATGAACTATCTAATAAAATTCTTGATTTACATAGTCTGATGCGAGTGATGATGGGAGATTTAACCCCTTCCCAGGATGCTCTTATTGATCGAGCACTCGTATTAACATACCGATCAAAAGGTATTACTCAAGATCCTGAAACATTTAAACTCGAACCACCGCTTCTTGAGGATGTGTATAAAATTCTTATCGGTATGGAAACAGCTGAGGCGAAAGAGCTGGCCGACAGACTTGAAAAATATGTGAAAGGTTCGGCCTCTGGTATTTTTAATCAACAGTCGAGTTTTGATATAAAAAATCAATTGACTGTTTTTGGCATTCGCGATCTTGAAGAAAATCTTCGCCCCGTCGCGATGTATATTGTGCTTGACTATATCTGGAATCGTATCCGTCGCGAGAGCAAAAGAAGAATACTGGTTGTTGACGAAGCCTGGTACTTAATAAAAAATAAGGACTCAGGCGCCTACTTGCACAGTTTCGCCAAGCGTGCCCGAAAATATCTTCTGGGGTTGACGACCATTACCCAGGACGTTGAAGATTTTCTTTCAACAGATGAGGGAAAAGCCATTATTACCAACTCAAGTCTTCAGATCATTCTGAAACAATCTACTGCAGCTGTTGAGAAAATTACCGAAACTTTTTTTCTCACAGGTGGCGAAAAACATTTTCTTTTATCTGCCGGTATTGGTGAAGGCTTGTTCTTCGCCGGCCAATCACATGTTGGCTTTCAAGTCATCGCCTCTGAGGAAGAAAAAGGTTTAATCGAATAGATAGCTTATCCTGACTTCTCAAAGGTCATAAAATTTGCTACTATTATAGATACCGATGAATAAATTTCCCTACATCAAGCGGGGTTATGATGGTGGCATGGACTTTTCTCCTGATTCAAAGAGTCCATCTATTTTTCCGTTAATTCTTTTTTTAGGAAGTGTGGGAATCTTTTTTATCATATTAGTCCTGCGTTTATTTCAACTAACCATTGTTAAAGGTTCTCATTACCATGTATTGGCGGATGAAAACAGAATTCGTGAAATTGTTATCGAACCAAAACGCGGCACCATTATAGACAGAAAAGGTGTTATTTTAGCCCAAAACTTTGATGCCAATGTTTCCGACACCGGTGATCGTTTATCCTCGCGTCGTACTTACGTGGACCCTGAAATATTTGCTCACCTTATCGGGTACCGTCAGATAGCTGATGCTGATAATTTGAACAATGATACCTGCATAACTAAATTAAAAAACGGCTTTAAAGTCGGTAAAAAAGGCGTTGAGAAACTGTTTGAGTGTTCACTTCGTGGCACGTATGGTAAGAAGCTAGTTGAGGTCGATGCCACAGGTAAGTCGATGAAGACGTTGACAGTCATTCCACCGATCGATGGCGCCACACTTCAGTTAGCAGTCGATGCTGAGTTACAGAAAAAAGCCTATGATCTAATAAAAGATAAAAAGGCAATTATTATAGCACTTCGCCCTAAAACAGGCGAAATACTTGTCTTGGCTTCGTCTCCTACGTTTAATCCTCAAGCATTTGAAGATAATGACAGTAAGGCAATCTCAAAATATTTTATTGATAAAAATAAACCACTGTTTAATCGAGCAACAGAAGGTACGTATCCTCCAGGGTCAACGTTTAAGATTGTTCTGGCAGCCGGTGCCCTTCAGGAGAAAAGAATTTCTCCAACTACAGAAATTGAAGATACTGGTGTGGTTGAAGCGGGTCCTTTAAAGTTTGGCAACTGGTACTTTCTCCAATACGGTAAAAAAGATGGTATGGTTGATGTTGTAAAAGCGATTCAACGGTCAAACGACATCTTTTTTTATAAAACCGGCCAGCTTCTCAGTCCGGAAAAAATTAAGAAATGGGCAGAAATCTTCGGCTATGGTAAAAAAAGTCAGCTTGGCATAGATCAATCCGAGGGTATGGTGCCGTCTCCTTTCTGGAAAGAGGATCGCTTACATGAGCAATGGTACCTTGGTGACACATACAATTTTTCCATTGGCCAGGGATACCTTGTGGTTACTCCACTGCAGGTGGCTATGATGACATCTGCCATTGCCAACGACGGTACTCTTTGCCAGCCTCGACTTTTGAAGGTAAATGCTAACTCCTCCTTAGCAGGGTCAGATGAAGAAGCGTATACGAAACCTGCCTGTCAAAAATTACCCATCTCAGACGAAAATCTTGCTCTTATTCAAAAAGGGATGACTGAAGCATGTACCACGGGCGGTACTGGTTGGCCCCTTTTTGATTTCAAAGTAAAACAGGCAGGTAAAGATGTCCCAGTTCAACTTGCCTGCAAAACCGGTACCGCCGAGTCCCATGGACCGACCGATCCATCACACGCATGGATTACCGTTTATGCTCCCTCAGATCCTCAGACCAGTATTCCCGAAATTGCTGTTACCGTTTTAGTTGAAGAAGGTGGTCAAGGTTCAGATGTTGCCGGTCCGCTCGCTCGCGATGTTTTGAAAACGTATTTTGAGCGTATGCAATAGTCTTAAAATTTTCTCTTAAAAAACTCTACCACACTGCAAATAATTTTGTATAATAACGCAACATTTTTTATAATGAATATATGATCTCCGAAACTACTTATTCAATAAATACACCTTCCAAAGAATATTCAGCTTCGGAGCATCAACTGCGATTTGCTACCCAAGCGGACGTAGAACCCATTCTAAACAATATAGTTCTCTGTCACACAGAAGGTTTAGATCATGATCTTTACTCTGAAAAAGAGCTTCAGGAAGTTACCTCAGATTACTTGAGGCTGATGGATAATATATTTGAAAAACACAACCCAGAGGAATTTGGGACGATCATAGTTGCTCAGGATCCAGAAGGCAGAGTCAATTCTTGTATCGCAGTCAAACCAGAGGTAGATGAGCCACTTGATAAATGGCTTCATCAACCTCACAAAGAAAACAATCGAAAGAGAGCATCTTTACTTTCAGATGCAAAATTATCCCACGCCGCAGGTTTAGCAGCTCACTTTGGTATGTGGTATACCAGGCCTTTTCTTGCCGGTCGCGGTATTGGAAAAGAAGAGTTTGCTGCAGCAGCAGATTTAGTGAGTTCTCAAGGCGCAGAAAGCATCATTTATTATACAAGCAGACGCGCCGGCAAAACATTCAGCAACAAACATTTTTCTGAAAATTATATAGGCACGTTTGCGACTCCGTATGATCGACAAGCGGATGTATACTTTCTTGATTTAAATGATGCCACAATACGAAAAACTTTATCCAAGTTCCGATTGAAAAAGGATCAGAGCTCTGATATAGTTTCTGGAAAGCCATGAAAGTCTTTTTCGCGGCTTCACCGCGAGGAGTTAGTACATACAGTAATTTTTATAAAAAAATCTTCAAAGAGATCCAGGACTTAGGTTTTACTCAGATAGACGATGACGTTATCAAACTAACTTATCCCGAATTGATTGAGCGGGCCAATCAAGACTCCAAGTCCTACACTGCTTATGCCAATAAAAAAATTCATGCTGTCCAGGAAAGTGATATCTGTGTTTTTGAGGTCTCTGAGCCGAGTTTGGGTGTCGGTTTCCTTATCCAACGAGCTCTGGAGTTTGGTAAGCCAGTGATAGTCCTTTATTATAAAAATAACATACCCATTCTCTTTGCCGGTCTTGAAGAAGAAAAACTCATCATACGCAGTTATCAAGAGAAAAATCTGAAAAAAGTATTAAAAGAGGTTCTCGATCATGCCCGTCAACGTCGCGACCGCCGTTTCAACTTTTTCATTAATCCGCGACTCCTTGAATATATTGAGGATGCTAGTCAACGCGAAGGGATCACCAAATCGAAGTTTATCCGTAATCTGATCCTTGAGCACATGCGTCGCCAATCTCATGAGTGACTTTTCCTACTCCGCAAAGTTGATTAAAAATACTAGCGTATAAGTGTATATTATAAGTACTTTCTCTATCACAAAATCTCTGGTAATAGAATCAATCTCTCATCTCGTAGTATTCAAATAAATTAAGCTATAGGTCTATAAGCATCGAGCAAAATTTATAAAAATGAGATTCATTTTAGATGATTTTAGCTCATCTATATGATATTTATACACATCTGATATGTAGATATTACTATTTTTATAGGTTATCCTATTGACAAACTTATAGTAGTCTGTTATTATAAAAATATATGACAAATATTGAAGGTGCTTCACATCTCCATTTGCCAGCAAGAAAAGATCTTGTACGTTTAGCTTTAACTGTTCCACTTACCACAGCCGCTTTAGGCATGATTGGTAATAATCCTCAACCTCATTCAGAGATCGCTCAATCAGGTCATGTTTTGCAACTACCAAACTTTGCTGAAAGATTTACCGGTATCGTTGATCCAAAAACAGCTTACGCAGAAGGCAATCTTCCTGGAGGAGACACTTTAACAGCAGGCGATAGGATTATGTTTGATCAATTCAATAAATTAGGTGCTCCTCTTGAATTCTGGAAAGAGTGGATACGTACAGACTCCGAATACGTCAGACAAGGACATAACGATAAAGCATCAGGCGAAGGTATTGGTTGGATCTGGGGCCCGATTAATAAAGTTGCTCAAGAATATGATGACGTATCTAAACAAAATCGTTGGATAGCATATTTTGACAAAGGACGCATGGAGTTAAACGACGGTCCACAAGGACCTTTTGTTACAAATGGTCTCTTAACTGTTGAGCTAATGAAAGGTTCAGCAGCTATACCTATGATTGGTGATGCTGTTGCTGATAATCCCGCTCCAACTTATAAAACTTTCAGTAAAGTAAGTTCTTTACAAGGAAATAATCAAGCAGATAATAAAGTTGGTGCTAAGCTGAATCAAGCTATAGATAGAGAAGGGAATGTTTTAGCTCTTTCAAGTGTTAATACTCTTTCAGCAGGCGATAAGGATATTTCATATGTTCAATATATTTCTGAAACAGGGCATAATATTCCAGATATTTTTTGGAGCTATTTAACTAAAAAAACTACCATTAATGAAAGTGGCAAGTTGATACAAAATTCTCCTCTATTTGATCCTTGGATGAATGTCATGGGCTATCCAATTAGTGAAGCCTATTGGACTCAAATGAACGTTGATGGACAGAAAATGGATGTTTTGATTCAAGCATTTCAAAGACGAATTTTAACTTATATACCTGGATTTCAATCACCCTACAATATTGCGATGGGTAATGCAGGTCAACACGCACAGCAAATGCATGAATCTCCAACTGTTAAACCAACTCCAGAATCTTCTCCTACGGCAACAGAAATCCCAGCTTTGCAACCCGTCGAGCTTGATTATGTCGATTATACCGGAGCATCAAAAAAAGCTATGTTTAATCCAAAGAATACTGAAAATGAAACACATTTGGTAATTGATGATAAAACTAATCTTCAACAGGAATTAGGTCTTCTTAAAGTACCTATTCGTGATCATATAAACTTTAAAATTACTACTGGTCCAATTTATGGTGGAAATCAAGACATAGGGAATGGGCATAAAACTTTAGAGATATTGTCAAATATGCATGATGGAACAGATTTTCAGTATGTATTGTATTATGATCAAGATGATAGTTTCGTAGTTCAAATTAGTGATAAGAATAAACTTATCGAGTATTTAAAAGATCCTATTCAAAAACAAAGAATTAATATTTCAATGAATGGTTTTATTCATTTGGGTTTGACGGGTAATGGGATTAATGTACAAGGTGGATTTAAGTTGGAAGATATAACGGATATAAATAAGTGGAGACAATTAGGAAGTCAGCCGCAGGTAGAATTAATCGTAAAATAATACTTCTTTTATTGACAATAAAGATATAAACTACTATATTATTCTTAAATGCGTATTATAGTTATTCTGTCGATTTTATGGGTTGGATGCTTAATGTTTTTAATAGGATATTTTTTGTCTCCAGCTCTGCATCCTACTCCGGTAAAATTGCAGCCTGTTTCACCTTCGCAAGGACTATCTGATTCTAATTTACCCTTATCATTGGATAATCCAGTTATTAGACAAGTTAATATCACTTACTCTCTTGAAGGTTATATTGATAATGTAAATTTTGACTCTAGTCCCAAAACAGTATCTATTACTGATGGGGCAGGAAAATTGTACGGCCCATATAATGTTGATCCAGAAGCTTCCATATTTATATATGGCCAGAAAGGAAAAATTGATATAAATGAGTTGAAAAAAGGTCAAAAAGTGTATCTTAACTTAGCTTATTCATTAAATGGAAGTAAAAAGACATCGAATATTTATGTACCTTATATTGCTATTATAAAATGAGTAAATTCTCCGTCTTTTTTTTTATTCTAGTTGTTTTTGCCTTTATTTTCGTTAAGTTTCATGTAGCTGAGGCCGCATCTTGCTCTGATTTTTTTCCAGGGGATCCTACATGTGATCACTGTACCTGTTCTAACTCAGTTGATCTGTCTCCAGGTTGTTATGATATTTCTTCTGGAGATGTAACATGTTATGACCAGTTCAATGTTCCACTTTCACCGTCATTTCCAGGATCATGGTGCCAGGGACCGAATGTTTATCCTAATGATTGTGGACAGAATGAATGTGGAAATGGGAATTTTTGTATTAATAATAATTTTGTAAGAACACATGTAGACAGAAATGGAGATGTGAGTTTTCAGTGTTTACCGAATGGTAATAATCGTAACCGTTGTTATGATTCACAGGTAGAACCAACTGATACGCCACCGCCAGGAGCAACTCACACGCCTACTCCTACTACAACAAGAGTACCAACTCCTACAGCACCTTCAACACCAACACCCGCGCCAGGAGTTATTCCACAAAGAATTCTGGTAGGACAATACTGTACTCCGAACATACTTTTAAATAAGTTTATTCTTAGTCAAGGGGGAGCGGCACAGCCTACACCTGTTGCAACAATAAATTTACATATTTTAAGAGATCCTTATCCTACACAAGGAGTGCTTGAGCGTACTTTTTCGTGTACTCAGGGACAATATTACAATATACAGGTCGATTGGTATTATCCTTCTACAGAAGTACCTGTAAATCATATAACTCATTTTGAAAGCGCAATCCAGTGTGGAGAAATACCAGTTTTCAATACGATTAATTGTCCATCACCGACGTTGCCCATAGTACCAACAAGTACAAACACACCCACTCCGACTCGGACACCAACACCGACTCCTACAGGTCCCACAAAAACACCAACGCCAACGCCTACGCGGACACCAACACCAACTCCGACGATACCTGGAGTACAAGGACCTTGGACTAAAGTAAAAGAAACTTCAGTCAATTACCATGGAATATTCAGCGTACCAATACCAGTTGTACCGCAAGCGTATGATGCAGATGATCCAGAGGATAATGATTTTAGCGCGAATGCATATTTTGACACGGAAATAGGTACAGATGGTGCAGGGCATATTAATGCTGGTGTGGTAACCACAGGAGATAATCGCATGGCACCTATTAACATATCTTATCCTCAATGGGCAACGCTAAGTCCTTACAGCATAGTTTCATCATTTGACGCGAGTCAATTTTACAGTTATGTACGATCTCGAAAGAAATACACCAGTTTAGATACGATTTCTCCCGATATGCATGAAATTGCTGTCGCCGGAATTTATTATTTTACTGGTCAGTTTACCACGTTTAACCAGGTTCCTGTTACGTGCGGTATTTGTACTAGAATAGAGAAATTTGTTGTCATTGCCCCAAATGCTACTATTACTATCGGATCAGGTGCGACTACATTTAACGCGGATACGTCTTCCCCAACAAGGCCGGATAGATCGATTTTAATAATTGCAGATGAAATCGACTTTGATAGTCGGATATCTGAGGCTCACGGAATTTTTATAGCAAGAACAATAAAAACTGGCATAAAATCGGGAGCGACTGCAGGCTTAAAGATCGTGGGAAATCTTATTGCAATAACCCGTTTACAACAGGATCGGTCAGGGAATGGTAGTCCTACAAATTCTAAACCGTCTCTTTTTATAGTGAATTATCCAGCAACTTATATAAGTTTATTGTCAACGATTGGAACATCGCTTTACGATTGGCAGGAAAAACCAGTGAATGTTTCAACAGGAGGGTTCGGCATTGGGACTAAATAATAAAAAAAACAGAAAACAGGGTCAAGCTTTACTACTCATGATCATGCTTTTGGCAACAGTGATCACTATTGTCTTGACGATTGCCTTCAAAGCGTCTACCCAGACGCAGGTGACGAAACTTGAACAGGAGTCCCAAAAGGGTCTGGCGGCTGCAGAAGCGGGGATTGAACAAGCATTATCAACACGGCAAGTTGGTGGATCTATACCGATACAAAATATCCCAGACTTTACAGGTACTGCTACAATTTCAACAGGAAATAATGCCGACCCTCTGTATCCAAATCAGTTTATCAGTCCACTTCTTCAAAGAGACCAGCAATTTACGTTTTACTTAGCAGCTTATGATCCAACAAGTTCTTCGGCTGATCCTTTTGGCCCGGGTCTTGATTATCCCTCAGGATTAACTGTTTATTATAGTTCTGAGAATGGTTCTTGCAACAATATTGCACTTGAGATAACTATTTTAGGCGGTCCGGCAAGTAATATCACGGCAACTCGTTATATTGCTGATATTTCTAACCCACAACTTTTAGGAAGACGCCCGACGAATGAAGGAAACATTGGATCAACTTGTTTCGGACCTTCATGTGTGCTTGAAAATTCAACGACATTTGCCTGTAGAACATCGGCCATTCCAATAAGAAGTGCAGATAATGCTCGAGTGATGATTATTCGCACTCTTTTTGGTAATACACGAATCGGTTTTGCTCTCCTAAGTGGTGCATTGCAAAATCAGGGCAAAATTATTACTTCTGACGTACAGTCTACCGCAGGTAGTGGTATAAGAAAAAGAGTTGTTTTGTTTCAGTCATTTCCTCAGATCCCAGCGGATTTTTTCGTCACTCAGCTGTAAACTCTTTAAAAGAGTTTTGTCGATTATCGGCTATAGTCAAATACAAAAAAGGATACTATTCTTATTCACCATGTGTCATTGCGAGGACTGAAGACGATTTTTTGCAATCCTAGCGGGTAGGTGGTGATTGCCTCGTTTACCGCTCGCAATGACACTGTTTGCAGTCTACGTAGCCTGGAATGGTATAATTATCAGGTATGCTTTATTCTCTCAACGCCAAGCTGCTGAGCAAAAAAGATCTCACTCATGATGTCATGTTGCTTCGGTTTCAAACAAGCGAGTCGGTTATTTCCGCGATTTCAGGTCAGTATATGATTGTTCATGTTCCCAGAGAAGAAGAAGTTGCTTATCGCAGACTTTACTCCATCGCTTCAGATTGCTCAAATATCGGTTCTATTGAGATTGTGGCAAAGATCATTCCTGGTGGAGCTGCGTCAGAATACTTTAAAAAACTGACAATTGGAGAAGTGACTAAACTTGAAGGTCCGGCGGGGGTTTTTCATCTGAAAAATAATGCCAAAGACAAAATGTTTCTTGCGACAGGTACGGGAATTGCTCCAATAAAGGCGATGATTCATGAACTTTTAGAGCAAAAAGATAAAATTACTGGCGCAATACACCTTTTATGGGGGCTGCGTTTTTACAAAGATGTTTATTTTCTTGATGAGCTGAAAAAATGGTCGCAGGAATTTCGTAATTTTACGTTTAAAATATGTTTGTCTCGGGAAGAACTATTAGACCACATTCCTATGGAGGATCGTCACCATTTCAGTTTAGGAAGAATTGCTAGACTGCTTGACGAAGGTTATACTGGCAAGCCCAAAGATATTTCACCTGCAGATCCCCAGAAACTGGCAAATACAGATATTTATCTATGTGGTGATCGGGCAGTGGTCGAGTCACTGCGTCAGTATTTATACGGAAGAGGATTTAGTCGAGACGCCGTAATTTTTGAGAAATTCTGATACTAACTAAGTGTTAGAGTCTTGCTCGAGTAGTAATTTCGGCTTCAACAACTTCGCGAGGGCGGCCGTACTTCAAACGAGAAAGCTGAATTATCGCCTGAGCAATTTTTTCATTTGCCTGAGCTTTTAACTTCATCACGTCCTTTGTCATATCAACTGAGAAAGGTGCAACTGGTTCATTATGCACGGTTGTTTTCATGTAAGCATGGAATCGTTCAACATTAATCAGATCATTTTCGGAAAAAGTCGGTTGAAATTCCCGCTGCAGATATGATGCATCAGTCACTCCTACCCGAAATGACATAAGAGTACCGACGTTGCCAAAAATAGCATTTTTCACTTCCTCGTCCATCTGGCCGATGAACTGATTGGCGACAGTCAGATTCAGATGATACTTACGAGCCTCAGATAAAATAGTGGCAAAATCAGGAGTAGCAAAGTTCTGAAACTCATCAACATAGAGAAAAAAATCTCGTCTATCAGGTTCGGGAATTTCTTGTCGACTCATAGCAGCCACTAAAATCTTCGGTACGAGTACAAGTCCTAAGAAGCTTGAGTTTTCTTCACCCAACTTGCCTTTTGAAAGATTAATAAGTAAAATTTTACCCGAGTCCATGATATCACGAAAATCGAAGGCGCTATCGGACTGGCCTATGATGTTGCGCATGGTCTTGTTGGTCACAAAACGGCCAAATTTCGAGGTGATATAGTCAAGCACTTCGGATTTATGAAAGTCTGATGTTTGGGCAATTTGATCGGTCCAGTACCGGCGGACAATCGGATCATCAACATGGGGGAGAAGTTCTTGAACGAATTTCGGATCAGTCAGTATGCGCATGATCTCGATAAACGTTGAGCCAGGAACAGACATGACAGTGAGCATGGCATTGCGGACAGCGTGTTCAAATCGAGGACCAATGATGCCAGTTCTTTGTGGGTCATAGAGTTTATACATGAGATTAATGATGGCGGTTGTCATAAAGTGTTTTTGGTCTTCAGTTTTCGCCTCAAGAAGATTCAAACCCATCGGTCGCTCCGTATCTGAAGGATCAAAATAGATAACATCTTCTGCTCGTTCAGGTGGAATAAATCGAAGAGTATCATCAATAAGATCACCGTGAGGATCCATGACGCATACACCGTGTCCTGCCTTAATGTCCTGTTTAATCATTTCTTTCAGCAGCTCTGATTTACCAACTCCAGTTTTTCCAATGATATAAACGTGGCGTCGTCTATCTTCTAGATCGATATTGACGGATCGTTTGACTCCTCTGTAATAACCGTACCCGATGAAGGTACCACCCTCCTGAGGCACCTCAGCTGCTACCGGAGCAGTTTTCGCCTTCAGCCATTTCACATGTGGTGTCTCAACTGTTTTATTGGGAAAATGAAAGATAGTAGCCAGTTCTTCAGATGAAAGAATGGAAATTGACCTTGAAAAAAACGGCTCAAAAACAGGAAAGAATTTATAGATGAAGTTCATCATGAAACCACCTTTGAAAAGAATACGAGAGCTTTTTAGTCCATTCTGATCAGAATTAAACTGGCTGAATGCTGTTTTCAAGTTTCTCAGATGAGTACCGGCTATGTCGTCGGATTTTGAACAGACGATTAATCGAATTGTCGTTTCAAACCCTGGTTTTGACGTTTTCTCGTCAATGCGCTCGAGTGACTTTGGATCGGTTTTAAACGTCGCTTTTTCCGGATTAGCCTCGTTTTTTTTCGTGGAAGAAACATATGATTTGCCTTCTTTTTTCCAGCTACTTTCTGCGGGCCTGATAAGAAGTTGTATCATGGCGGCTTCATTTTCATCCATTTTTGAAAGGGGAGAAGTTAAAGAACCGAGAGGATCGCTGGGAATATCTTTATATACTTTTAGTGGAAGATACGAAGGGTCCTTTTCATACAGTGCCGCATATTTGACCTTACCTTCCTCAAAGAATATGTTTGGTTCATCAACTTTTTTAATATCAGCTGTCGGATAATATCCATAAATAGTTTTTTCAACAAGGTCGATAATGCGAGAAGGAGCAGATACATAAAACTTGATTTCAGATTTTTTTCCAATGATCTCAAATGCGAGAACATCATCAAGGTCCATAAAGTGGAAAAAACCCGATTTTTTTAAAGAAGCAAATGAAGCAAACATCTGTTCTGCAGCGTCAATTTTAATCTCATTTTCTTTCGGTAAGCTTATTTCAAGTGTTACCATCTCAAGCGATATTTGCTCTCTTTTTTTCATGCGAGAGTAGATGATAAAAAGATAGATAAAAAGTCCGGTTGCTCCAGCGGCAAACAAGCCGGCAAGAAGGGCCAGAGTAAAGGTGATCAGTCTATCAGCTAAACCTTGTAATAAAAGCGGATCCATATCTGTATAATGATTATAGAGAAAACGCCATTGCTTCGCAACCTCGTCCCCAATATAATAATGGTATGAAACAAGACGTTGGTTCTGTGGTAGTTGAAGCTGTTAAAGTAGAGCTTTTTTCCTATATCGGTCTTGCAGTAAAGTATATCACAATTGTGCTCTTGTTTGTACTTTTGACTCTGAATATCTATGTTTCCCAGACGATTCATCCTTTGTATTTTCAATTTATTAAAGAGGATCTCAAAAGCGCAATCACGCTTACGAAAAAAGTACGTTCGCTTCCTGAAGGAAGATCGATTCGAGTGATGCAAACGGCAATTTATGGTGATGAGTTAAACGGTGTTCTTGTAGCCGATGAAACAAAAACAGAAACAGACATTGCCAAATACGAGCAAGCTCTTGTCCAAAACCCGCAAGCGCGTGACGTTTTATACAACTTATATATTCTTTATAAACATAAGTTAGATCCGAAAGCGGATGACTACCTCCAAAGACTTCAAGCTATTGATCCGGCAATTCAGAAATAATTCAAATTTCAAATATTTTTAAAATTCTTGATGTTTGGGAAGAAATAAAACAGTCAGAGCAATTAATCCCAAAAAGAGTAGGGCAAAGTTAAGTGATTTTGAAGCAATAAAGCCAATAATGGGATTCAATACTACAAGCACTAATCTTCTCACCATATTTGGTATAACTCACTTGACAGTAACCTATAGTATGCTATACTGATCATATATGGCAGAAAATGGAGAAGGAATTCCACAAGTAGAGCCTCAAAATAAGCAAAATCACATGTCGATTCATTTTTTCCCTGGATTTGGTGCTAATCATAGTGGTTGGGAAGTCGCCACAAAAGAGCTCCATAAGCTATCTGGGATTGATAAAGTTGTTACAGAAAACTCAGTTTTATTCTCAAAAGATGCTCCAGAAGTACATAGATATGCCAAAATTGGTGATAGACTGCTTGAAACTTACAAAAATTACGATGAAAATGGACAAAAAGGTAAAGTAATTATTGGTATGAATTCAGGAGGCGGTGGGGAGTTTGCACAGGTTTGGAAGTATTTGATGAAGAAAAATCCAGAACTCATTAAAAAGCACATTCAGGATACTGAATTTCTTGTAATAGGAACTGCAGGTATTGAAAAAGGTTTAAAAGGAGCTTGGACACTGCGTTCGCGTTTAGGTGAATTATCAAAAGCTCAACTTGGTGCTTTTAAAGAAGAACCCTCAGAAATTGCTGGTATAGAAACACTTTTTATGTTTAATTCTCCCAATATAAAAGATGAGGTTTTGACTTCGACTTTACGCAAACTTTATCCAGAGAGAACTAATCTACAAGAAGACTCAAAAACAATAAATTACACACCACACTATGGATATTATGAGCAGTTGAGTAAGGAGATGAAAGAGAAATTAGACAAAATTGATGAACAAATCAACTTATTTTCTGAAAAAGTACAGATAGAAGGACCATTGGATAATAATCTTCAAACAATGACAAAACTCCTAAAAGACAGAGCTATGTTATTGAATCCTTTAGCTGAGCAGGTATGGAACTCAGGAGTAGTCGTTAAAGAACGTGAACGAGCAGTCTTATCTTTAGCTCAAAAATTTGCCATTCCATTTTTGTCATTCGCTGATCAAGCGAGTGCACTAAAAGCCATTATTGTTGGTGATACCGGAAAAATACTCAATCGATTATTGAAAGATGGTATGTCTCCTTCACAGATAAATTACATTGTACCTGAGTATGATGTTTTAGTAACGTATAAAGATCTATTAGCTGGAAACCCAATATGGACAGAAGAAGAGTTAAAAAAAAGAACAACAATCATGGAGAGAGGTACGCATGCCAGTTGGGCACCGATTGGTGAACCGTTAGCTCGCGCTGTCCAAATGCTTTATAGCAATACTCACCCTGCTTCGTAAAACAATTTTTCAGTGGACCTGACCGGAGTCGAACCGGTGATCTTCTGACTGCCAGCCAGACGTTCTAACCAACTGAACTACAGGCCCTGATAGGTTATTATATAAAATTTTAGCATCAAAAAACACCCCCAAGAAGTTTTTTACTGAGGGTGTCTTTTCCCTTTTTAAATTCTAAATTTCTCTTCCAAGTAAGCGACCAATCCAGATCAGGGTTATTGCGCCCAGTATAGCTACAAATACGCTATACAAATTGAAACCATTGACTCCTGGTTGGCCCAGAAGATTCATAATATAGCCTCCAACGAGCGCGCCAACGATGCCAAGTACAATATCCATAAGCGGACCCTGACGAGAATTCGTACCCATAATAACTGATGCTAAGTAACCGGCAATTATTCCAAGAACTATCCAAAGTAAAATACTCACACGCTCTCACCCCCTTTCATAAGAACAAATAATAAGAAATGATAGTATTACTTTACCGGTAATTCATAAGAATACAAGAATAGGTAAGTAAGAGATCGGTAAGAATAAAAGGTTGAAATTCTCAATAGAATAAGTACTATTACTATAAAGATATGATAGAAAAGCGGTATGGATCCGCTTCATTCGATTCAGTCATTGATAAACCATTAACTGCCCGGCAAGCAAGAATAGTCGGACCGTTGCTGCTGGGTGGTCTCGCTTTCATGAAGCTATTTCTCCCTGAAGATGCGGTGGCATTTAGTCCATACGCCACGCTTTCTGAAGGATCACAATATCCGATAGTTCTCCCGAATAATTTTAAATTTACGCCAGACCCAATGATTTATGAAGATACTGATGGTATCGTTAAATTTAATACCTCACCAAGAAAACGAGGAGCTTACGGATTCTATAACCTAACACCACATCAGCAGATACAAACGATTCACTTTCATAGTTTTCTAACGGCAACTGCTCGACGTTCAGCTGAGGAACGAAGACCGTTAAGCTTCAAATATCCGGGAGATCCTTTTGTATATTTTGAGTCAAAAGGTATTTTTTATCATAACCCTTCTATCATGTTTGGGAAAGAAAAATTACAAGTTGAAGGAGTACTAGTCCGATCTGTTAAAGATGTTGTTGGGACTGATGACCGTCTATCGGTTCAATACGATAATCGTGTATTTAGTATTATTAAAGAGCTGCAAAGTAATGCAAAAAAACAAATCGATAATTATATTATTACGTGTTATCCTCCTTACCTAAACAGTGGGACTGGCGCTAACTTATTAGTCATCGGTTTGAATCGTTAGTAAGCTTATTTTTTCATGACAAGAAAATGTTCTTCTTTGAGTAACCCTTTTCTTTGATCAAGAACTCTTTTAATATCGTTTTTTTGTGAGTCATGGCAGTACATGGCTTGAATTTTTTGAGACCATACCTCCCGAACATCAATTGAAGCACTGATGTCACGTTTCCGATAACCTGGCGGGAAATATATAAAATAAGCCCCGATTCGTTTTCGTTGGGTTTCGGTAATACAATAATACATCAACTTTTTTATAAAGGAAAATTTATTAAAAACATAGCTAGTAACCAGAGATACAACAATGTGATCAATGTGACCTGATATTCCTCTTGGCTCAAAAGTGATAAGTATTTCAGGTTTAATTTTCTTTAGATGTGTCTCAATTTTGGAAGCCAGTTTATGATAAAGATTATTGTTTAACGTACCATCCTGAAATCCTAAGAAATAAATTTTTTTTACGCCAAGAATAGTCGCTGAGTTTCTTAATTCTTGACTGCGAATTTGGGCAATGCGCTGAAGTTTATTAGGATCATGATGAGTACCTGCTTCACCTCGTGTTGCACAAAGAATATACACGTCATGTGTTCGTGCAAACGTTGCAATTGTTCCACCCGGTCCAAACGATTCATCATCCGGATGGGCAAAGATACAGACTACAACACCTTGTTTATTTTTCATAATTTTTTTATAGACGATATATGGTCGACAATACTTAATTCTTTGTCATTCATAATGGCCTATTATAGCGAAATGAGGCTAAATTTGATAGAATAATAAAACACGGGACGTAGTTCAGATGGCCAGAACGTTGGGCTGGGGGTCCAAAGGTCGCGAGTTCAAGTCTCGCCGTCCCGACAGATGCTATAATAGCTCCATGTCGATTAAGCCCGATCATTGGATCAAGCGGATGGTGAAAAAATATAAGATGATCCAACCATTTGAGCCACGTCTGGTAAAAAAAGGCAATGTCGGCTACGGTTTATCATCATACGGATATGATCTTCGAGTTACAAATGAGTTTAAGATTTTTACAGATGTTTATTCTGTCATCGTTGACCCGAAAAACTTTAACGCCAAGTCATTCGTTGATGTAAAAGGGAAAGAATGTACTATTCCTCCAAATTCATTTGCATTGGCAAGAAGTGTTGAATATCTGAGGATTCCACGAAATGTTATGGCTCTTTGTATCGGAAAATCTACCTATGCCCGTTGCGGAATTATAGTTAATGTGACTCCTATTCAGCCAGAATGGGAAGGATATCTCGTGATTGAAATTTCCAATACAACGCCATTACCCGCAAGAATTTATGCTAATGAAGGGATTGCCAACATCCTTTTTTTCGAAGCCGATGAAGTCTGCGAAAAATCATACAAAGATCTTGAAGGCAGCTACAATCGTCAAAAAACCATTGCTCTTCCGAAGGTCAAGGTATAATGTAATAAGGTCTGTATGAAATTTCTTAAGTTGTTGCCATTGTTGTTGTTAATTGTTGTGCCGTATGTGCATGCAGCTGATTCTCCGCAACCGAATAATAAGTTTGGTATTCATTTAGCTCAACCAGATACAGATAATCTTGAAAAAGCAGCGGAACTTGTTAACTCAAACGGTGGCGATTGGGGATATGTGACTCTTGTTATTCAGGAAAATGACCGTGATAAACAAAAGTGGCAAAGTGTTTTCAACCAACTTCGAAGAATTCATCTGATTCCAATTATTCGCATTGCCACACAACCTGAGGAAGCTTCGTGGCGTCGACCAAATACCGAAGACATTGAAGGTTGGGTACATTTCTTAAACTCACTACGCTGGGTTGTTAAGGAGAGATATATTGTGCTTTTTAATGAGCCAAATCACGCCTCAGAGTGGGGAGGGACAGTTGATCCTTCAACTTATCAAAAAATTGCCTTAGATTTTGCAAAGAAGCTGAAAGCAGCCAATGACAATTTTTTCATTATGTTGGCCGGTTTCGATGCGTCTGCACCGGCATCGTATCCCACTTACCAAGATGAAGCTTCGTATTTATCTCAAGTATTTACACCAGATACGATTGCTGACTGGAATAAAGTATTATCTGGTTGGTCGTCGCACTCGTATCCGAACCCAGGTTTTGTCGGTTCTCCATATGGTGGAGGCAGGGGGAGTGTAAGAACATACCAGTGGGAACTTGATCTTTTGTCGGAATTAGGCGTAAAACAACTGCCAATATTCATCACCGAAACTGGTTGGGATGGCGTCAGTATTTCTCGAAATGCCGTCGCCGCCGATTTCAAAGCCGCTTACGCGAGCGTTTGGTTGCCTGATAACCAAGTGAAAGCAGTAACACCGTTTGTCCTTGATTATCAAACAGAGCCGTTTTTACGCTTTTCCTGGAAAATGGCCGGAAGCAGTGATTACTTTCCTCAGTACTACTCAGTACAAGAAATGACAAAAACCAAAGGAAAACCGAAACTGCGTGAATCAGGTGCAATCTTGTATGACCCGCCTTTAGAACTAGTTGTTAATTCGCATTATCAGATGAAAGTAGCGATTCAAAATACTGGTGACACTTTTTGGGACGATAAATATAACTACAGACTCGTTTTAAATGGTTTGCCACAGTCGACGTACTTTTTTTCAGATGTTACTGGTATTGAACCAGACGATACTCAAGAATTAGATCTGTTTATAAAAACAGATAGTAAGCCTGGTAAAAAATCAGCTGAAATTGCTCTTATGAGAGATAATGATCAGGTATTAACGGGTCACTTATGGAACTTTCAAGTTGTACCATTGCCATCACTTGATTTTAATGTTTCGTTGTATCCGAGATTAAAGCATAAAGGGTATGATTTTGAGCTGCAAATATTTGACTCAAATGAAAGACTTGTTTACAAGAAAAAACAAGTCGCCGTAGAACATACAAAGGGTTCTGCCTCGGATATCCAAAATATTGTTTTAGGCAAACCATATAGAGTTGTAATTCTCAAGCCGTATTATTTACCCAGACAAACGATTATCACATTCCACAAAGGATCGAACCAAGCTGTTTTTAAACGAATGTATCCACTCGATTTTGATAAAGATGGGGCACTGCGTTTTCACGATATCTTAGCATTGATACAGCATCCAAATCTCATTACACTTCTTTTTCCGTAGAACTTTCCAATTCAATTGATTTCAAGTAGTTAATATGTTTCTGCAGATTATCGCCGGCATGACTTAAATAACTACCAACACAGACGTAGTCGGGTAAGTATTTTAGCATCAGGATAGTTTTCATAGTATCTTCGTTCACTCCACCGTCTATATAAATTTTAGACCTATAAAGAGAATCTCTCAATTCACTAACTTTATTTAACATTTCAGTTATCATAGACTGTGATTGCAGTCCAGATTGAACCGTCATTATCTGAATTGCTGATAAAAAATTTAGGTCTATATTATGAGCTAAATCCTTGACTTCATCCTTAACATCTAGAGCTAGTCCTATAGAAAATGGAAAATGTCTCACTATAGGATAAGTACCTTTTTTAAGTGTTTGAACGTGAAGAAATACATTTCGTATCTTTATATCGTCCGTGAGAGTTTCAAGTTGTGGTAAGACTCCTTCCCAATTTTCAGTCATTAAATCGAAGTCAAACGTACATTTTTTTATGCTTTCATTTATCCAAATAGTTCGTGAATCAATCAGCTCCTGTATCTGGAAGGTGCTTGATTCTGTAAATGTACTATCCTCAATGTCAATTGAGTAATAGTCAAAATATGGAGTTAAGCGATTGAGTTGATTTCTGAGGTCTGAAACAGTGTCTGTCAATATCGCAGGAACAAATTTCATACATCAATTATATACGTATATTATGAATTTTCACTAGCTTTTCAAGACGGTTGTTGCAGATAATCGACTGACTTGGGGCTCTGGATAAACTAAAATGCTTTCGTGAGTGACAATTTATCCTATTATCTCTTTTTTTCCTACTGCGAAGGTATCGGTCCGGTGATCTTTAAACACTTAATGACGAAGTATGGTAATGTGAAGGACTGTTATAACAATCTAGAAGATGAAATTATTTTTCTCTATTCCACTAAAATTACTCAGAAAATTATTAATTTTAAGCATGAGTTTGATCGTTGAAAAGACTTCAGAAAGTAAATATTAGATAAAAGAATGATGATCAGATAATTAACTATCCAATTTTTGAATTCGCCGACGATATTTATCTTCTATTTTGGCTTTTGTTGAGAGAAACATATCTATAAGAGTTTTAATTTTTTCAAATTCAACAAAGTCTGCTGGAAGAGCGAGCATATTGATGTCATCGTCTTCTTTCATAAGTTTCACTTGATTTGCTTCAAAGCCCAGTCCACAGCGTATACCATGCTGTCTGTTGGCTGCGATATCGACTCCAGCACCTGAGCCACATAAAACAATACCTAAGAAGTCTGTTGGGTTTTGCAGCACTGCCTGAGCGACTTTTTTGGAGTATTCGACATAGTCATCTTCTGGATTATGCTCAAAGCTGCCTAAGTCTTCAACACGGATATTTTTCTCCTGAAGAAAATCAATAATCAGATTTTTTAACTCAAATCCTCGATGATCAGCACCGATGAAGATAGTCATGAGTATAATATACCATATATGTTCGATACGCATTGCCACTTGAATTTTTCAAGGTTCAAAAAGAATGTTGTTGAGGTGGTTTCAAGAGCTCATAAGGTCGGTGTTAGTCATATTTTGGCTCCGGGAACTGATATTGCTACCTCACAAAAAGCCATTGAGATTGCTCATACGTTTGAAAACGTTTATGCAGCAGTAGGCATCCACCCTCATCATGTATATGAAATGCAACTAAACGATACCGCTGTTATTGATCATCATATCGCAGAGTTAGAGAAACTGATTTCCAATGAAAAGATTTGTGCAATTGGAGAAGTTGGTATGGATCGGCATGTTTATGAAAACACAAAATACGCTACATATAACGTCGATGAATCATTTATATCTTTGCAAAAAAAATTGCTTGAAAAGCAGATTTCACTTGCCAAAAAATATAAAAAAAGCCTTATTCTTCATAATAGAGAAGCGAAACAGGATGTCCTGAAATTACTAGGTGATATCTGGGATGTTTTTCTTGAAGGTAGATCGGTCTTTCATTGCTGCGAACCAGATGAAGAATTGTTGCAATTTGCGAAGACTCACAAAATGTTTATTGGAGTAGACGGTGATCTTACTTATTGGAAAGAAAAACAGGAGTTTATAAAAAAAGTCCCACTAACGATGCTAGTTCTTGAGACTGATTCACCGTTTTTGCTCCCAGAACCGTTGCGGTCGCAAAAACTCTATCCGAACGAACCAAAAAATATTCTATTAATCGCCGAAACTGTTGCTCAACTGAAAAGTATTTCATTAGAAGAAGTTAAAAAACAAACGTTTGAAAATAGTTTACAACTATTTCATATTTCTTCCTGACTTGACAAAAACATTTTAGAGGTATATACCCATAGTATATGGCTAATCTTGACAGGGAGCAGGCATATAGACCTGATGAATCAGTTATTCTTTGGCCGTTTATTCAAGCGTTATTTACAGAAAAACAGAAACTTGATACCGGGCCAGTCTGGCGAGCAACACAAGATTTTCCGATTAGATTAACACCGCAACATCCTGGAATCATTATGAACGGTAATGGTCCAGAACTGACTCCTGCAGTTGATGGTGAGTCAGTTATTCTTCAATACAATCAACTTGTACTTGTTCCAGGAAAGCATCCTTATTTATAAAATTACCAAAAAACTAAGGATAAAATCATTGCTACTATAAACCCTGTTTCTAGTGACTTGATAAACATTCCGACACCGGCGCCGATAGCAAAAATTGCGATCATCAAAAACAGATTAAACTGATTTTTTATGGCAACTGCAAAGTGAATTAACATGATATAGATCGCAGACGCCAGTACATAAAGCATTATGTCCATACCGATGAAAATGCATTTTTAAATTTTTCAGATGTAAAAAACTCCCTGCGATGAGCGGCTTTTCTTCCAAATAATGTTCGAGTATTTTCGTTAAAATACAACTCGCCAATTTGATTGGCGATATCCGTGTAATTTTCGGGGTCAGCAAACAAAGCGCTATCTAGGGCAGTTTCTTGTAAGACAGCGATTTTTGAAAGAACAGAAGGTGTCCCAAATTGAGCTGCTTCCAGATAAGAGAATCCAAATCCTTCATCCTGCGAGACTAAAATATTGCAGAGGGCATTCTTGTACAGTTGTACAAGAGCGTCATCAGTCGCAAAGCCATAAAAAATAAATCGCTTATCATCGTTTGTCATCCTCAAAAATTCTTTTAATTCTTTTTGCCAAGGGTGATCTAGAGAATCTTCAGTTTGAAAAACTCTTCCGACAAACATGCACGTAACATTTATTTCTTTGATTGCTCGGGCAATGTTTACAAGGTTTTTATTCCACGTGGCGTCACCCACGTACACGCAATATTTGTTTGGTAAATCAATTTTTGTAATCGTCTTTTCCATCAAAAATTTTTTACTTACTATTGGGTAAATAACTTGAATTTTTTCAGGATTAATCTCCAAAATTGATTCCAAGTTTTTTTTACTTGCGACAGAGTCAGTGATAAAGGAGTCATATTTTTTTAGCTGGTGCTTGTTTAAAAAAATATTGAGCTTTCCTCTTAGTCCGACAGGAAAATGTTGTGGATATTTCAAGGGAATAAGATCATGAATAACTGCGATTTTTTTGACTGTTTTTGGCAGTGGCAAAGGGGATTGGAGAAAGTTTAAAAACGGATTGATAAAAACTGCATCTGAGGGAATTTCTTGTAAGTGAGAAGTGAATACCCAGTCATTTTCGAAGTTTTCTTTCAGTATCTGAAGATATCTTCCTATTCCTCGAACACGGCTCATCTCGTCACTGGCTGTTGGATCAAATACATAGACTTTGTTCATATGATTCATTTTAACATGTTGAAAAATAGACCAACGTAATATACAATCAATTACTTCGGGGCGAAATTATGGAGACACGAGCTTTTTCGCCCGTCGATCTGCATTCTCAACTGTCAAGATCACCAGTAGATCAATTGCATAGGGGAATCCATCAATATGACGGGCTTATTAAATTGGATAGTATAATAGAAGGTATGAAATTCAACTTGGATATAGAACAGGTGCGTTCTTTTGTGATTGAAAATCGGTATCTGCCAAAAGACCAATTAGTAAGCCGCTGCGTCGATGGTCGTTATCCAAACGAGACAGAATTGGCTGCACTAGCGATACCTGGAGGCGATGCTGGTCAGTTGGCTGTCATTTATGCCGCAGCAAATCAGTACGGATTCATGGTCGATGAGCAGAAAGTACTTTACAGTTTGTTCGACGTTATCGGAGGGAAGGAAAAGTTTTCCTTCCATAGTGATGGCAAAAATGCTCAGGGTACACTTGGGGCTGGTTGTGGACACCTGAAACAAATGCAGATTGATCCGGAAGCGTATCAACTCACGAAAGAGCAAGTGGACAGGATTTTAACTATTCAAATACCGTGTGCTGTTGGATACGGCGCTCGACAAACAGTTCTTGAAGGCGAACATGGCGAAGGCGCCGCGTTGCAGATACAAGGTAAATATGGAGTTTATCCTCATTCCACAATAGAAACTGATTCAGGGAGGGAGCCAGTGCAGGTTTTCATTTACCATAAGACATTCGTCGATGAGCGTCATAAAATTCTTGCCAAAAAATTAATCGAAGACAAAGCAGTTGAGTTGTATGATGAATTGGATGCAGATTACTTAGCACAGGTCTTGTCTGAGACCGCGGAGAGCCATTTCTTTGAGACGTTGAAGAGGCTGGCGAAAGGGAAGCCGCTTTATAATATTAACTTTAAAGATGAGATGGATTTTACTGTTGAGGAGATGGGGGAGATCTAAGTTGTTCAACTAATTTATTTATGGCAAAAGGACAAACTTTCGAAGTAGAAATCAAAAGTCTTTTGGGGGACAAAAAGGCGGCTAAGAGTTTTTTAAAAAAAATGACTGCCCAAAAAAACTTTAAATCCCTTGGTAAACATAAGCAGCTAAATCACTATTTCGAGGAAGGAGATCCGAGGAAAATGCTTGTCAATATAGGCCAAATTCTGACTACGGAACAAAAAAAACAGTTTCAATATGTCATTAAACAAAGTGATAATTTATCAGTTAGAACTCGCTATGGTGACGGAAAAGTAATCTTCGTTTTGAAAGGTGCCGCCGATGAAACCACAAGCGCTAATGGCACAGCGCGACACGAGTTTGAGGCTCAACTACAGGATATTTCCTTCGATGAGCTTGATAAGCTAATTCTGGATTCCGGCTATCATTATCAAGCCAAGTGGTCACGTGAACGCGAGGAGTATCGATATAAAGGTATGAATGTGACCATCGATAAAAACGCCGGCTATGGTTATCTGGCTGAGTTTGAAAAAGTAGTCAATGACGAAAATCTTCTCGAAAAAGTCAAAAGCGAAATTCGTAAAGAAATGAAATCTTTAGGTATTGAAGAATTGTCTCAGGATCGATTAGCTCGTATGTTTGACTTCTACAACAATAATTGGCAAGACTACTACGGGACAGAAAAAACTTTTGTAATTGAATAGTTAACACTAAAAGGATATAGAGATGTTTGTGCTGGTCAACAATATCGTAATTGGTTTCGCTACGCTTCCCACATTGCAATAATCTTTTTTGATCCATTCATAGCTGTTTTGACTACTTTTGACGTCTTGGTTTTTTATATAAAAGAGATTATCATGATGCTATATTCTTCTTTTTATTATGGTAAAAAACGCAGTGCAAGATCATCCTGAATACCAGTATCTTAATCTCCTTAAAGATATCTGCGATCACGGGGCGAAAAATATTGATCGTGGCACAGGCGCAGTTTCACACAGCGTTTTTGGAAGACAGATTCGCTTCGATTTAGCAAAAGGATTTCCTTTACTCACCACAAAAAAAGTCTATTGGAAAGGAGTACTACACGAACTTTATTGGTTCATATCAGGGCAGTCAAATATAAAATACCTTATCGATAACAGCGTGCATATCTGGGATGATTATCCCTATAAATACTACAAAAACTTTACTGAAAAAAATGTTTTACCTACGATGAACAAAGAAGAATTTATTCAGATGATTGCTACGGATGAGCGTTTTGCTAAAAGATGGGGAGAAATGCCAAGAATTTATGGAGAACTATGGAGACGATGGCCGACACGATCTGGAAAAACAGTTGATCAATTGGGTTGGTTAATTGATGAGTTAATTGAAGATCCTTATGCTCATAATGCCATCGTTAATTCTTGGAATCCCGAATATTTATATACGATGGCTACTCCTGAAGATACGTCATTTTTCCCCATTTGTCATAATATGTATCAGGTGAGCGTGAAAGATGGTAAAGTACATTTAAATCTTTATCAGCGAAGTGCTGATATGTTTCTTGGAGTCCCATTTAATATTGCAAGCTATTCGTTGCTAACAATTCTGCTTGCAAAAGTTTTAGGATATCAGCCGGGTGAATTTATACATACATTTGGCGATGCTCATATCTACGAAATCCATCTGGATCAGGTGAAGGAACAGTTATCGCGAGAACCAAAACCCTTTCCTACATTGCATATTGATCCTCAAGTCACTGATATTGATGATTTTTTGCCCAAACATGCCATACTTGAAAATTATGATCCTCTTCCACCTTTAAAAGGTGATCTCATCGTCGCAGGAGGCTACTATACAAAGCCTGCCAGAAAAAAGAGCTAACTTTCCAGCATTAATTAGGACTATCTACTCACAACATGGGTATACTAGTGCGTGAAACAGCTATGTTTTGTTATTTAGAGAGTATAATTAGAGTGTGAATATATATCTTTCTTATTCGAAAAACTTTGATTTCAAAAAAGACCTGTTGAACATAATTGCAACTGCACTTAATAATTTATCCAACAAATAATGAAACCAAGAATTAGTATTGTTGTTGCTGTCGGTGAAAATCGGGAGATCGGGAAGGACAACAAACTGCCCTGGAATATACCAGAAGACCGAAAGCGATTCCAGGACATTACCATGGGGCATCCGGTGATTATGGGTCGCAAGACATTCGAGTCGATTTTAGGCTACATCAAAAAACCTCTTCCAGGGCGGACGAATATTGTTGTCACGAGAGATCTCCATTATCAGGTTGAAGGAGTAATTACCGTTCACTCACTAGAAGAAGCGATTGAGGCAGCAAAAAAGTACGATAAAAACGAGATCTTTATAGGTGGTGGGGGAGAGTTGTACAAGCAAGCATTACCTATAGTAGATCGTCTCTACTTAACAATTGTGAGAGGTACCTTTGAAGCCGATGCTTTTTTTCCTGATTACTCAGATTTTAAAAAAAACATTCACGAGGAATTGGGTATGACAGAAAACTATATATATACATATAAGATACTTGA
Source organism: uncultured Gammaproteobacteria bacterium (assembly GCA_964484325.1). Lineage (GTDB taxonomy): Bacteria > Patescibacteriota > Microgenomatia > UBA1406 > GWC2-37-13 > CAYLXX01. The sequence continues at coordinate 115,647 of CAZAEE010000001.1, forward strand.
AAAATGAGTTGATCCACAGCTTATAGCAATTAGTGGTTGACAGATTTGTAAAGTACTACTACTATCGAGATATATGAATGACTCACTTAAGCAACTCGATCATACTCTCGAAATGTACTTAGTTAAGAAAGCACCTGTGTTGCCAACGGGCGCCAAGGACGTTATTGTGAAGTTTTCACCTTGGATTGTTTTAATTCTTCTTATTTTGGCTTTACCGGCAGTTTTGGCATTAATAGGATTGGGCGCGATTATTGCTCCATTTGCGTTTATGAGCGGTATTAATCACGGAAATATGTTTGTGATCACCACAATTTTGCTGTCAATATCGCTTGTTCTTGAAGCGATGGCGATTCCTGGTCTTTTCAAAAGAGAGAAACGATCCTGGACGCTTATGTTTTACTCAGTTTTGGTAGGCGCAATCTCGAGCCTATTAAGTTTCAATATCTTCAATCTTATTATTGGCACACTCATCAGTCTTTATATTCTGTACCAGGTAAAAAGCTACTATAAATAAATAGTTGACTCGGCTTCTTCAAGTACTTTATCAAGGTAATTGTACGCATTAGGAAGAATATGATTACGTAACACTTTTTGATAATCAGCGTCGTACCATTCGTAATTGAACTCATAAGGATTGATTACTTCATTAAGAGGGAGAGATCTATATTTAACAAATTGTTCAAGTGTCATACCTAAGCTCTTCGCATACTCATCGACTGCAAGAATCTTGTTTTCGTCAAACCGCTGAAGATCTTTAAGAGTCCAGCCTCCAGAGTAAGGACTAAATAATGGGTGAAAAGAATAACGTTCTTTGCTAACTACCTTAGTATGTAGTTTATTATTGTATTTAACACCTTTTATCATAGATAGGTGATCTAAATCGTTTCCCACAGGAACTATGATACGGCCGTTTTGATCAAGCTGATCTACAAGGTTTTTAGGTATGCTTAAAGCACCAGCAGTAACAATCACTATATCGTAAGGGCCGTTTTCAAGACGACCTAGAGCACCATCTCCATGAACAACAGTTACATTATCGAATCCCTTTCGATGCAAAATTCTTCCTGTGCTTTTAGCCAGTGTTTCCTTATGTTCAATTGTGGTGACCTTTTCTGCACAGACTGATAAGAGAGCAGCACCGTATCCACTAGCTGAGCCAACTTCAAGAACATTTTCATAACCTGTTAAATCTGCCGCTTCCATCATCTGAGCCACCACAGAAGGTTGTGACATCGATGACCCATTATAAGGGAGTTCTATATGTTGGTCTTTGTAAGCATCTCGTTGAGAATTGACAGGAGTAAAATCTTTTCTATCAACTTTTAAGAATGCGTTTAATACTAAAGGATTTTGTACAAACGGTTTGATCGTCTCATAAACAAAATCAGATCTCCTCTTTGAAATACGTTCATTTAACACAGGTCAACTATTATAGGGTATCTCAAGATACATTGCAAGGTTTAGTATAATAAAGTGATGTCGTCGTTTTTCAAAGTTCTTCATCGTTCAAAAAAATCCCACGCTAGAGTAGGGGAGATTCACACCTCGCACGGAACAATAAAAACACCGGCATTCGTGCCTGTGGCGACTAAAGGGACTATCAAAGCGACTCCGCCAGAATATATAAAAGAGATTGGTATCCAAGTGGCATTTGTTAATGCCTATCATTTGGTTAACCACCCAGGAGTTGACGTGCTTGAAAAAGCCGGGGGTATCCAAAAGTTTTCAAAGTTAGAGATACCTCTCATGTCAGATTCGGCCGGATTTCAGGTATTTTCGTTGGCTGTTGGTCAAAGACTGCGCCGGGCAGAGCTCCGAGATGGTGAACAGGCGCTTGTACAAAAAATTACACCAGATGGAGTCATCTTCAGGTCTGTTTATGATGGGTCGATCATAGAATTTACACCAGAGAAGTCAATCAGATATCAACAGAAAATTGGCGCAGATATGATAATGGCATTTGATGAATGTACCTATCATCCCGCCACTCACGAGTATGCAGAAAAGGCAATGCAGAGAACTCATAACTGGTTGCTTCGCTGTATTCAAGAACATAAAAAACGAACAGGTCATCCACAATATTTGTACGGAATTGTCCAAGGAGGTCAATATGAAGATCTGCGTAAAAAATCTGCCGAGTTTGTCACAGCTCAAGATACCGAAGGCGTAGCTATTGGAGGAGTTTCAGTCGGAGAAGGGAAGCTTGAGATGCGCAAGCAAGTTCAGTGGGTGGCAGATTTTTTACCGAAAGATAAACCAGTTCATCTTCTTGGCATTGGCCAGATAGATGACATTTTGGACACTGTTCATTATGGGATAGATTCGTTTGACTGTGTTGAACCCACTCGACTGGCACGTATGGGTGGTGTTTATCAAATGAGTCAGGTTCTTCGAGTGAAAGAAGAACTTGCAGCAGGTCGAACCGTCTCAAGCGGGTTTTATAAAGAAGATTTTTTAAAAACCAAGTATAAGTCTGATTTATCTTCCTTAGATGAAAACTGTACTTGTTATGTCTGTCAAAATTTCTCCAAAGCATTTATACATCATCTCTACAGAGGAAAAGAACTTCTTGTTTATACTTTGGCCTCATATCACAATCTATTTGTCATGGAGATGTTCATGGAGACAATAAGACAACTTATACAGAATGATTTAATTTAACTATTTTGAATGATTTTTTTGGTATCATGGAGGTTGAATATGGATTCTTCATTACCGGTAATCGAGAAGAGACGCAACTTTAAGTTACCCGAAGTTATTCTGGGCGGTCAAGACGGTCTTGTTAATGTACTCGGAGTTATTCTGGGCGTTGCTGCTGCCACTGCCAATACCCACATTGTTATCGTTGCCGGTTTAGCAGCTGCTTTCGCCGAGAGCATCTCAATGGCAGCGGTCGCTTATACATCAACTATTGCTGAGGTTGACTTTTACCAATCAGAGTATGAAAGAGAAAAACGCGAAATTGAAGAGGTACCAGATCAGGAACGTGCCGAGGTGAGAGAAATATATAGGCAGTACGGTTTCAAAGGTAAAATTCTTGAAGAAATCGTTGAAAAAATTACCTCAGATAACGAGGTGTGGCTTCGAGTGATGATGGATCAGGAACTCCGGTTGGAGCCGGTAGAAAGAAAACAGGCAGTATCATCGGCGATTATCGTCGGGCTCTCTGCTATAGTTGGATCATTTATACCATTGGTTGCCTTCTTTTTTCTGCCTATAAAAATGGCTATTTTTATTTCTCTTATCATTTCAGCCATAACTTTATTCGTCGTCGGTTACTATAAAGCCCATCAGACTCTTGGCAGACAGTTAATAAGACAGGGGATAGAGATGATGGTGATAGGTATGGTATCAGCATTGGTTGGTTATTTCATCGGTAGTCTTTTTCAAGTACCTCCACAGTAAAGTTTGTTTCTTAATTCCAATAGGGTACGTTTAAAATAGTTTGTAGGCTTTTTGAAAAGTTGAGAAATCTACCTCGTTTTTGCCTTCGAGCTGGACTTTTTTTAAGACTACTCGGTTATTTTCCAAGCTCATATCGGTTATCTTTAATCGTTTAGCATTGGGTAATGTAGTCCAAACACCTGGCCAAGGATACAACCCGCGAAAAAGATGATAAATCGATGGGGGAGTAGTAATAGCTGTTGGGAGGTGATTTCTTTCAAAAAAATCCTGTAAAAGAGAAGGAGTAAAAGAAGAAAGGATTGTGCCAGTTTTTTGCAGGTGATTGAGTACTTCAAAAGGGATAAATCCGTCGTCCTTTTTTATCAATCTGGTATAAGTGGCTCCCCTCTCGTTCTGGGGTGAGCAGGGGAGGGGTGAAGCGATTTTTCCTTCTAAAATTTCCTTTACCAACTTCATAAATAGCTTGCCGGCAGGCTCTGTCAGTCTCTTTTCGAGTTCTGATCGGCGTTCATCCGGTAATACCGAAATTTCCACTTGATCTAGGATCGATCCATGGTCGATTTTCTCGTCCATTTGTATGATGGTAATCCCCGTTTTTTCCTCATTTAAAATTATTGGGTATAGAGTAGGGGAGGGGCCGCGGTATTTTGGGAGGAGGGAAGGGTGGAAGTTGATGAAGCCGTAAACTGGTTGCTGCAGGAAATTTGCGGGAATTATATTACCATAGGCATAAACCAGCACCATATCAATATCGGTAAGATTCAGTTCATCAAACAATTCATCTACCACCTTCAAAGCGAGTTTTTTAGCGATTTTCTTCACCGGAGACTCTGTTAGAATTTGCTTTCTGCCGACTTTTTTATCCTCCTGAGTGACGACGTACTTAATGTCTAGTTGGGGTTGTTGAGAAAGAAACTCTAATAGTTCAGCCGAAAAGTCTGGCGTGCCCATATATACGAGCGTCAATTTTTTCATACCGTAATTATATGCTATTTTTGCTCTCTTGAGCTCTAAATGTTACAATACAGCAACGTATGACCACGCCTGAATATTCCGATCAAACAGAAGCAAGAAAAATATTAATGAAAGGATTCGTTGAACTGACTACGTCTTCTATGCCGGAGGTTTCCAGATCGGCCAAAATGATTGTGGATAGGTTCCGTAGAGTAAAGGACATTCAAATATATTTGAATACTGCAAGTATGGCAACAGTTACTTCATTCTCCGTCAACGTGCAAGAAAAAGCTGGTAAAGAAGTTGTTATTGGATTGATTTTAGCAGATCAAGACAAGCTTTTAAATCTTCCCCAAGAAGAATCAACCGCTGATCTGGTGAGAACAGTCAGTATTGCAAACAAGTTTCCCAGAAATGGATATCAGAATCGACTTAGATATATTACTAATACCGCAATCGATGTGCAGACAGAATGGCTCGATACCATTAAGAGCCCGCCTCTTAAAAACTTAGATCCTCGCAATATGGACAGAGATAAACTACTCCAGCACGTCATGCAGTACCAATATAGTTTTGATACAGGCCTTAACGATTGGTTGGCTCAGATAGATAATGCTTTACAATCAGGGAGAATATCAAAGTCTCAAGAGAAATATCTAGTTCTATTGAAAAAAGATATCGATAGATTCGTTTTATATAGAACGCAGTTTGGGCCTGATGTTTACCTTTCACTAATAGATAAGTATGGTGAACGTTTCCTAAATCAATTTCTTCCTGACTATACCCGTATTGCTAGTATAGCTGCCCAAGCGTTACTGGAAAAAGTCTTAACAGAAAATACCTAAGGTACAAATTGGAGACTACTATCGAGCAAAGGGAAAAAATCCTGGTTGACGCTTATGTAGACAACCGTTCCTGTATAAGGATTGTGAGTCTGAAATGAAACTGTGCTACCCTGTTTTTTTCCCGAAATAGTTCGGTTTTTCAATGTTAACTCATGAGTAGCACTTTTTGGATCCTGCAATGTTTTCATGATCAGATTATTTTTTTCACAGGAAAATTGAAACATTGTGGTTGATTCTTGTTTCAAAATAGCTGATTTTGAACTCTCCCCTCCTAGAACTAACGATGATGGGTAAAGAAATTCGATGCCACAAGCCTCATTACTATAGGTTAGATATTTAGTTGAGACAGGAGAAGGCGTGATAACTTTCGTAGGCGTAATGCTAAGGAGAAAGTCCACATTTTTGTTGACATGTTCAACAGTTTTTCCATACTTGACTCCGATTATGAAGATGATTACGATAAGCAGTATCAGTAAAAAAATGTAAGGAAGAGCCTTTTGGCCTTTCATATAGGTTCAGTCTAATAGATTCTCTTGACAAAAGAAATAGGTATTTAGTATACTTGAAGTGATCCTCCTAGATGATGAAGCCTATTGAAAACTTTTCTTTACATGTGCAAGTCAAGGGTAAGTCTTGAAGAGTCAAGACAATGAAATGAGATTCGTGCCGACAGTATCGGCAAGATCCATTGACCCCTATTTCGAAAAGGAAAAGTTTCCTATAAAATCGCATCTGGAGGATCTTTAAGTATTTGAATAGACGAAAAGTCTTTTTCCACTTTTTACTATATTTTTTCATATTGACTTCCCTATTATTCATTTTTAACTAGTATGCTACCTAAAAAAAATGTGCGTACTCAAAGCAACGAGGAGCAGGCACTCGACGTTGAGAGTCTTTTGAATGAGCCTGTAGATGAGAAACCAATAGTTCCTGCCGAGCTGGAAATGAATCCTCGTGGCCGAAGACACCAGCCTCAGGAATCTTCTCAGGATGAACCAGCCTCAGATGATCGGCTGAAAGAGGATCTGAAAATCAGTTACCCTGCTAAGGGTATTCTTGATGTGACATTTGGAGGATATGGTTTTTTACGACATGACTATATTATCAATCCCGATCGGGATATTTACGTCTCGACATCCCAGATTAGACGATTCTGGCTGCGTCGAGGTGATGAAGTGGAAGGTTTAGCACGACCACCGAAGCAAGGAGAACGATTTCATAGCCTGCTTCTTATAAAAAAGATCAACGAACAGGAGATGACTGAGCAACAGAGTCAAGACCGAAAACAGTTTGATCAGCTCACTTCCCTGCACCCGGATAAGCAGATTAAGTTGGAAACGAATCCCGATATTTTATCGACGCGAATCACGGATCTTATTGCGCCAGTTGGATTTGGACAGCGAGCTTTGGTGGTTTCGCAGCCGAAAGCTGGTAAAACTACTTTCCTGAAAGAGATCGCCGAGGCAATTTCTATCAACTATCCAGAAGCCAAACTAATGGCTATCCTTATTGGGGAGCGACCGGAAGAAGTAACTGAGTTGAAGCGCTCGATAAAAGGGGAAGTGGCAGCCTCACACTTTGATGAGTCACCACGGCAACAGGTGAAAGTGGCGAATTTGTCTATGGACCGGGCCAAACGCCTCGTCGAAATGGGTCATGACGTGATTATTCTGCTCGATTCGATCACGCGTTTGGCCCGTGCTTTCAACCTTTCCGTCACTGGATCAGGTCGCACGTTGTCTGGAGGTTTTGATCCGACTGCCTTGTATCCAGCCAAGAAATTTCTCGGAGCAGCCCGCAACTGTGAAGAGGGTGGAAGCTTAACTATTATCGGTACCTGTCTTGTAGGTACAGAATCACGCATGGATGATCTTATTTACGAAGAGTTCAAAGGTACAGGCAACATGGAAATCCACCTTGATCGTAAACTAGCCGATAAACACATTTTCCCAGCCATCGATATTGAGAAATCAGGCACCCGTCGCGAGGAACTTTTTCGCGATGTTGAGACAATGAAGAAAATTCACACGCTCCGTCGAGCTCTCGGTCTCCTTTCCTCTGATGAAAAGCTTACTCTCATGGTTGAGAAACTTGAGAAAACCAAGACCAATGACGAGTTTCTCAAAACAATGAGTGTAGCTAAGTAATTTCTTTGTCTGTTTGTGGTACCTGGATATAATTCTCCTGGCTTAATTACTCCAGCTAGAATACCTCTACGAAAGTAATTTGTTCCGTCCGGACGTTTTTCAGCAAGTGCTTTTATAAGCGGAGGATTTTTTTCTCTAGCCGGAGGTTTATTGTAAGCTTCTAATCTTGTACAAGGCGCTGCGATTTCTACTACTTTTAAAATTACTCCCGTACCGAAAATAACAAGCGCACCGTTTGGAATATCTCCTAGATCTCCTAATCCAGAGATATCTATCTGTTCATTAAAATCTTCAGGCTATCATAAATACATTTTGATTTTACATTTTCAATTAGTATAATTAAATCAATATGTGTCGCCAATTAGCCAATATTTTTGTCGAATTTATTATCCTCCGCAGGAGGTTGGCTAGCCTTGATTGAAATCAGTTAAAAGGCACAAACCAACCTCCCAAAAATCGGGAGGTTTTTTTTAGATTGAATGAAGAAATACACGATTTATTCAGAAAAAGGAGGTGATATATATGGTAGAACGACCTGTGGTTATAGCAGTTGACCCTTTAGGTTCAGCTAAAGAGACAATCAAGGGTAAACCCTCAGAAAATGAAGGCATATTGGAGCAAAGAGATCTTCTTACTCATAAAACGGTTTTAAGAAATCAATCTGGTGAACATGTTCGTGTTTTAGAATTAGTCAATCTGGATCCATTGATGAAAGTTCCTCCAGAAGATGGTCAGTCATTCGGAGAATAACTAGTGCTTTTATATAAATTATCCGCCAGGAATATCCAACCTGGCGGTTTTTTGTGAACTTGACACGTTTTTATTAAAGTTGTATACTCCATACTAGTAGGGAGTATATAGTTAATATCAGGTACTCATTAAATTAACTTTATGGACACAAAACAAAGGGTAAACAGGATGATTGGCCAACTGAAAGGCATTGAGCGGATGATTGAAGCAGAACGCGACTGTGCTGAGATTCTTCAACAGATTACTGCTGTTAAAAAAGCTATAGATGGCCTCTCAAAAGAGATTCTTATGGCCGATATTTGTCGTCTTATGCCTAAAGAAGAGACAAAGAAGGTAGAACGCATGGTGGAACGGGCCATTGATTTGTAATTTTTTCTTGTTATTTTTTAAAATTTTGCTATATTGATTACCTATGGCCGAAATTACTTCTTCTGTCGAAAATGTGATCATCATCGGAGGTGGTCCAGCCGGATTGGCAGCTGCGATCTATAATGTTCGCGCCAACCTCAATCCTCTCTTGTTTGCCGGTTCTCCCCCAGGTGGTCAGTTAACCTTAACTTCAGATGTCGAGAACTACCCTGGATTTGAAAGTATTCTGGGGCCGGATCTTATTATGAAGTTCCGTAATCAGGTGCAAAAGTTAGGTACGCGGGTTATTGATCAAAATATTTTGGCGGTACAGTTGGATAAACGTCCATTTGAGGTAAAGACCTTCGACAAAGTATATCAGACTAGAGCAATACTCATTGCAACTGGTGCAAAAGCACTCTGGTTAGGGCTCGAATCTGAACAACGATTACGTGGAAAAGGGGTGTCTGCTTGTGCAACGTGTGACGGGTTTTTTTTCAAAGATAAAGTGGTTGCGGTTGTGGGAGGTGGAGACACGGCTATGGAGGAGGCGATTGTTTTGACTAGGTTTGCCAGTAGAGTTTACCTTATCCATCGGCGTGAGAGCTTTCGTGCGTCAAAAATTATGCAGGATCGTGTTATTCAGGACAAGAAAATTGAGGTTCTATACAACACGACAGTGACTGAAGTGCTCGGGCAAAGTAAAGTCGAAGGGATACGAATTCAAAATGTTCAGGATAAATCTGAAAAAGAGGTGAAAGTTGATGGGTTATTCTTGGCAATTGGGCATAAGCCAGATACTGAGATTTTTAAAGGAAAAATTGATCTGGACGAGCAAGGGTATGTCATGACAGCAGGCAGAATAGCTGAAGATAATTTACAAGGAAAAATAATACTTTCATCAGAGAAAGCGGCCTATTTCAAAGAGCGTTCTCACTATTACCATCATGATACATCGGTGCCAGGGGTTTTTGCGGCTGGAGACTGCGTCGATTTTCGCTACAGACAAGCTGCCACAGCGTCTGGCATGGGAGTCGCGGCGGCTTTGGAAGTTGAAAGATGGCTTGATAATTTACCGTCACCCGCCGAATCATAACCATATGAAAAATACCGGTATACAGATGCTTCAATCGGCTCAAACGATCATAAAAAACACTGCCAAACAGCTTGCATTACCTGATAAAACTATTAAGAAGTTACTTACCCCTGAGAAAATACATGACTTTACTTTCAAAGTCACCATGGACAACGGGAAAAAGAGGCAGTTTCACGGTTTTCGCATTCAACATAGTAGTGCTTTAGGTCCGTATAAAGGTGGTATCAGGTTTCATCCGAATGTCTCAAAGCAGGAAGTACAAGCGTTGGCGACACTTATGAGTATAAAGTGTTCTGTTGCCGGTTTACCTCTTGGAGGAGGGAAGGGCGGCGTTGTAGTCGATCCGAAAAAGTTGTCTGCCGGAGAGTTGGAACGGTTGTCGAGAGCTTATGCCGTCAAAATTGCACCGTTTATCGGACCTGATAGAGATGTGCCTGCGCCTGATGTAAATACAAACGGTAAGATCATGGCCTGGATGCTTGATGAATATGAAAAATTTACTGGTAAAAAATCTCCAGCGACCTTCACGGGTAAGCCGATCGAAAAAGGTGGCAGTCTCGGACGGACTGAAGCCACCGGTCGCGGCGGCGTGATGATCCTGAAAGCACTTCTTAAGAAAATGTATCCGAAAAGAAAGCTGGCAGATTTCACAGTTGCCGTACAAGGGTTTGGCAATGTTGGCCATTACTTTGCCAAAATAGCCGCAGAAGAAGGACTAAATGTAGTCGCGGTTTCAGATAGTAAAGGTGGAGTGTATGTCAAAGAGGGTTTAGATGTAGAAGCGACGATGAAATGTAAGGAGGAGAAAGGAAGCGTCGCGGGTTGTTACTGTAAAGGTTCCGTCTGTGATATCCGCTTTGGCAAAACGATCACAAACGAGCAAGTGCTCGAGTTACCTGTTGATATTCTTGTACCGTCCGCTCTCGAAAACGTGATCAATGAAAAGAACATGGTCAAAATTAAGGCCAAAATTATTGTCGAAATGGCCAATGGGCCGGTGACAGAAGATGCCTATGAATATCTGGTGAAAAAAGGTACATGCATTGTGCCTGATGTGCTAGCCAACAGCGGCGGAGTCGCTGTTTCTTACCTTGAATGGGTGCAAGGGAAAAAGGGGGAAGCATGGACCGAACAGAGAGTTAATACCAAGCTAGCTGAGTTTATGACAGATGCTTTTAATGCCATTTGGAAACGAGCAGAAAAAGAGCAAATTCCCCTTAAACAAGCTGCTTTTAAGCTGGGTATTGAAAGAATTGTTAAAAAGCTCCTTTTATAGCTTGAAGAGACGAATTCGAGAGATTATAATACTGACACTATGGCCAATGAAATACCGCTTCCGCCTTCTCAGGGTGAGATCAAAAAGATCCAAGGTCAAATAGAAAGGGAAATTGATGATTTGTACAGTCTGGATATAGGTTATCTCGATGAACGGGCTAATCGATTTAAGAAACTTGGGCACCTTTTTGACAGAATTGGTCAAGAAGAACAAACCTTAAGAAGCTTAGAAAGAGCTGAAAAATCCGAGGAACGTGCCCAGGAGCTTGAAGAAGAGCTACGATCATTAAAAAAAGAGCGTGAGAACAATCCTTTTCCCAACTCCTCTTGAGAGTTGAGGAGCATGAAAAAACCCTCACTATGGTAAAATATATGCAAATACCTTATGCATGATTTGCGGGCTTTTTTGCACTTTTTAAGACGCTACTTTCAACATCACCTTGTTCATCTTGGGTACAGGATTGAGCATTTGAAAGATATTATTGTCGCTTTTCTTATCGTGAAGCGCGGCCGCTACTCGAGCTCTTTTCTCAATACGTCCTTTTTCATACTCGTGGCGGCCGCGCTCATAGGCGCTCCGACAATTGCCGAGAACAGCCCATTTTTAAGCTCTCTTGACCAGTCTAAGACCTATACCGCTGGTATAGTGGCATACAATCCTTACGAGAACTCACTTTCGACCATTATCTCCTCAAAACCGCGTGACAAAGTCATAGATTACAAAGTCATGCCAGGAGACACGATCTCAAGTATTTCCAAGAAGTTCAATGTGTCTGAAGACTCGATTAAATGGGCAACAGACATCACCTCAGACATCATTAAGCCAGGTCAAACCTTAAAGATACCACCAGTGACTGGAGTTGTTTATAAAGTAGCTGCAGGCGATAATATTTACACTATCGCCAAAAAGTACTCGACAGACGCTCAGAAAATCGTTGACTTCCCTTTTAATGACTTCGCTGACTTAAACACATTTACTTTGACTCCGGGACAGCTTCTCTACGTGCCTGATGGTATTATTCCTCGTGAACAGCCAAAGTATCAGTCTCAGCAGATGTTTGCCCAGGTACAAGCGGGTGTCAGAGGTTCATCTAACTTCATCTGGCCAACGAACGGTATCATTACTCAATACCCGATCTGGTACCATATGGCCCTTGATATCGCCAATCCTACTGCTCCAGCTGTTATTGCCGCAGATACGGGCACAGTCATCTTTGCAGGGTGTATTGTTGGAGGCTACGGTTGTCATATCATTATCGATCATGCCAACGGTTATCGGACTCTGTATGGTCATTTGTCACGAATCGATGTCAGTCCAGGACAAGCAGTTACTCAAGGGAGCCAAATCGGTCAGATGGGTTCAACAGGCCGTTCCACCGGTACCCACCTTCACTTCGAAATTCGTTCTGGTGACACACTCTTAAATCCTCTAAATTTTCTTAGCAGGTAATTTTTTCACAAGAAAATTTATGATCTAAATATCGCTAATTGATCAACTTATTTATTTTTGATTTGAATAGCTTTACATTATTCTGACGATCCTATTCATAGAAGCTTTATAAATAGTACGAAAAATCGATGTTTTTTCAAAAAATAATCTCAAAAAAGATTTTTTTCTTGTCCACTATTGTTGAACAATCTTATCTCACTGTTTCAAAGCCCTAAACAGCGCTCCTTATCAATAAATATTATGTTTTTTTACATACCTAAGAAGGCTTTTTATCAGAGATTGGTAGCGTTGACTTTGGATTGTCAAAACTCTACACTAAGTGTATGTGGCGAATGTTCGGTGTCATTTTTTCTGTAGTGGTTTTTTTTTACATGATTTTTCCGCCAGTTTCACATGGACAGGATACATTGTATGGTGTTGCACACTATGTGAATATTCTGGATAAAACCGTTAAAGATGGCTCGCTCGTATCTTCATCACAAAAAGGCTTTGTTTTATCCCACCAGGCTTATGATCCCTTGCTTGTTGGGGTAGTTAATCTTCATCCGGTGATAGAGTTTGTACCAACAGCCACCCAAAGTGCTTATCAGATGGTTAATAGTGGTTATGCTCAGGTCCTTGTATCAGGTGCAAATGGAGCGATCAAGAAAGGTGACTTTATCACGACCTCAAGTCAAGCAGGCGTCGGCATGAAAGCGACAAAATCAGGTATTGTTGCCGGGATTGCGCTAGAAGATTTTAATCCGGCCAACAAAAACGAGACGAAGCTGATTACGATAACCATAAACATTTCACTTCGTACAACCGAAGCAAATCTGAAGGGCAGCATTTTAGATTTATTGAACCTGTCATCATTTGCCTTAACTGAACAACCTTCATTAGTACTTCGGTACATTGTTGCAGCTCTTGTGCTAATTTTCTCGATTATTGCCGCTTTTCTTTCTTTTGGTAGGATGGCAACAAAAGGTATTGAAGCTCTTGGGAGAAATCCGTTGGCTTCTCGAATTATCGGTTTAGGAATTGTCTTAAATGTCATCATAACTTTAAGTATCATGTTAGCAGGCGTGCTGGTTGCACTTTTTATTATTCGACTGTAACGGAGGTGAAGTATATGAATTTTTCATTTTCACAAAAAAACTCTCAAAAAGATCCTCAGGAAGAATCTGAGCACATTATCGAGAAGGCCAAGCGCAAATCCGAAGATTTGCTTACACAGTCTGTTAAAGAGGCTGAGCTTATTATTTCCCAAACGGAAAGTTTCAGAGATGATCTTCAAAAAAGTCTGCGTGAGGATGTGGCCTTTCAAGCTCAGCAGTTTTCTCAGAAATATCAAGAATTGTTGCCGGAGTTGAAAGAGTACTACCATAAAGGCATTGATGAACAGTTGCAAACATTCAAAACTTCGCTCAATGAGTTGACATTAGAGCTGTCTAAATCATTGAAAGAGCAAGTAAATCAGATACATGAAATTTTAAAAGATCAGGCGCAAAAAGAACTAAATGTTATTCAAGAGCAGATACAAGAATATAAAAAACAAAAACTGACAGCGATTGATCAAACTGTTAAGGAAATTGTCAAAAAGGCTAGCCTGAAAATACTCGGGAAAGCCATTAGTACAAGCGATCATGAAAAACTAATTATTAACTCACTTGAACAAGCTAAAAAGGAAGGGATTTTTGAAATATGAAATACGAAGCCATAATCAACTTATTAGTGACAAAAGATGACGTTGATAGATTATTAGCCTGTATCGATGAGTTTGAACAGGAGTTAAATAAAAAAGGCAATAACTTCGAATCGTTAACGAGAAAAGTTATCCCTCCAACCTGGCAAGAAGCTTTTCATACAACTTGCCAGACAGACAAAATTGATACAAGCAGTCCAGTAAAAGTAGCTGAGTTTTTTAAAGATTTAAAAGATGCCATTGAAAAAATACCCATCATGACAGTTACTCTGGCAATTGAACCTGATATATCAGTTACAGCAAATCTTGCGAGATGGTTGAAGTCATTACCACATAAGTATGTCGTTACCTTTAAAAAAGACGAAGCTATTGTATCTGGAGCTATTGTCGCCGTGAACGGATATTACAAAGATTACTCAGCCCGTAATCAATTTACCACTCTGATTGGAGCTACATAAATATATGTTAACCTATCAGCAATATCTAGAGAAAATTGGCGAATACGGAGAAGCGACTGAAGTACGCTATCCTCTGGTGGTCGTGGTCGGTCTGCCCAACGCCAGGCTCCATGAAATGGTTGTTGCTGAAAGTGGAGAACTAGGAGAGATTTTTTCAATTGAAGAAGATGAAATTGAGATTTTGCTATACAGTAAAAAACCGATACGGGTAGGTACTAAGTTTGTGAGAACTAACTCATTTCTCCAAGTTGATGTCGGGAATGAGCTACTAGGATGGGTGATTAATCCACTTGGCGAGCCGATGTTTGGTACAGGTACTTTTAAGCATCCGACAACAACTCGAGATCTTCTCACAAGCGTCAAAGGTATAAGTGAGAGAGTTCGTATCAAAAGACCATTTCCGACAGGTGTGACGATTGTTGATATGTTGATACCGCTTGGAAAAGGCCAGAAAGAGCTTGTCATAGGAGACAGAAAAATAGGTAAAACATCTTTCATTTTAAGTACGATAAAAAGACAGGTGAGTGATGGAGCAGTTGTGATATATGCTGGTATAGGTAAACAGCAAAGTGATATTAAAAAGTTCTATGATTTTTATTCTCGTGAAAGAATATCAAACAACATCATTGTCGTTGCTTCAAGTTCATCAGATTCACCGAGCCTCATTTACCTTACTCCTTATGTGGCAATGAGTATTGCCGAGTACTATTGTGAGCTAGGGCACGATGTTTTGGTTGTTCTAGATGATTTATCTGCCCATGCCAAGTTTTATAGAGAAATATCGTTGATTGCTAAACGATTTCCCGGCCGTGATTCATACCCGGGAGATATTTTTTTTGTTCACGCTAAGTTGCTTGAAAGAACCGGTAATTTTAAACATAAGGTGAAAGGCGAAACAGCTATTACGTCTTTAGTTGTGACAGAGACGGTTGAGGCTGATTTGACTGGCTATATCGCCACCAATCTCATGGGTATGACCGACGGGCATATTTATTTTGATAATGCTGCCTATTATGATGGAAGAAGACCACCGATTAATGTACCGCTATCAGTCACACGCGTTGGTAGACAAACCCAAACAGATTTACAACGAGAAATTAATCGTGAAGTAACTGCTTTTTTAAGTCAATATGAAAAAATGCAGACATATTCACACTTTGGAGCAGAGTTATCTGCTAAAGTTACAAAAATTCTCAAAACAGGTGATGCAATTTATCAGGTTTTTCAGCAGCATTACAGCCAAACCGTTCCTCAAGCTATTCAAATACTGCTTTTCGGGATAATCTGGTCATGGGATATTCAGGATTTGGATAAAAATAACGTTGACTCATTGAAAAGTAATCTCATTCAGCTTTATACTCAACCAGAGCAAAAAAAGATGATGGATGGCATAGTGAATACGAAGTCGATCTATGATTTGCTGACTAATATCGCTAAAAATAAGGCTCAGTTACCGATAAAATAAATCTATGGCCATAAAAAGACAGTTATTAATAGACATTGAGCTTATTAATACTTTAAAGCTCATTACCCAAGCCTATCAGGAAATTTCAGTTATGCGTATGAAAGAGATGAAGATATGGGTACTGGCTGCCAGACAGTTTCTTGACGCATTGAGCGAAGTTTTTTATGACGTACGAAGCTCATATAATAAACAGATTACGGCTGTTTTAGCAAAGAAAAAGAAACAAAGAGATCTTGTTAGAAGTCAGGAGGCTAAGGAGCTGACCGTCCTCATTTCTGCCAGCTCTAAGTTGTACGGTGATATTGTCGATAAGGTATTTCGTAACTTTTTAGCAAGTTTAAACAAAGCTGATACTGATATTTTGATCATCGGTAAACTCGGTAAACGACTTTTTGATGAAGTCAATCTGAAGCGAAAGTATCTATACTTTGAGATTCCTGAATCTGAAGTGACAGTTGACGATTTGAAACCAATTATCTTTAATCTGGTCAAATATAATAAGATCAACGTCTATTATGGTCGCTATGACAGCGTCATTACCCAACATGCTGAAGTTTCGAACATTACCGGTGATGAACCATTCAAGTTAGCGCCAGATTCTTCATCTAAGTCTGCCAATCAATCCAATGTGCGCTTTATTTTCGAGCCAAACCTTGAGAAAATTCTTGAGTTCTTTCAGACACAGGTTTTTTCAGCGTTATTTAAACAGACTGTCCACGAGGCCCATTTGGCTCATTTAGCCTCTCGCGTGAAAGCTATGGAAGAGGCAATAAACAATATAGAAGCAACCCGTATAAAACTTGATATGGAAAAACGCCGCATGGTTCGAACTCTCGAAAACAGAAAAATACTTGAAAGAATTTCCGGTATAAGTTTATGGTCCACCCATTAATATATGAAAGATGCCGGTAAAATTATTTCTTTGAGGGGACACGTGGTTGAGGTGGAGTTCCTCAATGTGACGCCAGCCATACATGATGTTGTGGTGCTCGAAAAGGACCCTCAGACCCAAATGGAAGTTATTGTCTCTTCCGGTCCAAGAAGATTTTACTGTTTTCTTCTGAATGAATCTATTCACCTTCAAAAAGGTGCATCCGTAATAAATACAAATGAGAGTATTATGATCCCAGTTGGAAAATCAGTTCTGGGACGGGTATTTGATATTTTCGGGACAGTGCAGGATGGTGGGAGTAAATTAATTCCAGAAGCTAAGCGATCAATTTTTTCATATTTAGATATTCATGAGGAGATCGTCGTGCCTTATGAGATTATTCATACAGGTATCAAGGCGGTTGACTTCTTTTGCCCTTTGCTCCGCGGCGGTAAGATTGGTTTATTCGGTGGGGCTGGTGTCGGAAAGACTATTTTACTGACCGAAATCATCCACAATGTGGTGGTACTCAATAAAGATAACAGCGTCTCTGTTTTTACCGGAGTTGGCGAACGTATTCGTGAAGGACAGGAGCTATACGACTCACTGCAACAAAGCGGAGTACTGCCTTCTGTAAGTCTAGTCTTTGGCCCAATGGGTGAGAATCCAAGCGTCAGGTTTCGTACAGCCATTGCCGGCGTCACGCTTGCTGAGTATTTTCGAGACAGCATGAATAAAGACGTTCTGTTTTTCATTGATAATGTCTTCCGGTTTACCCAAGCAGGACATGAACTATCTACACTTATGAACAATATTCCTTCAGAGGGTGGGTATCAGGCAACTCTTTCTTCGGAAATGGCTGGTCTGCAGGAACGGCTAGTTTCAACTAAAAAAGGTTCATTAACTGCCATTGAGGCAATTTACATTCCTGCTGATGATATCGGTGACTATGGCGTGCAGTCGGTCTTTCCCTATCTTGATTCAACTCTCGTGCTTTCTCGATCTATCTACCAGCAAGGACGATTTCCCGCGATAGATTTGCTTACTTCAACTTCCTCAGGCTTAACAGTCGAGAATGCCGGCGAAGCACACTATAAAGCCTTTATCCAAAGCCAAGCTATCTTGAAAAAAGCCCAAAGTCTTGACCGTATTGTCTCACTTGTAGGAGAATCTGAGCTTTCACCTACTGATCAAATAGTTTACAGACGTGCAAAAATTATCCAAAACTATATGACTCAAAATCTATTTGTTGTTCAGCCCCAAACGGGCAAGGAAGGTAAATATGTTAATCTGCCTGATATTGTAGCCGATGTACAAACAATTCTTGCGGGTAAATATGATGATTATCCTCCAGAAACGTTTTTATATCTTGGATCATTGAAAGATCTAGCTTATGCCTAATATTAGCCCACCTATTAATCCCAAAAAAGAGATGCAGGTGTTAATTATCCATCCAGAAAGGATCGTTTTTAATGGAACCGCAAAAGCTATTACCAGTGTTAATGATAAAGGTGTTTTTGATATTCTTCCGCTTCATGGAAACTTTGTGTCCATAATTAAAGATCGTATCATCGTCTATGACAGTAATGGTGAAAGGCGTCAACTGCCGATTGAAAAGGCTATTCTTAAAGTCCAGAAGAATAAAGTTTGGATTTTTGTAGGGATTACGGAACAAAATCAAGCAGGAATTGTCTTTAGCCCATTAGATCAGTCTATTCCGCCTCCGAAACAATCTTAATTAGTGTGCTGATACTGGAGTTAGTTTGATAGAGGGATTTAAAGTCGGTAGTGTGTTTGGTGAAGATGTTTCTGGTAATTTAATTTTACCTTCTTGACTGGCGACAGTATTTTGAGTATTTTCCTGAAGCTGATTAGCCTCAGGAGTTTCACCTTTGGACGCGGCTATAAATTTTTCAAGATCCTTGACCGCTTTATCATAGTCAGTTTTATCTTTTTCAGGATCAATGAGCTTAATGGTTTGTTGCATTGCAGAAACAGCCTTCCCGAAGTCTTTTTTCTGAAAAAACGTCCAAGCTAAGTTGTACCGGGCGTTTGGCCAGTCAGGCTTGAGAGCTACTGCTTGTTCAAACAGGGTTGAGGCGGCATCGTAGTTTTTCAAAGAGAAATAGACTGCACCGAGATTGAGCCGATAAAGGGGGTTGTTTGGATCCAGTGTGATTGCCCGTTGATAGGATGAAAGGGTCCAGACATCGGCGCCCTGGGCGACCTGAAGAATATTACGATAAATTGAGGCTAAGTTATCCCAGTATACAGCCTTGAACGGGTTAAGACTTATAGCTGATTTCGCTTCTTCTATAGCAGCCTCAATTGCCTGAAGAGTAACTTGTTTATCCTGTTGGGTAAGCTGAGCTCCGCCTGAAGCTGATTTACGAGATAAATTGTTTGCTAGAAGAATATTTGTCTGTGAAAAAGCCACCCGATAGGATTCTTCATAGGGATTCAGTAATACAGCTTGCCGTTGGTTGTCATAAAGTATACGTACGTCATTTCTCAGAATACCTTCCACAGATTTTCTCATATGATAGTCAGCTAGATAGTTTTTTCCAAGAAAGTAGCTAGCACCTAACAATCCAACAAAGAGAACTGCTCCAACAATGAGAATGAGTATTCTTATATTTTTGGTATCAATCGTTTCAGATGCGTGTTTTTCCTGATAAATAGTTTGATAAATGAGTCCAACTGATAGAAAAAGTAAGAAAAAAACAATTAAAGAAGGCGGACAAAAAACAATCACCAGTATCATAAATAAAACTGTTGGGAAGAAATATCGGCTTTGATCATTTTGGTCAGTCAGCGTTTTTTTTAATGCTGTGCCTAACAGAAGTAAAAAAGTGACTAAGCCAAACAAACCTGTTTCCGTAAATATATGAAGTAGAACTGTTCTTGCGCCGCTGTAGGTGGGTACTTGCCATTGGGAAGTTTGATTATAAAGCGAGTCTTTGGCTTTTGTGAAAGCGGTAGAAAAGTTATCTATCCCGATACCAAAGATTGCTTGAGCTGGTTTTTTTAAGGTCTCAAGAGCAGTATACCAAGACAATTTATATGTCGGTAGCGAGAGAAAAAAATTATCCTTTATTAAAAAAAACACGACAGTGGTTAATGTTATTGAGCCTACGATAATGTTGCCAATAAATAACCATCTGGATATTGATTGTTCTTCTTCACCTTTCAATATAAAAAGTTCACATCCTGTCAAAACAATACTGAATCCCAAAAAAATACCTAAATCTAATTGATTGCCCAGAGGCGTGAAGCGCGGATTTTTTAAAAACATGAGACTGTCTGATAGTGACTGACCCGAGGCTAATGGATGAAGGAGAAGTATCGGAAGAGAAATAAGGGAAATAATGAGACTTGAACAAGCTAAGGGTACAACAATCGTTTTATAACTATCCGTCCGTAAATAATGAAGAAAGATAATTATAAGGGAAAGTAGGGAGATAAGGTTTAGGTAAGGATTCATGAGAGATTGGCGAGGATTTGGAGCAAGGAACGTGGAAACCGCAACAGCAAGCGTAAACAGGAGAAGAAACATTTCAAAAGCTGTTTTTTTCCAACGAAAATCGGATTTTACAATTAGCTCAACTATCGAAATAATTATAAGTAGTATTGCTATAACAGTCAAAAGATAGAACTTATTTGTGATAAAGTATTCTTGAGTGATGGGGAGGAAAAATAGGGGAAAAAGAAATGTAGTAATGCTTAGTAAAAATGTTTTAATAGTTAGAAATGCTGAGTCTTTTTTCATAAGATGTGTACATTGTATTCGCAACGACCTTATTTGTCAAAGTATCTCTTAAGGGTTGTTTAAAATAGCAGTGACAGTTTTTAAAAAAGTATCGGGCGTGTAATTTGCTTTTATAATATATGTTTTGGCACCAAGAGCTAAACCTTCCTGAAGGAGGGGAGCATGGTCAAGATTGGTCAGAAGTACAATCGGAAACTTCGGTCTGTTGATCTGGAGTTTGCGCAAGACACCTATACCATCCAGTTTCGGCATCATGACGTCTAAAAGTACAAGGTCATAGTTTCCAGAGACAATCTTCGCATACCCCTCTTCACCATCGCCTGCCACATCTACTTGATAACCAGATTCGGTAAATGCTTCTTTGTAAATATCACAAAGATAATCATCATCGTCAACGATGAGAATTTTTTTTAGCATACATTAAGAATACATCAAATTTCAAGTATTTTTACAGCTTCTTTTGCACATGCTGTATCCTGTTGAGTATCTGTTGAGCCTCCTACTCCAACTCCGCCTGTGAGTTTATTTGTATGTTTAACTGGTAAACCGCCTGCCATTACAGTTAGTTCACCACCAAAAAGCATGTTGATACCATAATATGGTTTTTCTGGACTTGCATAAGGCTCCATATCTCCACTTGGTAATCCAATATTCGCGGACGTGAAGGCTTTACTGAAAGCAAATCGTGGGCTTATAGGTATTGCTCCATCCATTCGACTAACTGCAATAATACTGCCATGTTCATCAACAATAACTGTTGTGACTGCTATACCCAGCTCAGCTGCCTTTTTTTCAGAAGCTTCTAAAGCTTTCTTAGCTTTTTCAAGGGTAATCATTATTAATCACCTCACTTTCTAATAATGCTGAAAACTCAAATTTAATTTTCAGCATATATTACTATACTATATTCTTATATTGAATAGAAGTTTGTAAGGAGATTATTTTTATGAAGTACCCTCACCCAATTTGACTTCACTACATCGGGGTGTTTTAAATCTGTACCGAACGTTAGGTTTCCAAAGTGTTTGTTCGCTAAACTCTACAGTGGCATATGAATAGGACTGTCCCCAATCATTTAGAAAATTTAGTCCAAGATTGTTTGCAGCCTTTGGATTGAGCTCAACGAAATCATTAATATAAATTTTTCCATTTTTTTTCAAACGACTTTTGACCGCATCAATAATCCTTTCTTGATCATGAGGAAAGTACATATACATAACTGTGCTTAAGACCGCAACATCTAGGGAGTTCCGTTTACATATTTGATCCAAGTTTAATATATTTCCTTGTATAAAATTAATTCGTGAATCTTTTATATCATGATAGCCATTTCCATTTTCTACATTCGAAGATTGAAGCAATTCCTCTGGATAATTTCGACAGGCTTGATTCCATCGCTTGGCTTCTTCTGTATTTGGATTTTCTTTATCGACTGCAATACCTCTGATTAAATTTATTGGTTCATTTAATAATGATTCCACTTTCCCTGTGTTATCAATAATCGATTGAAATCCACGTTGTGCTGACAGCCGTGGTAACCAAGCATTTACGCCACAACCCAAGTCTGCAACTGCTACTGGTTTTGAGCCAAAATCTTCAACCATACATGCTTGAGGTCCGATGTAACGTTGCGATTTTGTTGTCGTAGTTTCATGACTTAGAAAAAAATCGCTAAAGTTTTTTCTTTGAGCTTCATCTTCTACGATCGTTCTTAATTTATTCTCCCAATCTTTAGGATGATATAAACCTTTTGGGTAATTGGGATTGCTTAAAAGCTCGTCATATTGAAGAACTCTAAAAAATCTGTTCACAAATGCAGATGGAGGAGTATTGGCATCTCTATATAAATCATCAATATAAGTTGAAAATTGTACGTCAGTAGATATTAAATTAACCAGTTTTTTATAACAAGCTCCAATTATTTTATCTCCGCCAGGAGGTTTTTGTGCCTGGAGCATAAAAACATCATGAACAGTTGCATCCGGATTTTCATGATGTTCAGCAGTCTCGTTATCACTGTAAATAGAAGCAAATCTCGGTCCCTCAGCTATATTCATAATAGACTAAATTATATCAAATTATCCTATAATAATCAAATATTTGCATTATTTGAAGCTTTTTACTACATTAGTATAAATACATGTATAAAAAAATTCTTCGGTATTTACATTCGTTGCTCTTTTTTCGTAAATTAACAGTTTTAAAATTAAGTTCATTACATGATCCTCGTTCTTGGAGTGAGGCTGCAGATATAGTTAAAAAAGGTGGAGTAATAGGAGTTGATAATAGGCATGTTTTTGCTATATGGGGAGATGGTGAGAATCCAGATATAACTAGAATTTTTCAGAAAATAAAAGGAGAGAATCGGGGCAATGCGCCCTTAGCTTTAAGTTTACCTGCTGCCTTTTTTGTTAAATTAATTGATTCGACTAAAATACCTCAGAATTTACATTATATATTTCTGGATGCAGAAAAGTATGCTGAGCGTTTGGGATCACTTTGTTTTGTACGCGTACCACTAAAAAAAGATTTTTTAGGTAAAATTCCCAAAGCTGCTGTTTCTTGGTCAGATGGAGTTCCTTATATACAGAATTGGGATCCAAGCGGGCACGATGCAACTTTTAACTTAGTTCAGGGAATGATTCGACATGAAATAAACTATCCGGTCGTGACATCGATGAACCTTAATGGTCAGCCTGAAATAATTGATAAAGATAGCGCTGAAATTTTCTGCAAGGAACATGGTATTCAATTACTCCTGATAGACACCTCTATAAGTACTAAAAGGGCTCCTGGTTCATATACAATCATTGAATTGTCAAAAGAATCAATTAAAGTAATGAGAGATGGAAATATTCCCCATTATCTTATCGCACATGTACTCGAAACAAAGCTGGATGTCACATCAGCCAAAAGCAATAAATTTAGCAGACCTGATTTCCCCAGTGATATTTTAAAACTTAATCCATCAGATGCGAGAATAGCAATCATTAATTTCATTTCTACAAGTAATAAAGTATCATGATACTATGCAGAACTTCACTAAATTACTTTCTATAAATAAAACGAACGGTAATAATACGTCATATAATTCAACTCCTAAAACCGAGAATATTATCGAAGCTTTATGGAGACTCCAAAAGGTTATACTCGATACTCTTGATTTCAATAATGTTGTCGGAAAAATTGTTAATGGATTGCTGACAGAATTAGATTATCTGAAGTTAGGCTACAGAATTGTTGTACTGACACTAGTTGATGAACAAAATCAGGTATTAAAAAGAATCTCCCTATCACAAACAAAGGAAGCAGAATTAGCATTAGCTGCATCAGCGGTGCCATTTCATGAAATTGAGATCCCTTTATCTGCTCAAGATAACTTATTGGTGAGAGCTATTTTGGATAAAAAGCCTCAAGTTTCCCATTATTGGCCAAATATATTCACACCCATCTTAAATCCAGAGCAGGCTATAGCCAATCAAGAAGCTTCAGGCATTAAAACTAGTTTAATTTTTCCCATAATCGTTCATGACAAATCGATAGGCGCCCTTATTTTTAGTCTTATTAAGAGCGAAAATGAAGTTACTCAAGAAGAAATGGACTTAATTAGAGGCTTTACAGATATAGTTGGTCTTGCTGTTCAAAATGCACGTCTGTACACGTCCTTACAAGAAACTTCTGGAAAGTTGAAAGTGGCAAATGATAAGTTAAAAGATCTAGATGTTTTAAAAGACGAGTTTGTATCTGTTGCGTCTCATGAGCTTCGTACTCCTATGACAGCAATTAAGTCATATTTATGGATGGCACTTGCCGGCAAAGGAGGCGAATTGAATCAAAAACAGAAGTATTATCTTGATCGAGCTTACAATTCAACAGATAGATTGATTAAGCTGGTAAATGACATGCTCAATGTATCTAGAATAGAGTCCGGACGTGTATCTTTAAATGTGGAAAAAATTGACATGATTGAGCTGGTGACCGACGTTATCGCTGAAGTGACACCCCGTGCCGATGAGCTTGGTGTAACGATAAAAGTTGATCCGCCTTCTCATGCCTTGCCGCCGGTGTTGGCAGATTCTGACAAAATTAAAGAAGTGCTGATTAATTTGATAGGAAACTCAATGAAATTTACTCCCAGTGGGGGCATTATAACAATATATTTTGATACGAAAGATGATACTGTTATTACGCACGTGAAAGATACAGGAAAAGGCGTAGAAAAAACTGATATTCCAAAGCTCTTTCAGAAGTTTGGCCTTATTCGAGGTTCTTATACTACCAACCAAGTTTCTCAGGGCACAGGTTTAGGTCTTTATATCTGTAAATCAATCATCGCCCTTCACAGAGGCGAGATTTGGGGTGAATCTGAAGGTAGAGATAAAGGTGCAGAGTTTAGTTTTTCTTTAAAAGTATACAACGAAGTCCTCCGCCAACAAATCGCTCAGGAGCAACAGGGGAAAGAGGGGATAGAGATTATTCCTACAAAAATTTAGTTGACAAGCAACCAGTTAAACGTAATTGGAGTAGGAGAGATTTTATCACTACCTACTTTAAAGTAGGGTTTACAACTTGTGTCAATAATTGAGCATGTTTTCTTTTCCAGAATACTTAAGTGTATCGAAGGATCGATCGAAGTTGAGGTGAGATAAACAAGCGAGTCATCTTTCACACGTTCGTTATATACTAGCACAGCCGAGTTGTTATTAGGGAGTATTCCTTCTCCAGCACTATAGTTCTTTGTTTCAAGCGCAGGGGAAAACTGGCCATTTTTCGCAAAGTTGTCCGTGGCACTGATAATTGTATTGTTTTTACTAGGTATGTACTTGTTCAATGACAAAGATGCGAAGTTACCTGTTCCTTGGGAATCAATTGAAGCCACTTGTTCATTTCGATCATCTTTGATAGTAAGTTTGGGATTGGAGGCACTATTGGTATTTGATTTCAGTTGAACTTCGATATCACTACCTTGACTGAGCTGAGTGAGTGAGTTAGTGCGGACGCCTCCTTGAGCAATTACTTGTCCGTTTGTAATCAAGTTGCCGTCTTTCTGAAGAGACACCATGCCTCCAAAAAAGTTGACGTTCGATAAAGAGGATATATCAAGATCCCATGCGAGAGACAAAATAGAATTATCACGAACGAGCACGTTTCCCACTGTCAAGCTGTCAGAAATACCTAACTTATAGATATCTGCAGAGCCCAAAACCGTCAATTTATCTAAATTACTCATATTTTGAGCCACGTTCGTACTATTAGTTGCACTAGATTGTACGACATTGCCTAAAGACAAAATCAGTGAGTTCATTAAACTTTGATAAGAAGGACTGTTGATGGGTTGGCTTTGAAGAT
The DNA here is from genome assembly GCA_964484325.1 of uncultured Gammaproteobacteria bacterium. Taxonomy (GTDB): domain Bacteria; phylum Patescibacteriota; class Microgenomatia; order UBA1406; family GWC2-37-13; genus CAYLXX01. Next base: position 141,513 of record CAZAEE010000001.1, read on the forward strand.
TGCCAAGAATTCGCTGGATATCATTAACATTATTTGTCAACGTTTGAATATTGCTAGTAGTACTAGTTAAATTATCACGTGTGTTAGTTATATCCCTTGAAAGATTATCAATATTTTCCGAATGTATATTTTTCGCAAATAGCTCGCCCGATACCGTTGCCGCATTAACAAATAAAGAGTCAGACGTAATATTATTCGTCTGTACTGCGTTAGCTGAGAGTGTGCCACTGAATGTTGCATTTCCTTTCGCATCAATACTTCCGACCGTTCTATTATTTAGACCTTTGATTATAAGTTGGGCGAGCGGACCTTTATCTTCATTATTTGAGGCCTCACTAGTAGTATCAATGTGCTCGTCTGAATTATTATTACTAGTAGTCTTATTTAAATTGATCGTTAAATTATCATTTAAGGTATCTATCTGATTGGTTTTAATTTTAGCTAGTTTTGCTTCTCCTGAAGCGAAAATGTCTTTTGATTCAACTACCGGTGAAGTTATTTTATCACTGACGTTAATATATTTAGATGTTAAGCTTTCAATATGACTAATTAATGCGGTAAGACTGTTGGACGTTATAAAATTACTTTTCAGTACGTTTCTTACAAATAAGTCTGACGTGTCTAAAATGTTTATTTTTGTATTATTTAATGTATTAGCTACGTCTGTAATTATATTATTCTTGGACTCTTGTGTTAGTCCATCATATAAAAATCTGTCGTTAGTACTTAAATTGTGATTTACTAATGTGTTTAGACTATTCAGTCGTTCCTTAGTTTGATTTTCGTTATAGATATTTTCTAAAATATTCTCGTTCGCAGTATTTAGAAGTTTTTTTATTTGATCATTCTCCTCAGCCAATCCTTTAACACTAGCTAGGGCAATTCCGGCAGTATCAAGAGCTGCTACATGTTGATTGTCATTTCCAAGTCCAAATATTGTAAAAAAATCCTCAGCAACCGGGCCAATATGCTTTATTGTCATAGGATCAGTTTTATAGGTCCATTGGGTTATTGGAAGGCTTTTAACTCGATCCAGAATTTGAGAATAATCAAGTTGAGTAAAATTTGTCTTCCAAGCACGCGATGAAGCATCTGTCCAAACGCCGGAGGAAGTTAAGTAAGCACCAGATGAGGTATCAATTTGTCTGTTTGAAGCTAAAGAGTCTTGTCCTACTGCTAATGAACCATCGTTTGTTATAACGAATTTGGTTGTTCCTGAAGCTGAAGCTGATAATATGTCTTGATCGCCTGTTTGATTGAGAATAACTAGAGCTTTTCCTGTATCAGCGCCACTTACATTCAACTTACCAACAGGGGTTGTTGTACCAAGCCCAAGTCGTTGATTTAGTGTATCGAACGTCACGAATGGTATGTCTCCTGAAGTAGCAATGTTTAGACCGCTAGTGCTATCTGAAAGAGGCATCCAGCGAGAGTTATTAGCCGTGATAATATTGCCAGAGTTTGTTAGTCTAAAAACTGTAGTAGGTGTTGTGGCAGATCGGGAAGCGACAAGTATGTCTTGATCTCCTTGTTCCCAAAGAGCGGCTAAGGCTTTTCCAACAACGCTTCCCGTAACATCTAACTTATGAATTGGAGCACTACTGCCAACTCCTAAATTACTTCCACCTGAACTTAAAAAAACGTTTTGACCGAAAGTTTTCCAGCTATTAGTACCGTTACAATTTCCAGATGTGTCACAGACTTCATAGTTGTTTTGATAGAGTTTTTCTCCATAGACATTTGCCCATTGTCTCAAAGGTGATCCAATACTAAAGATTGAATCAGTTGATGGGCCGATATCACCAGCTACTTGAAGCTTAAAGAGGGGATTTAGGGACTCGCCTATCGACACGTTACCAGAGCTAAAAAGGACATTTCCTTGAGAAGGAGATATTATAATGTCTCCGGCCTTACCTGGATTTGTGGCTAAAGTTAAGGTAGTTCCTTGTATAGTGAATGCTCCAGAGGTGGATTGAATAGTGGGTGAAACGGCGGCAATTTTCAGAATTCCATCAGGGTCGATGTAGGGAATAGTGTTGATATCTGTACCTACGGGTAGTCCTTGCAAACTTTCTGCACTGACAGCAGTTCCTGTGTTCGCTATTTTTTGTCGAGGTCTCATCTCCGGGTCAGAGCCTACAGTAATACCTAAATAGAGGTTTGGATTGTCAGTGAAGACCGTTGTGGGAATTTTTTGCATACCGCAGTCGCTTCCGACTGTAGCGGAAAAAACGCCTTTTACATCTGGTGTTAAAGCGTTTTCTCCGACACATTTACCTGTATACAAAGTCGATCCAGCTGTGTCCTGAGGATACAGACGGAAAACAATATCAGTTTTATCTGTAATAGGATTTCCTAGGTTGTCGGTCAAATTACCTTGGAAAGTTAATACTCTCCCAGAACCAGTCGAAAGGATTCGGGCTGATCTGACTGGTTTTTTCGAAAAAGTGGCCAATGAAATATATCCAGAAATCACTCCTATAAGTACAATTAGTAGAACATATCGCAAAATGACAAACCGCTTAAAGGAACTAACGATGCTGCTAGCAATGCTAGATGTCTTATCTGAATAAACTTTAATTAGATTTATTTGAGGGTTATTTTGCAGGTTGTTTGTTTTTACTTGTTGTTGGTACAGAAAGTTTGCATTAATAGCATTTATAGTAAAACAAAAGTAGCAAAACTTTCTTAATGTTGAAAGGCGGCGATTAAAAGTGCTATCTGGTATTTCGGCAATCTTCAAGTAATTTAAGTAGCTAGCTATGGAATCTTTATCAAAAGCATAATTGCCTTCAATATTGTTAGTTTCCCTGTAAATGGCTAACCATCCCAAAAAATGCCTAATATCGGACAAATAGTTTTTAAGAGTAACAAAAGAAACTTTTTCCGCAACAAGATAGCTTTTGAAAAGGGGCTCTAGATTATATAAATTATACACCTTATCCATAATGATTCACTATAGTAAAGTCAACAATAGCTTGTCAAGAGGTATTTAAAGTATATTGTGATATATTTAAAAGTAGTAAGAAATGCCAGCTAAATGTGTATTTAATCGAATTTATTTAAATTAACGAAGAGTAATTTATACAACGCTTCTATATAAAACTATATCTTAGATCCTATAGTTATAGTAATATAGGCTTTTTTTACGAAAATAAAGCCAATATTGGTCATGATTTTAGCTTTAAGATTTATTGATTTAATCGATATTAATTGATAAATTTAGTTAAGTATGTATAAAAATCATTAATTATCTCTATTTTTAGCTTCATCCTATCAGTATTTGAGGCTAAATTGTCATTTATTACGGACGAGTGCCAACTTTTTATTATGGTTGTTTAGATTGCTATGAAGGGCTAAACTCTTATTTGAGAGATAAAAAGTACGAACGGATTTAATTATTTGTAGCTTACTATATCTAACCGCATTTTGACTTTTGTAGAGGTGATAGATATTATACATAGCATTCTGTGATGATCAAGTTGTAAATGCCTTTATAACTGTTTATTACCCTAAGAGGTTTACCTTAATCTTCGAAATATCATTGTAGAGCGTCTTTTAAGTGTATTTATAATAATATGAGCGCATAAATGTCCTTTTTTTAAACTCCCCATCTGGCTATATTCTTATAGGTTAATAGGTTCTATACAAGTTAATAATATTATAGGTTATTTGCATATTTTCGAGGCTGATCTACATAATTGATCGTATCGAAAGCTTAAATATTTTTTTGTGACAGTAAAATATTATGTGTTCAAATAGTTACTTTGAAAGAATGCTTTTTATATATGAGTAAAGAATATATGGAAAATACATATATAGTTTAAAGCCTGCTAAATACCTATTGACAATAAAAAATTCGTCTGTTACATTGAGCACATGGGTATAAAAGAGCGACGAACGAAGATATTGTTAGCTTTGTTTTTTCTATCTGACGTACAGTTTTCACCGGTAGCCTTCGATAAACAAAAAGAGTTGATATTTGATATTTCCTTTAATCAAAAGACACGTGGTACCTTCTCAACCCTCATTAAGGAAGGTTTGGTGGAAAAGACGGGCGAAGATGCAAGTTCATATATTCTTACCAGTAAAGGTTTCAGCGAGCTTTGTTTGACATTTCCGGCTTTTAGATACATGAAAGAGCCTTGGGACGGTAAATGGCGGGTTTTATCCTATGAAATTCCTGAGAAAAAGAGAGATCTACGTGATAAACTTCGAAGAGAGGTAGCTGGATGGGGATTGGGCCCGTGGCATAGGTCATTTTGGCTGACACCTCACCCAATCATAACCAATCTCAGGGAGCTTGTTTCTCAAAAGGAAGAAGAACAGTATATTCAAGCTTTTGAAGCTGATCATGTCTTTGGTGATAGAGCGATCCTCATTGAGAAAGTCTGGAAGAAAGCTGAGCTTGATAAGCAATATCGAGAACTATTCAAGCGCTGGCATAGTATTCTTTCTGTAGAAGGCGAAAAAGCTGAAAAATTCAAGAAGGTTGTCTCTGAGTACGTTACCATCCTGAAGTTTGATCCTGGTTTGCCTTCAGAACTCATCGGTCAGAGCTGGATCGGTTTCGAAGCATTTACTATTTATAAAGAGATTAGAGGTATTCTTCTTAGTTAATCCAAAATTCGATATCTCCTTGTTCGTCTGTTCTTAGGTACTTTTTCTGCAGCTTATTAAAGAAGTCTAGAACCTCGGGTGAGGGATGATGATAGCGATTATGTCGGCCGACGTTTATCACTGAGAGGGCAGGGTCTGCCAAGAGCAAAAATTTGAGAGTTAATCCATTTTTGGAGCCATGATGGAGCACTTTCAGTATATTTATTCCACGGACGTTTAAAAATTCTTCTTTCGAGGCGTTTTTTTCCAAGATTTCTGGCGTTGTGTCTCCGGTAAAGAGCACTCTGAAGCCGATTTGTTCAAAGGTAAAAATTGAAGAAAACTCGTTAGTAGTATGAGTATTTGTACCGATATATGTCTGAAAGTTTTCAGTGATAGGTTTTTCAAATGTTACGTTAGATGAAAGAAACTCCCGATTTGGCCAGTAGAAGGTTGGGTGACTGTTGGGAAGGGTAATCAGATCATGTTCATCGGCAAAAAACAGATATAGTTTGATTTTTGATCTGTTTAAGGAGAGTTTGGTCGGTCATAAAATGGCATATACTTTCCAAAGCAATGTAATATTGAGTCGTCGGGCCGGCATCGATGACCATATCAAACTTATTACCGATTCTTATTAAAACACCATCGCCTTGACCAACGTCGCAAAATACGAGGTGGGTTCTTGTCTTAAAAAAAAGAGCCAGTGAACAAAACTGCCAATATACAAATCGCAAAAGCCAGTGATCCGAGAATGAGTTTTTTGGAGATTGGTGAGTCATCTATGATTTGTCTTAAAATTGGACAAAAGCAAACGGCAAACGTGCCAGTCCGTTAATGACCGAAACAATGTAATGAGTAAGACCAAAACAAAAGTAAGCGAGTATAAGTCCAAGGATTGGATGAACTTTTCCTAAACTTGCGGACATAAAACCAAGGACCATAATTGGTGCAATTGTCCAAGAAACCAAAAGATTGGCAATTGATAAAATAAAAGAAATTTGTTTAAAGTTAAAGAAAATTATTGGTGTCGTAAAAACTTGTGCAGCTAACGAAGTTTGTAAATCATCTTTACAATAATCAATAAAATTGGTTGGGTTCCTTTTTGCGAAAACAGAACTATCCCAAACGTTGCGTCATACGAAAGTTGAAAAGAGATACTTCTTAACAAATAGGGTTTTAGTAGTAAAAGTATCACGGCAGAGATAAAAAGGGAGTATAAAGTAAGAACTTTTCTGTCTAAAATGATTCATACGGACGTGATAATTGCAGAAAGTGCAGTACGGACAATTGGGGCCTGGATGCGTACAAAACCTACAAAAAAAATGATGCAAAAAATGTTTAGCAATATGTAAATAAGTTTGCCAAATTGATACGTTATGCCAGATAACACACCCAACATGAGGTTGATGTTCATTCCTGAGAGTACAACAATGTGAAGTAGGTCAACAATTTTAATGTTCGTATAAAAATTGGTCTTATGATTAAGGTTTATTCCAAAAATGATCCCATTTACCAGTGAAGTCTCAGGTTCAGGGAGGTAGTAATTAATTACATCAGTAAAAAAAGAGGTTGGGGGCATGGCTAGATTACTGCAACAAGATCCGCGATTCTACTAAGAAGACTTTGAGGTTACTTTCTTAGCAACAAGCTCTTGAACATTAGAATAAGGTCATCCTTTGATAATATTTTGGGCTGTTACAGGGGCAATTCTAGGCGTCCGGATTGCGCTGAGGAATTCAAGTTAATTTTGCCAGACTTTTCGGCTAGTTTCTCAGAGATATCTGGCTCAGTTTTATCTGAGAGGAAAGGAACACATATTTTTTTGCCAGAAAGTACTTTCGAGAGGTTCACTTGGCGGGCTAAAAAGTCCCAATCTGCTGATGTTATTAGGCCACCCGCGATCTTAAAACGTCCTTTACTGGAGCCCCAATCGGCAAGATACATGAGTCTGGCTTAACGACAGCACCTTGGATGTCTCTAGTTATTGTTGGAATTGAAGTTGGTGTAAGCTAAGTTACTTTAGCTACTATATTGGGAGGATTATGAGTTATAAAAGTAACAGTTACAAGTATAGAGGTAAAAGCAATTATGAGGGAAAGAACGCTTAAGTAGGTTTCTATTCGATATTTATAAATAATCTCCAGATACAAATTGAAAAATTTCATGATTTTACATACTACATATTTAAATAAAAATTACAATGGACTATAATCTACTTATGGGCAAAAAAATTGTTAAAAAATCTAAGAAAAACAGCAATTTTGCTACATCGATTACAGAGAGAAAATATTTAAAGAAGAATCCGATTGTGATTGGAGTAGATGAAGTTGGTAGGGGGGCTCTAGCAGGCCCTATTCATGTTGGAGCAACTGCATTCCTATCTGGTTACGAAATTGATTTTTTTAGGGCCTTGGAAAAGTATAAGATCAAGGACTCAAAACAACTATCCCCTACCTACCGAGAAGATTTCTTCTCCAGAATTCATGCAAATTCTACTGCTTGTGTGGTAACATTTACCGACGTAAAGATAATTAATAATAAAGGGATCGTTTACGCATTTCAACATGCAGTAAGGCAAGCAGTTGATTCTTTGAGGAAAAAGCTGCAAACACAGCTCCCATTTTTTCTATTAATTGATGGGTTTAAAGTTCCTTATATTAGAGGAGTATCTTTATCGAGGCAGGAAAACCTTATCAAAGGTGATAGACAATGTGTTTCTATTGCTGCCGCCTCTATCATAGCTAAAGTTACCCGAGACGCATATATGACCGAATTAGCGCATAGTTTTAAGGTCTATCAGTGGGACAAAAATAAAGGGTACGGTACTCGTGATCATATCGACGCGATAAAGAAGTACGGTCGGTCTATTCATCATCGCGATCTGTACCTTCGACACATTCTCTAGATTATTTTTTAAAGACGTAAAGTATTACGCCAGAAGCAATTATAGATAGAATCAGAAATAAGGCGAGATACTTGATCGGAGGAATAACAAAGATTTGAGTAGATGCATAAAGTACTGGTGAATTTGGGCCAAAGGTGAGATTTGTGCTTATTGTATAAGGGCCGAAAAAAAACCCTAGCGGATTGTTATAAAGTATCGATTGAGAGTTGATTAAGATTGGTTGACTAGTCAATTCCAGGTTCTTTTTCGGCCCAAGTCCATTAATAGTCAACTTGCCATCGGCAATAATTAAGTGTCTTCCCTGATTGGCAACCTTCAAGATTACTGGTACCTTTTGACCCGTTTGGACAACCGATGAGTTTGTTTCCATTCTAAACTCGACCACTTTAGGTTTTGTATCTAGAGACCCATCTGATGTGACGCTTATAAGTAGATTAGAGCCGACAGTTAACTCAGCCCGCGCTGTTATATTACCTTCATTGGTAGGAGAAGCCTGAGTCTGGACTAGAAGACTGAAGTAATAATCTTTCTCCTGAAGAACTTGAGGAGAGACAACAGATAAAGATAAATGTTCTACCTGATTACTCTTCAAAAAAAATGACTTTCCGAGCTTAACATCTTCATTGTCTATAGTAAACTGCCAGCCTTTATCAGCTTCATTAAGAAAATTAACTGTTCCATCTGGTTGAGCTTCAAAACCGACTATTTTTAGTATCACCAATTGAGGATCTCCGTGGTTGATTATGGAATATGGTACTGTGAATGACTGAGCAGGTTTAATAATGGCTTGTCTAGTTGTCGGACTAATTGACAGGGAGACCTCTTGTGCAAAGGATACTTTAGGAAAAACTCCGAATATCGTAACTAAAATAGTAATAAATAGAATTTTTTTCATTCAAATATCAATAGGTTGGTAAAATAAAGAAATCCAAAATAGTTTCGTATGTGCCTGTTGTTTGATTATTCGGCATATTCAATCGAAAAATGATAGTCGCCTGTTTTGTATCATTATTTAGACTGCCGAGCATAATTGTTTTAGCACTTTCTCTTTTACTTCTATCGGCAATTTTTCGGTAAAAAGAGAGGTTCTCAAAGTCTGATGGAATATCTTGACCTTTGAGCGTGTAGCCAAACCCGGTAACTTCAGGTTTGTTCCAGGGACTGGCAAAGTTGGATGTACAACTACTATCGCAGTTCGTATCCGGGATTTCGTCTCCCCAGACAGTTTTGAGCTTGTGCTGACCTAGAAGTAAAGCCTCGTATTTCTTATTCCCTGAGGAACTAATAGTCATAACTGTACCAATATTTTGAACATCAGTCGACTGACTGTCAAATGTAATGGTTGAGTGGGAAAGTGTTGCTCGCAAATCGGTATCATCGATATTTTTCACAATATATCCAGTTTTTAAAAAATTCTTCAGCTCATCAGTTGTCATGGTGGTCTGTAATTTTTGATCAGTGCTTTCAATTCCGATAGCAGGGGAAATAATATTATATTGCGGAGAGTGAATCTGTCCTTTAGCTGCTGAAGTAAAAAAAAGGCAGCAAATTCCGACAAAAAAAGCTGTTAACGTAAGTCTCATTATGTTAAGTCTAGCAAAGTTGGAGCGCGTATGTTTTTCAGAAATTATGATACAATAGATTTAATGGATACGAAAGCCACCATCTTTACTGGTCTTTTTGATGAGTTGAAACGAGTCAGTTGGCCAACGAGGCAGGAGACTATCCGTTTGACTACGATTGTCATACTGATCTCCTTGATAATAGGCCTGTATATCGGTATAATTGACATCATATTGGCAAAAGGATTGGAGTTTCTTACTAAGTAAGCCCATCTCCTAGATAATGCTATTAATTATTACTATTTAATATTGCTTAATTGTTTATGTCGGCCACAGAAGAAGTAGTCAAAGATGATCAACAGGTTTTAAAGACTGATGTGCCAGCTGAGGCTAAGTGGTTTGTCATCCATGTTCAGACAGGATACGAAGCACGGGTGAAAAGTGCCCTTGAACAGAGGGTGAAAAGCCTTGTTGTTGAAGATAAAATCTTCGATGTGATTATTCCGACTCGTCAAATTGTCGTTGTCAAAAAGGGCAAAAAGTCCAAGGCTACTGAGAAGGTTTTCCCAGGCTATGTGCTTGTTCGCATGATTCTTGATGATAATTCTTGGTTGGTTGTTCGTACCACTGAAGGAGTAACTGGCTTTGTAGGTGCCGGTTTAAAACCGACGCCTATCTCGGAAAAAGAAGTCGAGGCTATAATGAGGTTTGTTCAACAAGAACAGCCCAAATTCAAGACTAAGTTTTCAATTGGAGAGGCTGTTAAGATCACCGATGGTCCATTTGCCGACTTCTTAGGTTCAATTGAGGCTATCGATGAGGAAAAAGGCAAGGTGCGTGTTCTAGTATCGATCTTTGATCGAGAGACGCCTGTGGAGTTAGATTTTTTACAAGTTGCAAAACTATAATGGGAGAGATTTCGAGGTTAAATTTGAATACTGAGATTAAACAGAGAGATCAGCATATAGTTACGAATACACTACCAAAATTCTATCCTCAGTATGATGAAATGAGAAACTCGCATGTTTTTCTATCCGAATATCTAGAATTTGCAGAAAAAATCTTATTTAATAGTCAAAGCTCAAACTTTACGAGTAATAAAATTAGAAAATAATTATGGCAAAAAAGATTAAAACATTTGTAAAACTGAATTTAGCAGCTGGTGAAGCAACACCGGCCCCCCCAGTCGGTCCTGCATTAGGTCAGCATGGTATTCCTATCATGGATTTTATCAAAGAATACAATGCCCGAACTGCCAAGCAAAAAGGTCAGATTATTCCAGCTGTAATCACCGTTTTCGAAGATCGAAGCTTTACTTTTATCACGAAGCTTCCACCAGTCGCTGCCATGATTAAAAAGTCTTTGTCCCTTCAGAAAGGCTCAGGTCGGCCCAATACCGAAAAAGTTGGTAAGCTTTCCAAAGCCCAAATAGAAGACATTGCTAAACAGAAAATGCCTGATCTTAATGCTCATGAAGTTGCCCAGGCTATGAAAATTGTCGCCGGTACAGCACGCAGTATGGGTATTGATGTTGAGAGTTAAATGAAAAACTAATATGGGAAAAATCCGCACACGAGTACTAGGAATGGAAGATGTTGAGAAACAACAAAAAGACGAGCAAAAAAAACGCTCTGAAGAAAAGAAGATGAAGAGAAAATCCTCCAAAGCAGTCGAAGCCATCAAAGAAGCCGAAAAAAAAGAAAAAATGGAGGTTGAAGAGATTAAGACAGAAAAGAAAAAAGATACTAAAGAGTCCAAAAAAACTGTGTTAGTTAGAAAAATTCGCGCACGAGGTAAAAAACACGTCGCCGCTGCTAAAAAAGTCGACAAAAACAAACTTTATTTACTTGAAGAATCCGTTCCATTACTAAAAAAGATTAAGTACGCGAAATTTGATGAAGCAGTTGAGCTTCATTTGAACGTCGACAAAGAAGGCATAAAAGGTGAAGTTGAGCTGCCTCATGCCACAGGAAAAACTGTTCGAGTCGCTATTGTTGACGATAAACTTCTTGATAAGTTGGAATCTGGCACGATTGACTTTGATATTTTAATTACTCACCCGTCATTTATGCCGAAACTGGCGAAGTTCGCCCGGGTACTAGGACCAAAAGGTCTTATGCCAAATCCAAAATCCGGCACTATTTCAACAACTCCTGAACAAGTGGCTAAGAAATTTGAAAAAGGCATGACGCGTTTCAAGTCAGAACCAAAGTTTCCATTAGTACATCTTCTGGTCGGAAAAGTCTCTCATGAAGATAAAGCTCTTGTTGAAAATGCGAAAGCACTGTTACAAGCTGTTGGTAAGGCTCATATAAAAGATGCGTATATAAAAACCACCATGAGCCCTTCTTTAAAGATAAATATCGAAAATCTTTAAGACTCCTAAATTACTGCTATAATTTATTGTATGAATACAAGCGATGAGTATGGTGAATTTTGGCAATATTTATCAGACACACAAAAAGATCTCATTCTTGAAGGTAATTTCCTCATGAATGATGTTATTCGCCATGGTAGTCATACCTTCAAAGATTACTCCTTCCTAGTTTTTCCGTATGCTAAAACTTTTGAAGGATATCTTAAGAAAATTTTTCTTGAATTAGGCTACATTTCCCATCTTGACTATATTTCAGATCACTTCCGTCTCGGTAAAATGATGTCACCCCATCTTGTAGAACGTCTTGGTGATCGCTCATTGTATAAACAAATGCGTGATCATGGAGGAGAAGAGTTTGCTGACGAAGTTTGGCAGATGTGGAAAGTTGGCCGCAACGAGATTTTTCATTACTTTCCTCATAATCTTAAAATGATTACTTTCGAACAGGCAGAAGATCTTAATAAAAAAATCATCGAGACGATGGAACTGATTTACCAAAAACTCTACAAAGTCAAAAAAAATAACACTCAGTATGCTGCGTGATATATCAATCAAAGGTTTTTCGACAACTCAGGCAGAGAAGCTCCTAGAGCAATATGGGCTAAACGCCATTGAAGAGCAGGAAAAACCTAACTTTTTTCGGCTTTTTCTCAGTCAATTCAACAACTTTCTCACGTTTTTACTTATTGGAGCGGCAATTTTATCTCTTTTTGTAGGTGCTCGGGTCGATGCCATATTTATTTTGGCGATAGTTGTCTTGAACGCCTTGTTTGGAATTTATCAGGAAAAAAAAGCTTCAGACGCAATTGCCGCCTTGAAAGATATTGCAATAAGTAGAGTACGTGTGCTTCGTGACGGACACGAGGTGGAGCTAGATAGTCGATACCTTGTGCCTGGAGACATCATTTTTGTTGAAGAAGGAGTAAAGGTCCCTGCCGATTCCAAAGTGGTTGAGTCGATCAATCTGCAGACAAATGAGGCCGCCTTGACAGGTGAGTCCATTCCTGTGGGTAAAAAAGTCTCCGAAGAAGTTTACATGGGCACCATTGTTGCTCGAGGTCGAGGGTATGCAGAGGTTGTTCAAACGGGTATGCGTACTAAGTTTGGTCAGATCGCTGCCCGTCTTGAGAGTATTGAAGACAGTGAAACGCCTCTCCAGATTAAGTTGGAGAATCTTTCTAAATTTATTGGATTATTGGGGATTCTTGTTTCACTCGGGGTGTTTTTTATCTCTTTTTTTGAAGGGATAGGATACTTTCCGGCTTTCCTTTTAGCCATTTCACTAGCTGTGGCGGTTGTGCCTGAAGGGTTACCGTCTGTCATGACGATCACGTTGGCAATTGGAGTCAAGGAGATGGCTAGTCAAAGAGCTGTTGTCCGGAGGCTTTCAGCTATTGAGGCTTTAGGAAATGTAACAGTTATAGCTACCGATAAAACTGGTGTCCTCACTGCCAATAAAATGAAAGTTAAAGAGATATTTATTGATGGGAAAGAGTATGGTGAAAATAGTCTGCCGAGCCATCTGGATCCAGCTTTCTCCCGAATGATTCTTAACGGAATAACCTGTTCCACTGCTTCTTTACTGTATGATCAAAATCACGGTACATTTAATGTTCTTGGAGACCCAACCGAAGGGGCTCTGTTGTTTCTTGCTCAAAAAGCCGGGGTAATGCCTGATGTCATCCGCGAAAAATGGCAGTTAATCGACGAAAACCCCTTTGAGAGCACGACGAAGATGATGACAGTGGTCGTGAAAAAGGATCAGGAAATTCTTACTTTAAGTAAAGGTGCTGCGGAATCGATCATACCCAACTGTGATACAGTGATCGAGAATGGAAGGAAACGATCGTTTACAAGTGAACGCATAAAAAAGATTCAAGAAGCGGAGGAGGAATGGGCAAAAAAGGGACTTCGCATACTTGCTTTTTCGTATAAAGAAGGTTTCCATAAACCAAAAGATCGTTTCAAAAAACACACGTTTCTCGGAATGGTAGCGATTAATGACCCGCCTCGTATTGAGGTTAAAGATGCCATAAAACGGGTGATGCGAGCGGGCATTCGGGTAGTGATGATAACCGGAGATAATGAAAAAACTGCCGAAGCAATTGGTTTGGCTACAGGGTTAATTGAAGAAGGCGAAAAAGTCATAAGCGGCAAACAAATCGATACGTATTCTGATGAAGACTTGAAAAAACTGCTCCCAAATATCAAGATTTTTGCCAGAACAACTCCATTTCATAAGTCTCGTATCGTCAAGTTGTTTCAGGAAACAGGAGAGGTGGTTGCTGTCACAGGTGACGGTGTCAATGACGCAATAGCCCTTAAACAAGCAGATGTTGGTATTGCCATGGGTCAGGTGGGTACCGACGTTGCTCGGGAAACATCTGATGTGGTTATTATGGATGATAACTTTGCAACGATTGTAAAAGCAATCGAGGAAGGTCGCAACATAATTCGTAACTTAAAAAATGCGATCAAATATCTGCTTGCTTGTAATATTTCTGAAGCACTAGCCCTTCTAATTGGTTTAGCCATGGATGTACCGAATCTTTTTTTCGCGATTCAACTTCTTTATATAAATTTGATTACTGATGGTATACCAGCACTGGCACTGGCTTTTTCACCACGTGAAGAAAAAACGATGGAGCGACCTCCGGAGAAATCATTATCCTTACTTAATGCATTTGATAAATACTACATTGTTGCTATTGGTTTAGGTCATACGTTGATTGTGTTAACGTCCTACTTCATTTTTCAAATGGTTGGTCAGGAGGAAGCGAAAACAGCAGCATTTAGTACCTTAGCTCTGGTGCAGTCGTTCATTTTTGTCGATGTCTGGTTATCACATCGATCTTTGCGAAGTAATCTCTTCGGTCTCTTTTTATCTCCTCAATTCCTGGTTGCCTTCAGTATCCCATTTATTACACAATATGCTATTGTTACTTTCCCGTACTTAGCATCGGTTTTCAAGACTAAACCGACACCATGGACATACTTTTTGATTTACGTCGCCTTGTCTGCTTTTATGCTTATCTGGATTAAAGGAGTGAAGTTATTCCTGCCTGAGCGTATTGCGCATAAGTCTTCTTAAAGGGAGTGGTGATTTAAAATGACTATGTTCGCGTACTGCGTGAACAATCGCTTCCGCGTCGATTTGTTCATATCGTAAGAGTTGTTCAGTTGAGCCTGAACGTGGTAATTTTTTAACAGATAAATGAGTAAAGGGAACGTCATTATGTTCCAGAATCATTTTGACAGATTCACCGATACCGCCATAGGCATAATGATCCTCAACTACTATAAGATGCTTAGTCTTTTTAGCAAATTCATTAATAGTTTTTTTATCCAGAGGTTTGACCGAATACAGATCAATTACTGCAACGTAGATGCCATCTTTGGCCAGAATGTCATAGGCTTTCAGTGCTTCATGAAGAGTGATGCCGGCTGCTATAATTGTTGCTCGATCTTGAGATGACTGTTTTAACACCGTTGAACCGCCCATTGTGAAGCTATCAGATTCTTTATAAAGAATTGGTGTTTTACTGCGAGTAGCTCGTAAATAGCTGATTCCTTCATGCGCGTACATAACCTCCATTAATTTAATAGTTGAAATGGCGTCTGAGGGGTAAAGAACGACACTTTCATTTATTGATCTCATGATAGCAATATCTTCAAGACCCATTTGAGAAGGACCATCCGGTCCGATTGAGATACCAGCGTGAGAGCCTACAATCTTAAGATTTGCCCGAGAATATTGAGCCATGCGAATCTGATCGAACGCACGTGTTATGAAAGCAGCAAACGTTGACAAAAATGGAAGATATCCAATTTTCGCCATACCAGTAGCTGCCGAGACCATCTGTTGTTCGGCTATAAACATCTCAAAAAATCTTTCTGGATAAACTTTTTGGAATTTATTTTCATACGTTGAGTTGGCTATTTCAGCATCAAGAACTACAATAGATGTATCTTTTTCTCCAAGTTCAACAAGTCCATCTCCAAATGCTTCTCGAGTAGCTACAAGGTGATTTTTTTTATAATAAACACCAAGCGAAATTGCGCGATTTTTTTTACTGTCAAGAAGCTCAAGAGATTTTTTAACGTCAGTGTTTATATTGGCCAATTTTTCTAACTTTTTATTTATCTGGGTCAAAATATACGCAGGTTCTTTCTCGGCTTCAGGTTTTGCAATGGTGCCTTTACTGCTGTGATCAATTGTTCCAATGTCTCGAAGTGCGTGTTGTAGTTTTTCCTGGGGTATCGCTTTACCGTGCCATCCATCTTTATCTTCAAGAAATGAAACGCCTTTTCCTTTCACCGTTTTGGCAATGAGTATGTATGGCTTCTGATGGTTAAGATTTTTCAAGGCGTCTATTTCTTTGTAAGCATCTTTAATGCTTTTTATATCGTACCCGTCGGGAAGAACAATTGTTTCCCAGCCAAAAGATTTTGCCCGGCTGGCATATTTTTTCAGATCCCAACCGTTCATAGTTTCACCTGTCTGACCGATTCGATTGACGTCGAGAATAGCCACAAGATTATTGAGATTGTAGTAGGAGGCAGTATTCATCGCTTCCCAGATTTGCCCTTCTGCCATTTCAGAATCTCCTAAAAGTATCCAGATCTTGGGCGTTCTTTTCAGTCCGATTTTACGATTATTTTCATATGATCTGATTCCCATTGCCATACCAACCCCAACCGATAGTCCTTGTCCGAGTGAGCCTGTAGCCACATCAACATACTTAAATCTGGGTGTCGGATGTCCTTCAAGGGGACTGTCAAACTGCCTTAATGTTAAAAGTTCATCGTAAGAAATTGCACCAGCTACTTGATAAAGAGAGTATAAAAGTGGAGACGCATGTCCTTTGGAGAAAATAACACGATCGTTTAATATGCTTTGAGGGTATTCCAAGTCGTAACGCAAAAATCCACCAAAAAAAAGAGTCGTCATTAACTCAACTGGAGATAGGGATGAGGTAGGATGTCCAGATCCAGCAGCCGTTGTTGCGGTCACAATATCATATCGAATAAGACGACACAATTTTTCCAAGTCACTAATGGTCATATAAATTCAGTCTAGCAGATTAAGGAGCAGGTGCGAAGTTTTTATTTTTACTAAGGTAGTTATTACGTTTTTTTAGTTCTGCTTCGTTTAAGCTTTTTGACGTGACTATAGTACCTCTATTTCTCATATCTTTTCCAACATATAAATTACCGTCACCAATTTGATATAACTCTTGAGAAGTTTTCGGCTGATCAAGACCTCCGTTAAGAGTAGCTATACCAATAGTTGCATTTAAAGGAAACATTTCTCCTTCTTCAGGAGTTAACTTAATTTCTCTTATAGCATTTAGAATACGATTAGCTATTTCTTCTGCATCTTTTTCAGGGTTTTTTACTCTGGGCAACAATAATGCAAACTCATCGCCACCCTCACGAGCGCCAATATCTGATTCTCGCAAATTTTTTCTTACCACTTTTCCGACTTCCTTTATTACTTCATCTCCAAATAAATGCCCATAGTTAGTGTTAGCTTTTTTCAAGCCATCAACATCTAACATGAGGAGTGCTAATGGGTCTCCATAGCGTTTATGGAGCAAAAATTGTTCATCTAAATGGCTGCGAAATTCTTGCTTATTCATAAGACCTGTCATTGGATCTTTTCCCGCATTAGCTGCACCTTCTTTCCATTCTTGAGTTTGTTTTCTACGATGATAAATTGCACCTGGATGTTGGGGATTTTCACTAAAAGGACCGTCCATATTGGAATTGTACGTAAAAGAAGTTTAACTTGCAATGGCATTAAAAATAGTTTATGTATAATAGCAATATGTCAAATTTTCTTCACGATCTTCAGGCACGGGGATTGATTTATCAAAAAACTCCAGGAATTGAGAAAGCCTTTGAGAATCCGGTGACTTTGTATTGGGGTATTGATCCGACAGGTGACAGTCTTCATCTGGGGCATTTTTTGGGGATAACGATTGTCAGACGAGCTCTTCATCAGGGACAAAAAGTAATTATTCTCGCGGGTGGGGGTACTGGAATGATTGGCGATCCGGGCGGAAAAGATGAAGAGCGACCATTACTTTCAAAAGAGATGCTTGAGGAAAATAAGCGACGAATAAAAGAACAACTCCAGCATATTTTTGAGATTGAAGAACAGAAAGTCATGTTGGTTGACAATACACAGTGGTTAGAGAAGTTGATGCTTCTTGAGTTTTTAAGGGAGGCTGGTAAATTAATACCCGTTAGTACGATGTTGGACAAAGAATCAGTTAGTACGCGTTTAAACCGTGAACAAGGCCTTTCGTATGCAGAGTTTTCCTATCAGTTACTTCAGGCATATGATTTCTTAATGTTGTTTGAACGATATGGCTGCACAGTCCAGATTGGAGGTTCTGATCAATGGGGAAACATTGTTCAGGGAGTTGAATTAATTCGAAAAAAATTGTCAAAATCAGCGTTCGGGTTATCTTTTCCTCTGATAGTAAATCCCAAAACTGGCAAGAAGTTCGGTAAAACTGAAAAAGGAGCCGCTATTTGGCTTGATCCTGAGAAAACTCACCCATTTGCCTTCTATCAATTTTTGATTAATACCGATGATGAACTAGCGCCGACACTTTTTAAGTATTTTTCATTTAGAAGTCTCGATGAGATTAAAGAAATTGAGCATAAATGGAAACAGCAGAAAGAGACTCGATTAATGCAGAAAGAATTAGCCTACGAGTTGACAAGGATGGTGCATGGTGAAGAGATTGCCCAGCATAGTAAGATTGTGACAGCGCTACTATTTGAACAAGGCGCTGAATCAATCAGCAAAGATAATCTGGACTTTATAAAAAAAGCTCTCCCATACAGCACAGTAAAAAACGAGAACGAATTTAATCTGGAAAAAAGCTTAGTTGACACAGGCTTAGTAAGTTCGAAAAATGAAGCACACCGATTAACCAGTCAAAATGGTGTCAAGAGCCAGCGGCTTTTTAATAAATACTTTCTTATAAAAAAAGGTAAGCGAGAATACGCAGTTGTTGAAATAACATAATAGTATGAAAAAACGGGTTTTATCAGGTATTCGGGCGACAGGGCATCTCCACCTCGGAAACTATCTAGGAGCTGTTAAAGGTATGCTAGAACTGCAAAATGACCCATCGTATGAGACACTCTACATGGTTGCTGATATACATGCTATAACTACGCCATATAACCCTTCTGATTTGAAAAAAAATCGTAAAGCAGTCGTGATTGATTACTTAGCAGCCGGACTAAACCCTGAAAAAAGTACTATCTTCATGCAATCTGATGTTGGTGAACATCTGGAGCTGGAATTTTACTTGTCTTCAATTACAACAATTGCTCGTATGCAGCATCTGCCAACATATAAAGATAAAGTTAAACAGTATCCAGAGCATAACACGATGGCACTATTGAACTATCCTGTGCTAATGGCTGCTGACATTTTAATATATAAAGCCAATTCGGTGCCTGTTGGTATTGATCAGGAACCACATTTGGAAGTGGCTCGCGAAATTGCAAGGCGCATGAATCAAGAATACGGTACCGATTTCCCAGAGCCTATTCGTTACAAAACAGTTGGCGAGTATATTCCTTCCTTAAAAGGTGAAGGAAAAATGGCGAAGTCCGTTGAAGGTAGTTATATCAACATATCTGATTCATTAGATGAAATCCGTAAGAAAGTCCGTTCAATTCCGACTGCAACAGTTGCAGGTGGAGAAATGAATGCAGGCGTTCAGGCTTTATTTACCTTCGGAAAGTTGTTTCTGCCCGGACAAATGGAAAATTTCAAGAAACAATATGAAACAGGTAATCTTCAATTTTCAACTATAAAAGATGCAGTAGCTGAGGCTATTTTTAAGGAGCTGGAGCCTATCCAAAAAAAACGAGCCGAGATTGAGCGTGATCTCTCCCTTATGGATAATGTCATCAAAGAAGGCGCTGAGAAGGCTCGGACCATAGCCTCAAAAACTGTCCAAGAAGTTCGTGAGAAAATGGGTTTATTCTAAATCTTTCTTAGCGTTGTTTGGTATAATTTCTCCTATGAACGAACAGAGCCCAATACTTCATACACAAGACAACCTGAATCTAAAACCTCAAATTCCTGACGTGGATACTTATTTAGATCAGGAAGTAAAAAAAGTTGCGTTGTGGCCAGAGCCACGAGGTCTGAATTATGAAATTGCCAGAGAGAAGGGAGGAGCAATTACCAACGTGGTTTATGGTACTACCCAGGTTGATGGTCACGTTACTCGTGTTTTTCATGTAGAAAGAGTAACGCCAATTAAAAAGAATGTCACAGTAAGAGAACCGACAATTTTTGAGATGGCCAGATTTTATGAGGTAGCGAAACGAGCTTTCCCTGACTTGCTCTTGATTGAAATCATGAAGGGCGAGATCAGGCACAACTTCAAGAATAAGAAAAGTGAACTTTATGATAGCATGTGGGCTGCAACTGACATCGCTGAGTTCGAACGCTTGCAAAAACTGGCAGTTTATGTGGAGGAGCTTGCTAAGGAAGTTCAGATTGACATTCCATAGTTTCTTGGTATACTTATTTATATTACATGTTCGAGCCGCTATTTAGATCTTTCTAATTAAAGGTATCAATTTTCTTTCCCAGAGTGAATATAACGTCTGCATTTTTTTCTTTGAATAAGGGGGTGATTCGCAATGAGTAAAAAACTTTACGTAGGTAATCTTGTGTATGAACTTTCAGATGATGACTTGAAACAGCTGTTTTCACAAGCTGGAGCAGTCGCATCAGCCCAGATCATCCGTTATCACGACAGTGGTCGATCAAAAGGATTCGGCTTCGTGGAAATGGAGTCTGAAGAAGATGCCCAGAAAGCTATTGATATGTTCAATGGTCAGGATCATCAAGGTCGTAAGCTCGTCGTTTCAGAAGCTCGACCTCCAAGACCTCGCAACTCCTTTGGAGGAAGCGATCGAGGTGATCGAGGGGGACGACATGGTGGTTATGGTGGCGGTGGTCAAGATGACTACAATGGCTAATTGATCTGATATTTGATTCGCAATAAACCGATAGGCAGAGGAGTAATCTTCTGCCTATTCTTTTTTAGAAAAGCAGTTTTTTATTTAATCAAAATTTCTTCACGAATTGGTCCAAGAACTTTCCCGAAGATATATTGATCAATACCGAAGTAGGATTTTTCCCGTTTACCTTCAAGATTTAGACCCACTTTACTATAAAATTCTTTAGCTTCAGGTTGCCCGGCCACTTCAGCTTTATGGCAGCCTTCTTTTGTTGCCTTAGTGAGCCAATCTTTGACCAATGCTCTCCCAACATCTTTTCTTTGATAATCTTTTTTTACTCCAAGCCAGCGACACAAGCTCACGCCGCCATAAGGCGCATCAATCACTGCAAATCCAATAATTTTCTTATTCTCTCTTGCTATAAGAATCGTTTTTTGCCCCGATTGAAGATAGTAGGCGAAGCTTTTTTCACTATATAAATAATGTAAAAAATACTCAATAACTTTTTTTGTATAGCCAGGAAAGTCTGTTTCAAGTACTTCTTTAAACGTTTGCCAAAATGCAGGCATTTCTAGAAGCGATAGTGGTTCAATAGTCCAATTCATATGTAAACTATTTTACACCAAGATTCATCTTGTATAATTTGCGTATGACAAATAAGTATCTACCTCAGTCATTTGAGAAAAAGTGGATAGAGTACTGGGAAAAAAATCAGATCTATAAAGTAGATGTAAACGGTAAAAAGCAGAAAATGTATGTATTGGATATGTTTCCTTACCCATCTGGAGCTGGTTTACACGTTGGACATCCTCGAGGGTATGTTGGCTCAGATATTTTAGCTCGATTTTATCGAATGCGAGGGTATGATGTTCTTCACCCAATGGGGTGGGACGCGTTTGGTTTACCGGCTGAAAATGCCGCTATAAAGGCCAAACGTAACCCAGCCGAGATTGTTGAAGAAAATATTGCTACTTTTAAAAGACAATTAAAGATGCTTGGTTTCTCCTATGATTGGAGCCGTGAATTTACGACAACAGACCCGAACTATTACAAGTGGACGCAGTGGCTTTTTATCCAGTTTTTCAAGATGGGTCTTTTATATAAAAAACTGACACCTGTTTACTACTGTCCCTTTGATAAAACAGGTATTGCCCAGGAAGAAGTTTTACCTGACGGCACTCACGAACGGTGCGGTACGCCAATCGTTACAAAAGAACTCCCTCAATGGATTTTTGGGATTACTGTTTATGCTGAAAGGTTATTGAATGAGCTTGAGGGATTGAACTGGCCACAAGGGATCCTCGAGATGCAGAAAAATTGGATCGGTAAAAGTGAAGGAGCTCAGATCATTTTTAAACTGAGTGATTCAGAAGAAAAGATTCAGGTTTTTACCACCCGACCAGATACCTTGTTTGGTGCGACTGCTTTGGTGATCGCGCCCGAGCATTTTTTAGTCGAGAAAATTTTATCAGACGTGGTTAAAGTTGACTCTGAGACTAAGTCCAAAATTGCTGATTACGTGAAACAAGCAAAATCGAAGATGGATCTTCAGCGAACTGATTTATCCAAGGATAAAACTGGAGTTTCGACAACACTACACGTGATTCATCCATTAACCGGAGAAAAAATTCCAGTCTGGGTAGCAGACTATGTTTTAGGGCAATATGGTTACGGAGCAGTGATGATTGTCCCGGCTCACGATGAGCGTGATCACAAATTTGTCAAAAAATATAACTTACCGATTAAAGAAGTTCTCCAACCCCTTTATGTCCAGACTTCTGGGCACGATGCTGTGCGCGAAAATATGCCATTTACCGAGCGTGACGCAGTCGTGGCGATTGTGAAACATTGGTCTGAGGATAAATATCTTTGCCTGCAATGGAAGAATGTCGACTGGCGAGGATTCATTGTGGGAGGGATTGAAAAAAACGAGGATCCAGGTGAAACTGCCAAAAGAGAGATACGAGAAGAAACAGGCTACAAAAATACCCGATTTATTAAAAAACTCGGCGATGTTATTCAGGTGAAATTTTATCACACACTTAAAAAAGAGAATCGCTGGGCTCATTTTCAAGGTGTTTATCTTGAACTGGAAAATGGAGATAGAGAAGAAATTTCAGAAAAGGAGCAAAGCATTCACGAAATACATTGGATACCTGCTCAAGAAGTTGCGAGTTTCATAAATGTTGACGATATGCGTCTTCTCTGGCATAGACTACAAGGTAAAGAAGAAGTCTATAAAGGTGAGGGGATTTTGATTAACTCAGGCGAGTTTGATGGTATGGAGTCATGGGTGGCTCGTGAAAAAATCATTGAAAAGCTGGCCAACAAGAAAGCTGGTCGCGTGGAAAATCAATACAAAATTCGTGATTGGATTTTTTCCCGCCAGAGATACTGGGGTGAACCGATACCCATGATTTTTTGCAAAAAGTGCGCTGTGGATACGATCTCTTACTGGGATACTGAAGCCGGCAAAAGCTTTCAGTCAAAACATGAGAAAGTTTCCCAAGTGACCAGCGAACTTAAACATAGTCTTGCAGGTTGGTTTCCTCTTGAAGAAAACTCATTGCCGCTTGAACTCCCGTATTTGAAGTCCTACGAACCTACCGAGACAGCCGAGTCGCCTCTTTCAAAAGTGACCAATTGGGTAAATACTACCTGTCCAAACTGCGGAGGTCAAGCCAAAAGAGAAACCGACACCATGCCTAATTGGGCTGGTTCCTGCTGGTACTTTTTACGGTTCACTGATCCTCATGACAGTGCTCACGCCTGGAGTCCAGAAGCTCTTAAAAAATGGCTGCCCGTTGACATGTATATTGGTGGAGCTGAGCATGCGGTTCTTCATCTTTTGTACTCTCGTTTCTGGGTAAAAGCACTTGAGGATCTTGGTTTAGTTAATTTTAATGAACCTTTTATGGGTTTACGAAATCAGGGTATGATACTGGCGTCTGACCATCGAAAAATGAGTAAGTCCTGGGGCAATGTTATTAACCCCGACGATGTGGTGAATGAATACGGCGCAGATGCTTTGCGTACGTATGAAATGTTTATGGCGCCGTTTAACCAAGAGATTCCCTGGTCAACAACTGCTTTTCAAGGTGCGTATCGATTCATGAAGCGAGTTTGGGACATGTATCAAAAGAAATCTTTGGGAACAGACGAAAAATTAGTTGCCAAATTAAACAGAAGTATCATGAAAGTATCGCGAGATATTGTTGAAATTAAGTTCAATACAGCTGTATCGACGATGATGGAATTTCTCAATGATTGGGAGAAATCGAAAGAAGGATTAGATCAGGAAAATGCCATCAAATTTTTAAAAATTCTCGCGCCATTTGCGCCTTTTTTGACAGAAGAAATCTGGCAGAGTTATTTAAATGAAAAAAGTTCAATTCATCAATCAAATTGGCCGGATGTTGATCTGTCGTTGCTTGAAGAGGATAAAGTTATTATCCCAGTACAAGTAAATGGCAAACTTAGGACAACTCTAGAAATTGAAAAAATCGACACAAAAGATACAATCGTGGAAAAAGCAAAAAAAGATAAAATACTTGAACAATATCTCATAAATGGAGATTTTTCTGTCATTTATAAAGACAAAAAAGTCCTCAACTTCGTTTTAGGTAAGAAAACTTCTTAAGGATGAGTAGGAGTGATATTAATAGTTGGACTTATACCACCAGGGATAGTTGGCGATATTACCAATGTGGGAAAGGGTGTACTCGTAGGAATGGGGCTTATCGATGGTCCAATTGTTGGAGTTGGGTAGGGTGTTGAGGTCGGGTTTGAGGTTGGACCAGGAGAAGGTGTAGGTGACTGATCAGGAGTAGGAGTGATACAAGTATCTGTTGGCTCCGTGCCTGCTATAAAGTATTCCTTATTTGTTGTGGTTGTAGTTTTTTCTTTATCACCATCTTTTTCAGTTTTCGTTGTACACAAGGTGACTTCCCGAATGCCAAGAGGTTGCTTAAAGTTTACAACTGGCATACCGGTTAAGTAATGTTCCATCAAAAGTCTCCAGATCGGAGCCGCACCCAAGGAACCAGCGACATTATCCATCGCCGTATTATCATTATTTCCTACCCAAACCCCGACTACAACCTGAGGTGTATAGCCAATAGTTAAGGCATCGCGGTAATTTTCAGTCGTTCCAGTTTTCACAGCGGCTGTTCGAGAAATCGTCAGAGCGTTGCCGAAGACTTCTGAGCGGGTTTTATTGTCAGACAAGATTGAGGAGATGATGAAAGACGCTTCAGGCGAAGTGGCTCGATTTGCATTAGGAGTAGCCTTGAAAATCGTGTTATTGAGCTTATCTTTTATTTCTAGTATAAAAGTTGGTTTGAAGTTGACTCCTCCGTTGGCAAAGGCAGCGTAGGCGTTCGTCATGTCTATAAGTTTCACGTCTGCAGCACCTAGTACAAGTGAAAATCCATAGTTATTAGGATCATCACTTAAATTGGATATACCCATGCGCTTTGCAGCCTGTAGAGCATTTTCGACACCGAGTTTTTGGATAACTTTGACAGAAGGGATATTTAATGAGTTTGAGAGCGCTCGGCGTACGGTCACATCACCACGGTACTTCCCATCGTAGTTTTTAGGTTTGTAGCCTCCTGGGAACGTTGTTGGTTCATCTTTCAGGATTGTTGCCGCCGTGATAACGCGTTTATCCAGAGCTTCACTGTAAACGATTGGTTTAAACGATGAACCCGGTTGCCGGTTGGCAATCGCAATGTTAAACTTACCAAACTCTGTATTATACCAGTCAGCACTTCCGACGAGAGCTTTCACTTGACCGTTCTGAGGATCAATGGCGATAGCTGCGCCATTACTTGCACGATTGTACTTCAACCGTTCAACTTGAGTTTTGACAGTGGTTTCAGCATACTTCTGCCAGTTGAGGTCAAGGCTAGTTTTCACTTTTAAACCAGATCTGGCCACGTACTCCTCGCCATACTTGTCAATAAGCTCCTGCTTCACCATTAGAGCAAAGTGGGGGGCGACGGCATTGAGAACTTCCGGTTGTTGGTTAAAGGTCAGTTTTACTTTCTCAGCCTGAGCTTTTTGCTGGCTGTTGATATAGTTTTGTTGCTGCATTTCGTCAAGTACTCGTGTTTCACGAACCTTCGCCTGTTCCAGGTCACCAGAAAAGGGAGATAGGGCAGAAGGAGCAGGCAAAATAGCTACAAGAAAGCTAGATTCAGCCAGGGACAGGTCTTTGGCGTGTTTATCAAAATACGTCAATGATGCCTGTTCAGCTCCGAAAGCACCCTCTCCGAAATAGACTGAGTTCAAGTACATCTCAAGAATCTCGTTCTTTTTATAACGCCGCTCAATCTCCTGAGCAAGCACGATTTCCTGATATTTTCGTAAAAAACTCTTTCGTTGATTCAAAAGAGCATTTTTCACGAGCTGTTGAGTAATTGTTGAGCCTCCCTGTTGGAGTCCTTGATGGGTAATATCAGCCACAAAAGCCCGAGCTATTCCTCGAATCGAGAACCCCCGGTGATTATAGAAATCCTTGTCTTCTGAAGCGACGACTGCTTGTTGTAATGGTGTCGAAATATCACTTAGAGGGACTATCTTTTTTTGTTTTGCTGAATAAAAACTGAAAAATGGCTGATTATTTCGATCTAAGAGTGTCACACCGGCGTCATTCTGATTCATAATAGACTCTTTTGACTGCAAACTCCCTGCAAAGTACACGTACGTGAATACTGGAATTAAAATCAGAAAAGCAACAAATGCAATAAGACTCAAAAGGAGGGGTTTTTTAACAACCGGCCATAATTCTGAGATTATTTGCTGAGTAAAAGCTTTCATAATGTATATTTAGTATATAGTATGATTGGTTGAGAACTGAAAGAATTTAGTAAGAAATTATTTCGTTCAATTTTTTTATTTATACTTCCTTACAACTTCGTTAACTAGAGCAAATAGCTCCTCATTTGACAAAAGTATTGTCGGGTTTGGCACCGGTTGGTTATCAAGTCGTTCCTGGTTTCTTGCTTTGTACGCTGCAAGAACTCGGTCTTTTATATTAGGCTGCCAATATGAGTCTTTGATTTCCTGTTTTGGACTACTTGCAAACCGATATTTAGCCTCAAAAGTTTTTAGTAAGGCTCTCATTTCTGGCGAGTTATTATATCGCTCATAGATCTGTACATCATCAATGTTTTTTCCCAGAATCGGAATTTCTGTGTAGTTTTTGCCGACAATCTGAATTTCTCGATTAGGAAGCCAGATAGACCGACCGTAAACTGTTAATAAGTTTGCAAGGAAAATCTGGGGGTTTTCGTTTTGAACATTAATTGTCCAGAGAATCACTTTATTAGGTGAGAATTCACGTTCGACCAATTTTAGATATTCTGACATAGCTCTATTATACTATAAGATTTCCTAATGATCAAATATAGCCTTGAAGGAGATTTATCTAGGATGAAAAATGTGAGCCCACTGGGACTCGAACCCAGAACCAACAGCTTAAAAGGCTGCTGCTCTACCAATTGAGCTATAGGCCCATCAGATGAAAGAATATCACATTGTATCAACTTCGTGGGAAATCTTCAAGCTTGGATATTTTCGAGCAACTGTGGTAATTGCCGTTTCAAAAATAGCTTCAGTTTGTTTAAGCGGTCGTTGCATAGCCTCACCGAAAGGGTTTACGAGTTGATTTACTGCGGCTATGGATTGATTAGCTAAGTTACTTGAAACAGAAACGTACGAGTTTACTAATGAATTTGTTTCCAGAGTTTCATTTCTCAGCAGGAGTGCGACTTCTGAGCAATTATCAGCTTCAGATTTTTTAAGAATTGATTCTACTCTAAACGGCAGACTGTCTGGTGGAAGTCGATTGAGATAGCCTGCTGTGGCAAGGTAAAAAGGTAGATGCGAGTCTGGCAGCGTAAATGTCACTGACGAGACTTTATTAACATCTTTTTTTGAGTTTTCCGATGTATTTTGACTCAAGTTTTGTAGTTCTAGGCAAGCCTCTTGGCTACCTATCCAAGCTGATTTGAGGATACTCCCATATTTTTCCTCGATATATCTCAGGTTATTTTCAGGAACAAGATTCAAAAGCATGTTCAGACTACTTTGATAAGCTGCCTCTGAGAGTTTGTAGACTAAGCGGTCAAGTTGATTGGGTTGAAAGTCGTGTATTCTCTCAACGTTCGTCTTCGTAGCCAGAAAGCCACGAACCATCGTAATATAAAATGGATGAGGCAGATAGGAAGGTATTTCCGAGCGAGATTCTTGAAGGTGATTTGTCATGTAGACTTTATTATATCATTTTCTCCTTGTGGAGTAGAGCTTCATCAGATATAATAGGGTATGGAGCCTCGAGTTAGCACCTTACCCAACGGCCTTCGTATAGTGATTGTTGATACTAAATCTTTCCCGACCGTGACGACTCAGCTTCTTGTAGGTGCTGGTTCCCGATACGAAACAAAAGACAACAACGGTATTGCTCACTTCTTCGAGCATATGGCTTTCAAAGGTTCTAAAAAATATCCCAGTTCCTTCATTATTTCTTCTGCAATTGAAGGTGAAGGAGGTATCTTTAATGCATTTACTGCAAAAGATCATACGGGTTATTGGATCAAGTCATTATCTGAAGATTTTCCGACCGTGATCGATTTGCTTTCAGATATGATACTGAATCCACTACTTTTAACTGAAGAAATTGAGCGCGAGAAAGGTGTTATAGCAGAAGAAATCAATATGTACGAAGATACACCTTACAGAAAAGTTGGTGAGCTCTATGATAGTTTGCTGTATCACGGGAATGGTCTGGGTTTCGAAATTGCCGGTAAAAAAAGTACTGTCGTAAACTTCTCTCACCAAACATTTTCAGACTACATTGGCCAATTATATCATCCTCAGAATGCAGTCTTAGTTATTGCCGGAGGAATAAAGTACATCAAAGATCTTGATAAACTAATCGTTGAGAAATTTGGACAATGGAATGGTAAAACTGCAATACAATTTACGCCCGTGAAAGAAAATCAAAAGAAGCCTGCTCTGACAATAAAATATAAAAAAACTGAACAAGCCCATTTCTGCCTTGGATATCGTGCTTTTTCATTTAAAGATCCTCGTCGATTTACCTTGTCGATCTTATCTACCATTTTAGGTGGTGGTATGTCTTCACGTCTTTTTACAGAAGTCAGAGAAAAGCGTGGTCTTTGTTATTACATATCAACCGGTCGTGAGCTTTATCACGATGTTGGTAATATAACAACCCAAGCTGGTGTCACGAATAAAGCGGAAAAAGTTATGGAAGCGATTGAAGTGATTATTGAAGAGCATAAAAAAATTAGTCTTGGATCAGTAACAGAAGAAGAAGTCAACAAAGCTAAGGAACTCATCAAAGGGAGAATAATGTTATCCATGGAAGATTCATCAAATGTTGCTTCATATTTTGGTACAAAACTTTTGCTTGAAGATAAAATAACCACTCCCCAAGAAACCATTGCTAATATCGAGAAAGTCACTTTAGAACAGGTAGTTAATCTGGCAGAAGAATACTTTAAACCCGAACGTTTAAATATAGCTGTGATCGGCCCTTTCCGAAAGTTAGACTTGAACCTCGCTGAGCGCATCTAATTTTTTATAATATCCTCACTCCAAAAATTCCTCCTGTATACTTTCATATATGGCAGAAAATTATCTTTTAGCACCGTTTCTTTTCATCATTGGTACCGTGTTTGGTTCTTTTTTTGGTGTCTTAAGTGATCGACTGCCAAAAGAAAAAACCATTCTTGGTCGTTCATACTGTGATTATTGTAAAAAAACTCTACAGGGGAGAGATATGATCCCGATCTTGTCGTATTTTTTATTGCAAGGGAAAACTCGTTGTTGTAAAAAGAAATTATCGTTTTTTTATCCGTCCGTTGAATTTATAACAGGAATTGCTTTTGTTTTAACCTGGTTTTTTTTGGGCCAAACTCCGGGGGAGAAGATAATATATGTGGGGATTGTTTCTGCGCTCATTGTAATATTCTTTGCTGATGCTAAATATCAGATTATTCCCGATAGTATGCAGGTGCTTTTAATATTATTTGGTATATTTCTTAAGCTAACCTTGGGTTTACCGGGAGTAATTTTCATTATTTACAGTTTAATTGATGGACTAATTATCTTGGCCCCGATACTATTTCTTTTTTTGATTACAAGAGGTCGGGGAATGGGTTTTGGTGATGTCAAATTGGCTTTTGTTATGGGTTTCTTGCTCGGTTGGCAAGGTGGATTAGTAGCACTCTACGTTGCCTTTATCACAGGATCGATTACGGGTATTATGCTTATGATTAAAGGTAAGAAGAAGTTTAAAAGTAAAATTGCCTTCGGACCATTTCTTATAGTAGGTACTTTATCGATGCTATTTTTCCACGAGAACATATTTTATTTTCTATCTCGCTTCTTTCAAATCTAATTATCTTCCGATGGCCTTAGTTGGGATCGGCGTAACGACTCTAATTCCTGTCTGCGTTGGGCTGACTACTGTCGAAATTGTTGGGATGGGACTTGGTCGTCCTTGAGGTTGGCCAATATTAACCGGTGCAGTTTCAATGATCAAATTAGATGACGGTCTGTATAAAATAGCTTTTCTGGCTTTTGTGTAGATCAACAACTTATCTCCATTTTGAGCATTACGAAAAAAAGGTTCCTTCAAAAGTTGTTTCACGTCAGTAACTGTAGCCAGAGTTGGGACTTCATCCGGAAGTTTCATCAACTTACTGACTTTTGCTGTTACTTCACCGACTTCCTTTTGACCGATTGCTGTCGGATTTTTTATTAAATTTTGGGCGTGCTGATATTGACTATAAAAATATAACGTAGTTCCTAGAGATATTGCACAAACTGCAAGAAGTACCAAGATAATTAAGGCGGTTGAGGCAAAAGCAGATTTTGAGTTCATAGATAATCAAAAATGGATAATGTATTTATTTCTACAGACTTAAGTAGAGTTTGTCAAGTAGGTAGAAAAGCATCAGTCGTGAACAAAATATCTCTTAGGTTATCAATAAGCTCTGATGTAATACACGGATCGACCTTTTCCGTGTCCATACAGTAATTCAAGACTCGCCAGTTTAGAAAGGTCGCGTGATGCTGTAATCTGTGATATACCGAAAACTTTCTGAACTTTCTGATTCGTGATTCGTGAGCCGGGTTCTTGAAAGAGATTGAGGATCTCCCGTTGCCTGTCTGTGAGTTTCCAGAAAGACGGTGATGCTAACTTTTGTTGCGATAAATTTACGCTCGTGGCAATTTTGATAAGTTGTGTCTCAATCGCCACGGCATAAAACTCCATCCAGATAGTCATTTTCGACTTATTAAAAGTCTCTTGAAGCGCGATTTTATACTTCTCAATATTCTTATAAAAAAATTCTTCAAATGTGAGCCAGCCTTGAACATCGAAACCGTATTTATTAAGAATCATTGTGGCAATAAGGCTGGCGAACAGATCATTATTTTGCAGCAACGGTTGCATCTCGAGAATTTTGACATACATGATGGCTGCAAGAATCACAGGATGATCAGGTCGAGGTTGCAAATAATCGAGGAGATGTTGAATTTCTTCTTGGCTTTTGTTGAGGCGTAGACCATCTCGTTTATCATCAAGTGAGATCATGGAAAGAATATTTTTGATATTCCTGTAGGTAATTGGAGATGTATTAGCGGTCCATTCCTCTGCAATAAAGTTTAAAACCTGTCGATATTTCACGACTTCGATCTGAAGCTGGGTGGTCGCTGGCCGTTGGCTGCGTGTAATGATCTTGATAATCGTTTCTGAGTCCAGAGAATAACCTCGAAGCATGAATGCGTAATGAATTCGTCTTATCATAAACTCCCACTTCATTTTAGAAGCATTCTTTGGAGAGATAGGCGTAAGGAGAATTTTTTGACGCAGAGCATCTGAAGAGTCTAACGACTTTCTTAACTCATAAGAAATGTAGTAGCTGAGCGACAGCATGACATGAATGTATCATAATCTTATCTTTTTGTCAATATGACCATTATACAGGTTAATTTGAAGCTAAAATAGATCTTTTTGATAAGATTAAGATAAGATTAAACTCCTCTGAAATACCCCTTGACAACTGAAAAAAAATAATGCCTAATTAAGAATAGGTAGTACCTAGGCAATGGTTAAGCAATACATAAATATTTATGCCTAAATCAGCAAAAAATCAAAAATTAGTCTCCATTAGTCAAGCAGCTGCTCTTCTTGGAGTATCGATTGATACAGTTCGTCGATGGGACAGAAAAGGGATTATAGCCTCTGTACGGCTTGACGGTAAAAATCGTCTTTTTAATATTGACAATATTAAGGAACTAAAGAAGAACCAACCTCTCTCGATTTCTGAGGTTTCAGCCAAGCTTGGAATATCTCAAAGTACCTTGCGCAGGCTTGAAGCTAGGGGTCAGGTAAGGTCAGAAAGAAATCAGAATGGTGAGCGAATTTACAACCCCCAACACATTGAAGAGCTTTTGAGTTCAGGCAAATTCAGCTCAAGGCAGGAAGGTCCTCAAAAGAATCCGAAAAAGGATTTTGAGTCAGATGCATTTGTGGCCGAAGCAAGCGCGACCTTGGCTCAGTCAAGTAGTTTGCCATTGGGAGATCATGTACAGGAAGTACCCTCAGATTTGATTATTGAAGAAAAAAAAGATAATGAGCTTGAAGCAAAAACCACTCCTAAAGAATCACTTGGAACGTACCTTACAAATATCCCTCAAGCTCAGTCACAAAGGGTAGAGAATACTCGAAAATCGAGCTTCGATAGTCAAAGTTATATTCACCAGTTTTTCTCAGGGGCCAGCCTCTTGAAGAGAATAGTCGTGGTCGGAGGTATGAGCTTGTTTGTTATCGCTGGACTACTAACGTCAGTGTTTTTTGCGTTTCATACTCCTTCGAATAACGTTATTCAACCTCTTGCGATAAACACCAACGCAGGTGAAGTTTTGGCAGATTCAGTCAGTCTGAATGCATCAGGCATTTTGAAGCCTTCTTTCATACGATTTAACTTGCCCGCCTTTTTTAATGACACTCTGACAGTCGTCAAAACAGCCACCATTGAAGGAAATTTGACTGCGCCAAATATCTTGTATGGAGTGACAGCTGGTTCAGGTATAAGTATCTCGGCCGGTCAAAATCCGATTATTACAAACACAGGCGTCACATCATTGCAAGGTTCAAGCGGACAGCTAAGTTTGAGTGCAGGATCTGGAATAAATATCAGTGGTTTAACGATTTCAAGTACAGGCATAACGTCGCTCACGGCTGGTTCGGGTATAAGTGTTGATGGTAGTACAATAACCAACGAAGACCCAGGTTCAGCTCAGAATATCTTTAAAACATTCTCAGTCTCAGGTCAATCTGATGTGACAGCTGACAATAATACCGATACTTTAACGTTCATCGCAGGTACCGGAGTTACTTTAACAACAGATGCTACCGCAGATTCGATTACCTTTTCGGCTTCAGGAAGCTCTGCTGCTTCGGGGTGGACCGATGGTGGAGCAAATGTTTACCTTACAACCACAAGCGACAATGTCGGGATAGGTACAAGTTCACCCACGACAAAACTTCATATCGTGGGAGACACTACGTTTACTGGGAATCTTGTTTTCACCACAAGTTCAACAATTGATCTAGTAAATTCTTCTA
This sequence comes from uncultured Gammaproteobacteria bacterium, assembly GCA_964484325.1. Lineage (GTDB taxonomy): Bacteria > Patescibacteriota > Microgenomatia > UBA1406 > GWC2-37-13 > CAYLXX01. The sequence goes on from CAZAEE010000001.1 coordinate 174,641, forward strand.
CAACAGCGTTGAATACTGAAAATGGACTTTTGGACTTAGATACTTTGAATTCTCGGGTGGGTATAGGAACCACTGCGCCGACAAAAACGCTTGATGTTTCAGGTACTTTGAGAGCGACAGGCGCTTTAACCTTTTCAAATTATACGAACGTGAATGGAATACTGTATATAGCTGACTCTGGAGGGACTGTATCAGAGACTGCTACCGGTGGAGCAGGAATTTTATGTTTGACGTCGAACGCTGGAGGAGCGCCCCAGTGGGGATCGTGTAGCGGGAGCAGTGGTGTCAGCGGTACAGGTAGTCCGGGTGAAGTCACCTTTTGGGATACGTCAAGTACAATAAGTGGGGATAGTGCCTTTTTCTGGGATAATACTGGAAAAAATCTCGGCATCGGCACAACTGCACCTGCTTACAAAGTAGATATAGCGGGAACGTTGCATAGTACGGGTGCTGTGAGGTTTGATTCGACAGCTATTGTTGGTGGTACTCTTACGGCTTCAAATGGATTTGTTTTGACCACTGGCGCATTAAATTTAACGTCAACGTCAGGTACTGTTTCCTTAACTCTTTCTTCATCAACCACTGCCTTTAATGTAAATAATAGTCTGGTAGTTGACACCGCAAACAGTCGTGTTGGTATCGGTACCACCGCTCCAACTGTTGCCCT
>CAZAEE010000002.1:0-174235 GCA_964484325.1 uncultured Gammaproteobacteria bacterium
TATAAACCTTTCTCCCAAGTATCTCTTGCGCGTGGGGATTGACGAAATATATTTTGTCTTTATACCCCTGTGCTATCAGATTTCTAGCGACAAGATGACCGACTTTCTGCGGTTCGCGTGAAACTCCCACGATAGCGATCGAGTGAGGGTCAAAAAAACGATCAAGCTCCATGATTTGATTATATACAGTTTTTGCAGCATATAATCTATTGCAGAGGCGTTAGTTTAGAAAATCTGGTATCGGCTTAATAAATATCAAATTTCTCAAGCAGTTTTTTGTTTCCTTCAATTTGATAATGAAGGAGGTCAGAATAAATACCCTTACGTTTTGAAAGTTCTACCGGTGAACCTTGATCAACGATCTTTCCTTCGTCAAGCACAATAATTTTGTTAACGTTTTGAATCGTTGAGAAGCGATGAGCAATGATGATAACAAGTTTATTTTTCATAAGATTCTCAAGTGCATCCTGTACTTCTTTTTCCGATTTAGCGTCAAGACTGCTTGTTGCCTCGTCAAGTATAAGAATAGGGGAGTCTTTCAGGATTGCCCGCGCCACTTGTATTCGTTGTTTTTGACCTCCGGATAAACGAACGCCGCGCTCTCCTACTTCTGAATCAAGTCCTTTCGGCAACTTCATAACAAAGTCATACGCATTGGCCAACGTAAGAGCGTGAATGATATCTTTTTCTGAGGCATTACTGCCGTAGGCAACATTCTCACGAATAGTTGAGGAAAACAACTCACTTTCCTGAAACACAAGCGCAATGTTATTACGTATTTGGGTGTGAGTCAAATTTCGATAGTTTTTATCGTGTAAAAAAATCTCACCTGATGTTGGTTCATAAAACTTGAGTATTAAGTTAATTAACGTAGTTTTACCAACTCCGCTATGACCGACAAGCGCGACTTTCTCTTGACTGCGAATACTAAAACTGATATCTTTCAAAATGATTTCAGACTGCTCATACTTAAAAGAGATATTTTTAAATGCCAACGTCGGTTGTCTCAGTTTAAACACTTCATTTGCTTCCTGAAACTTTTCTTTTGCAGGCAGTGAAAGCACTTCAAAAAACTCCTTCGAACCACTTTCGGCCATCTGGATACGCGTCAATATGAAAGACATGCCAAAAAGCGGCCTACGGGCCTGGTTCATAAGCTGCAGGATCAATACCATCTCACCGATACTTAACAGTCCTTGAAATGTATTGTAAAAAACAATTAAGCTCACAATCGTAAAAATGATGTTTAAGCTCATATTTCGGGAAAAGTCGAAGATATGAAAGGTTTGACTTTGTTCTTTGTAAATATCATTGCTTTTTTGTAAATTATCCGATATGAGCTGATACTCGCGATGCTCATTCATGAAGCTTTTTACGAGTTTTATATTACTGATGACTTCTTGAATTCTTCCACGGGAATAATCCTCGATGGCATTTTTCTTGACTTCTTTTTTACCCCAGGCAACTGTTGAGTAGTAACTCAAAGCTAAATAAATGGGAAAAAGGATAAATGTAAATAGAGCAACCCACACGTTGTAATAGGCCATAACAATGATGGTAAAAATACTCTGAAGAAACATCGGTAGGATAAAGTTCGTTGAGTTGTTGATAAAATCTCCGATCGACATGATCCCACGACTGAGTTGATTGATAATTTTTCCGGATATTTCCGAGTCAAAATAACTCTGAGGAAGCGTCAGCACTTTGTGATAAAACTTTTCAGTTAAAAACTTTCGCAGTCTGCCGGCAAAGTGATCACCAAGGCGGTTACTGATTGAAGTTAGTAAAGTACTAACTGTTGCAATCGCAAAACTTAAGAGAATCAAGTTAATTGCTATCTGAATACTACCACCAGTATGCTGAACGCGAGCCACTATCTGATCTACAATAAACTTAGATAAAATTGGGGTAACAAGATCCAACAAGGACGTGATAACAATAAGAACTGTCAGAATCATGACCAAATGATACAGTGGGCGAGCGATACGAATAATTCGCGAAATATTTTTCACAATTATCAGTATATCATATCTGGAAGAAAGACTACTTTCTCTCGAAGACGCCCTATTATTACACGATTATTACGCTTTTTTCAACCAATTATCATCTAATTTTTTAATAATAAAGATGTACTTTGAAAGAAAACTCTATTAAAAATTATTTTACGAGGGGGTGGACTTACATGCGAGGCAAAAGAGGTAAAAAGTCGCATAAAGAAAAAAGTGATAGCGAACTAGGCGGAATACTTTAGTAGGTGCTTAAACAAGATTATAGTGCGGCCCCCCTGCAGGAGGGCCGCGACCAAACGTAATTATTACAAATTACAATTTATGTATGACTGCCGGTGGTTCCGGATACGCTCCAGCTCCAACTGATCATCATCCAGATGATACATCAGGCGGAGATGGCGGGTCATCTGACTAACTAGTAGGAAATTTAGCAGTTCCCAGATCTAAGGAAGTGGGGTGATGATATTATGAATGATCAAAACAATGACGATATGAACGATCAAGACCAAACAGGGTATGGACAAACATCTAGCACGAATGAAGATCTTGAATGACGAACTAATACTTGCAATCCCCTCCTAATCAGAGGGGATTTTTTTATATATACGTACTACTGGATGATCAAAAACAGTCCAGGTCTCTTCTGCCTTTTCATCGTCCTGTACGTAGACAGTTTTACCAAGTAGTGTTAGCGTTGGATACGAGGTAAATCGAGCTACTTCCTTAAATCCCGATGAACCATTAAACAATTTTTTGTAATACTCAGAGAGAGCATGAAACTGATTGCCTAATTTTTGACAATGTTGCGCTGTATACCCATCGAAGAATTTCGGTAGAGCAGATGGTAAAGCACATGTGTAATTTGCAAAAACCCGACGAGACGGCACAATGATATATTGAGCTTGATCAACTGCCTGTAAGAGTATCATTTGCGAAGTAGGATTATCTGCCAATCCATAAAAATCTATGGAGTTCAGTTGTAATGACTTTGATCTTATTGTACTTGAGGATAAGGGTAAATCTACCACATTACCGCTTTCCTGAAGAATAAGTGCATTTTCGGGAATGTTGGCTTCAATCCAGTTAGTGGCTGTCTGTCTGATATCGGGTTTTTGATAGATCGATAAAAAAGCAAAACCTGGAACTATACATAAAAAAATTATGAATATATAAAAGACTTTCGGTACCTGTCGCACTTTTTCTATCAGATAACTTATAAATAGCATCCCAACAAGCAAAAGGAGCGGTAAAACAGGCGCCATAAATCGCGTCCATTTCGTATAGAGACCAACATTAAAAATGAGAAAAAAAACGATCGCCAAACGAATAATTTTTGTCTCCTTTTTTCTAGGCAAAAAGAGAAACCCTAAAGCAACCGTAACGTAGCTAAATGGACCCAAAACAAAAGGAAAAATTCTTGACAACTGAAAAACGAAAGGTATTGCGTCTTCAAACTGCTTCGTATAAAAAACTTTTGCTTGACCCGTAGCCACTGATGATTCGTATCTCATAGAAGAAATAAAATCGGCAAATGAAATAAGATTTTGGGGAGACACGAGAAAACTGACAAAAAAAGTTATAAAAACTAACTGTATTATGATAAAAAATAAACCAACAAGTGGTTGTTTTTCTTTGGCGGATTTTGAGAGAATAATCCAGATGGGTAAAGCGAGAAAAAAAAGTGACGAAACTTTCACCCCCACTGCAATGCCAGTAATAATACCCAAGAGTAAATAAGCGTTTTTTTCCGGTACTTTTTCTTGAACATATAAAATGCATACATACAAAATACTGACATAACAGAGCATGAGTAATGATTCAGTCGTACCAAAGTGGGCAAACTGTATTAATCCAGGAGAAAACACTAAAAGAAGCAGCGTACTCCAGATAAGAGAAGACTTCATTCTCCAGGTAGAAACGATGAGCGAAAAAATTTCCCCAATCACCAATATTGTCAGTATTGAACAAGCGGCTGAGATTGTACGGAGCGCCATAACAGCTTCATCGAATGATATACTTGTAGCTAAATGATTGATAGCATGGTAAAACGTAATCAGGATAAAACCAATATAGAGGGGAAACTGGCCGTAAGCAAAGAAATGCGGATTCAAACAGTCAACTGGAAAATTTGGACAACTCAGCTGCTGGAGAGCAACCGCCATATTTCTCTCGTCAGGATGGAACGGGAAAGGTAACCCCCAGTCAAGATGATAGACACGAGTGTAAATAAGAATGGCTAGGAATATTACTTTCAGGATAGAAATATATATCTTTTTGTGCATATTCGCTTGAAATTTGACGAAGTTTTTATTATTATATAGGAAAAAGCAGCTATATTTATGAATATGTACGAATTTACCTTTCTTGTGGAGAACGAGAACGAACAAAAAACTCTCGCCGATATTCTCACATCAGTCAAAGGCAAAATCAATCAGGAACAAAAGTGGGGTAAACGCATGTTGTCTTACCCGATCAAAAAGCAGAAAAGTGCTCATTATTTTACGTGGTACGTTGAACTTGAGCCGAATAATTTGGCTGAGTTTAAAAAGAAACTTAATTTTACCGAAAGTCTATTACGATATTTGCTTCTGAAAAAGGAGTCCTTAAGTTAATAATTGTTTGATACTTTATGGCAAGCCGTTCACTCAATCGCATCATTATCATCGGAAATTTAACTCGTGATCCTGAGCTTAAATATACACCTGCCGGTACAGCTGTTTGTACGTTTGGAGTGGCCACGAATCGATCTTGGACAACGGCGGACGGCCAAACAAAAGAAGAAACCCAATATCATCGAGTAGTCGCTTGGCAGAAACTGGCGGAATTATGCAGTAAGCTACTGACAAAGGGTAAAAAAGTCTTTCTTGAAGGACGCATGACTTATCGTACATACACTGGTAAGGATGGCGTTCAACGGACTGTAGCTGAAATTGTTATGGACGACTTTATCGTATTTGGCAGTGGTAAAAAAGTTGGCGAAGAAGAAAGTACAACTACTGCTGAAGAAACAGTCGGTGACACTGACTTCACCATGCCTGAGGAAACAGCAGTTTCGACAAATACTCCTCAAGAGAAAAAATCGAAAAAAAAAGTCGATTCTGAAGACGTTAATCCAGACGATATACCATTTTAACTATATCCATGACAAAATGTTTTTTTTGTAAATATTCAATTGAACCCAATTATCGAGATGTGGAAAATCTTGAGAAATTTCTTTCGCCCCGTAAAAAAATCGTCGGTCGCGAAAAAACAAACGTGTGTGCCAAACATCAACGTATGTTGACTAAACACATGAAGTATGCTCGATATCTAGCGCTTCTTCCCTATGTTTCGTATCAGGGAGTTAAATAGGCAAGTTATTTTATCTATAATCTTCGCCAGTTTGCTATAATGAAATCATGACGATCTCTTTTCATATTCCGATTGATTCAGATATTCTTATTCAAAAAGGGCATCAAGTTGATTTCACTACACCTCTTTATCGAATCGGCCAAACCCAGACTGTAGAAGTTGATCTGGCGACAAAACTTTCTACCAACCCGAAGAATATTTTTCAACATTTAAAAAAATTTGTTGGCGAGGGAGTACAAAAAGGTGATCTCATCGCTCAATCGTCATCATTTTTATCAAGCAAGTCATACTTTAGCGAACATGCTGGAATTATTAAGGAGATCGACCATACGCGAGGAATTTTACTAATGGAAATTACCACCGCTCAAGAAAATACCATTGGCTGTTACTTCAAAGGTGAGATTGAGGATATTGACCGTAATACAATCAAGTTGAAAGTGAAACACGCAAAACAATATGAAGTTACACAGGCAACAGATTTTTTTGGCGGTCCAGCTATCTATTCCCGAGATCCGGAAAAAGGTAGTCTATCCGAAGAAGACGTCTCAGATAAAGTTGTCATTGATGACAATATACCTTCCTATGAGCAAGCAAAATATAATGCACTTGGGGCAGTGGGATTTGTTTTTTTTCGAACTCTTTCTGATTATTCAAAAGCTCCCAGTGCACGGTTAAAAAACGAAGATGACTATAAAACTATTGCAGTAAATAAATTACCATACTGTATAATTGATAAAGGCACTAATACTATTTACTTTTATGACAATTGATTAAGAACTACCTTCATTTTCTACGAATAGTATGAAGAAATCAAAAAATAACGTCGTTACCACATTATTATTGTTATCTGTCGGTATCACTATTTTTGGTCTCGGATTTAAAGGAGGCGAGTGGAAAACTCAAGCAGTTAACCTGAAAACATACGGTTTTACTTCAAACACTCCAGCATCAGCGCGTAACCTAGACTTTACCTTATTCTGGGATACTTGGAATAAACTTGAACAAAAGTATGTTGATAAGAAGAAACTTATACCTCAAAAAATGTTTTATGGTGCGATAAAAGGTATGGTTGCAAGTGTTGATGACCCATACACTTTTTTTCTTGAACCAAAAGAGAATCAACAACTTAAAGATGATCTGGGCGGCAAATTTGAAGGTATCGGAGCCGAGCTAGGACTAAAAGATAACCATATAACAGTTATTGCACCGATTAAAAACTCACCAGCAGAACGAGCCGGTATAAAGTCAGGTGATATTGTTACAAAAGTCAATGGTGAATCAACCCGAGGATGGACACTCCTTCAAGCGGTGTCAAAAATTCGTGGAGATAAAGGTACATCTGTCGGACTCACACTCGTTCGAGACGGAAAAGAAGTCTCGCTTTCCATCGTTAGAGATCAAATTTATGTCCCTTCTATTGAAGTAAAAACCGAGAAACAAGTTTCACCAGTCGCTGGTAATACTACAAACCAGGCTAATCAACCGTCCAATCAAATAAATCCCAATGTTGCAGTCATTAAGATTAATCAGTTTGGAGATGATACAAATAGTCGTTGGGATACAGCAGTTGATGATGTAGTGCAAAAATATCAAAATGGTATGGTCAAAGGTTTAATTGTCGATCTTCGCGATAATCCGGGTGGCTATCTGGATAGTGCAGTATATTTGACATCGGAATTTTTGGATATTGGTAAAAAAGTAGTCAGGCAGGAATCAACAGAACAAGAGGCTCGAGATTACACGGTCGAGCGCGAGGGGAGATTGAAAACTATTCCACTTGTTGTACTCATCAATCAAGGTTCCGCCTCAGCTGCTGAAATCTTTAGCGGTGCCCTGAGAGATAATAAACGAGCGAAGTTAGTGGGACAAAAAAGTTTTGGGAAAGGTTCTGTCCAAGAGTCACTTGATTTAAGTAAAGGTGCTGGTCTTCATGTAACTGTTGCCAAATGGATTCTACCAAATGGCGAATGGATAAACGGTAAAGGTATTACTCCGGATTTTGTTGTTGACAACACCATAAAACCCGGCGAAACATTAACGCGCGATCAAGACAAACAACTTGAAAAAGCCATCGAGCTTTTGGTAAAATAGTTGGGAAAATTCAGCATTTATTCAGAATAATTTCGTAAAGTATCTCTATGAAACAACTGCTTTTTATTCTTGCGATCTTAATCATCATATTTGCAATTGGTCAAAGTACAAAAATTTTACCTCAACTTAACATCAATAAATATGTTCCTCCAGGATCTTCACTTATTCCTGGACAAAAAGGATCTGGTATTGAAAAACAAAATGTGGTTTATGAAGAATCAGTCGTCACCCAAGTTGTTCAAGACTCATTACCTTCAGTCGTCACAGTCGGTATTCAAAAAACTACTTCAGCGCCTGATACATTTCAGTTTGATCCGCTCAACCCATTTTCTCCCTTTCGCCAATCACCAGGACAACAGCAAAATGTTGAAGGGAATATTGGCTCAGGTTTCATCATCTCTTCAGATGGATTAATACTTACCAATAAACATGTCGTATCAGATACTGAAGCAAAATATACAGTTTTAACGAATGATTCAAAAAAATATAATGTCGAAAAAATTTATCGTGATCCTTTAAATGACATTGCCATCATTAAGGTATCTGCACCAATTACCGGGTTTAAACCACTACCATTGGGTGATTCGACCAACCTCAAACTTGGTCAACTTGTTATTGCTATCGGTACCCCCCTTGGTGAGTTCACCAACACCGTTACGTCAGGTATCGTCTCTGGTCTTGGTCGTGGTATAACGGCTGGTTCACCATTTGAAGGTTATGTGGAAAAACTTGATAACGTAATTCAGACAGACGCGGCCATTAGTCCGGGCAACTCAGGCGGACCTCTTCTAAACTCAAAAGGTCAAGTTATTGGTATTAATACCGCAGTTGCCCAGGAGGGTCAAAACATCGGTTTTGCCATACCCGTCAATGTCATTAAAGAAATTGTCACAAAGTTTAATGATCAAGGTGGTACGTTTGAAAGACCATATCTGGGTGTACGGTATCAAATGATTGATAAGCAAACAGCTATTGCCAACAAATTGGCCTCTGGAGCTTATATTCGACAGGTAATCGACGGCTCTCCGGCTCAAAAAGCTGGATTACAAGAAGAAGATATTATCATTGAGTTTGACGGTAAAACGATTGACGGTAGTGATGACCAAGGATTAACAAAAATTTTAGCCAATAAAAAGGTTGGCGATTCGGTAACAGTAAAAATCTGGCGCGGTGGTCAGACTCTTACAAAAAACCTTACTCTTGAGGCTGCACAATAATTTTTTTAATATTGGAGACAGTATGTTATCTTAACGTGTTTTTTTGTCTGTTGCGGTATTTGCTCGTTGATTGGTCTTTCTGAGTGCGAAACAAATCTTTAGGTAGCTCAGAATAAGATATAATAGGTTTGCCAAGCCAATTCTTACCTGCCTCTATTCTTCTCATTTCTGCAAAGGCATCTTCGATAGCAGAATCATGCTCAGCTTTGGGTCGATTAGAGTTTTTATGATGAATTCTAGACGATCGTTCTGGTGACATAGAATGATACAATAGTATAAACTGAGGCCACGAATAAGTCAAACCTGATCATATTGATGATATAATTACCAATATGAGTACCATTCAAACCTTAAAAGGTTTTCGAGACTTTATCGGAAATGAGGAAAAAAAACGTCAATGGCTCGTTGAAAAGATACGAGCGGTTTTTGAACGCTTTGGTTTTGAACCTCTGGAAACACCTGCGCTTGAGTATGAATCATTACTCCTTGGTAAATATGGAGACGAAGCAGACAAACTTATTTTTGGTTTTGAAGACCGCGGCGGTCGAAAAGTCGCTCTCCGGTACGATCAAACAATTCCTCTTGCCCGGGTAATTTCCCAAAACCAGAATACATTCGCACTGCCGTATAAAAGATATCAAATGCAACCAGTTTGGCGCGCTGATAAACCTCAAAAAGGCCGCTACCGGGAGTTTTTACAATGCGATGCCGATATTGTTGGTATGACGTCTGTTGGTGCTGATGGTGAAATTCTTGCATTATTTTATGAAGTTTATAAAACGTTGGGTCTTGAAAAAATAAAAATAAAGTTTAATGATCGCCAGCAATTAGTTGAATCATTAATGACTTCCGGAGTCGCAAACGAACAGGTTTTTACCGTTATTCAATCACTAGATAAACTTGATAAAAAATCCGAAGAAGAAGTAATAGAGGAATTAACAAAAAAGAATATCTCATTGGCCACTGCAAAAACAGTGTTTGCTAATATTAAAAACCTTGAGGAACCAAGAGAATTACGGATTATCCGGGATATAGCCCAGAAAATGGGAGTCCCTAAAGAAATCCTTGAGTTTACACCAACTTTATCGCGTGGCTTAAATTATTACACAGGTATGATTTTTGAAGGTGTTATTGAAGGATATGACGGTGGATCAGTTGGTGGGGGAGGACGGTATAACAATCTTCTAAAAGATTTAGTCAATGTCGATATGCCGGCGGTTGGACTGTCTGTTGGATTTGACCGTACACTTGAAGCACTCGAGCAATTAAATAAAGTACCCTCGGTCGATTCTTTAACAAAAGTTCTGGTAACAATTTTTTCACTTGAGTTAGCTGACGCATCTCTGAAACTCACCAATCAACTTCGAGATGCTGATATCAATGCCGAGATTTATCTGGATGCCGAAAAAAAGCTTGACACCCAACTAAAGTATGCCGACAAAAAACAAATTCCTTATGTTATCGTCCTTGGACCTGATGAAGTCAAAAAAAATACAGTGATTTTGAAAAGTATGAAAGAAAACAAGCAGGAAGAAATTTCTCATGTTGAGATATTAAACTATTTCCAGCCATGATTGAAGCATATCAAATACCTTACAGTACAAATGTTGAAAACTCACTTCAATCTAATGCTTTATATAAAGCATTAGATCTTCAAAAAAATGATCCACTGGGTAAATTTATGGCAGATTTATTTATAGATATTAGTTCAAATAATTGGTTCAAGCTCAAAAATATTGCCATGGGTCAGACTGTTCTTTCAAAACTGCAAGGTTTAGAACAACCGAATGAGGTTGAAATAACATTAACGTACGGGAAAATAGAAGATGGAGATATATTTAGGTTTTTGCATGTGAATCGTGCAATAGATCAACGTGGTAAGTATCATAGTGATTTAATTATCGAGGCTGTTGGTAAACAGCCTGTAACAATTCAAAACGATACTGTTCAAACTATTGATTATTTCTCAGATCAATATATAAGTTTCTTAAATAATATTATTAGTCAGATTAACTTACAAGATTCTACGATCAGTTTAAACACCGAAGTTATATTTCATAAATCATTAACAAAACGAGAAGTAGAAATAATTAAATTAGTGGCTCATGGATTATCAAATCAAGAAATTGGTAATTCATTGATGATAGAAACTAATACAGTCAAGGTGCATGTTCGTCACATATTTGAAAAACTTAGAGCTGGGAGCAGGGCAGAAGCTGCTGCTCTATGGTCGACATATAGATAATTAAAATACATTTAGAATCACACTGTGCAAATCAACCCAAACATTGCCATAATAGAAGCTATTCCAGGAGTAGGTGGAGATGAATCAAAGATCTGGTATAAAGAGCTTTTACTTTCTTATATACGATTTGCCCAGAGAAAAGGATTTAATTTTTCATATTTAGATGATAACATTGTTGAGATCCGAGGAGAAAATGCTTTTAACTTTTATAAAAACGAAACAGGAGTTCATAGAGTTCAAAGAATTCCTTCAACTGAAAGAAAGGGCCGAATTCATACGTCAACTTGTGTGATTGTTGTTTTGCCTAGAATTATTCAGTCTGATATTCGAGTTAATCCATCAGACATTGAGTGGCAATTTTATCGTTCAGGTGGTCATGGAGGACAAAACGTGAACAAGGTTTCAACTGCAGTTCGATTAGTGCATAAACCAACTGGAATTGTAGTAACAGCCAGTCGTGAACGATATCAGGAGGCAAACCGCAAAATTGCTATGGAACTTTTGGCGGGTAAACTTTATCAACTTGAAGAAGAAAAAAAAAGAGGAGTCACCCAGTCATATGTGAAAGATGTTGGAACTGGGGAAAGAGCCGACAAAATCCGCACCTACAACTTCCCCCAAAATAGACTAACAGATCACCGTATTGGCAAAAGTTTTCACAACTTGGAGGATATCATCGGACAGGGTAAGTGGGAAAAGGTACTCGAATAAAAACTTGCAATAAGCTTGGGGCTTTTTTATAATTCTCGATTATGTCCAATAAAGAACTACTAATAATGGCTCCAGAAGCAAAAAGACCATATCTCTGGTATCCTAAACGGCCGCTTCAGCCGGAGGTACTGGATACCATCATCTTGGGTACTAATAAGCTACCTTCTCCGGTTCCGCTTACTGCTTATTTAGGAAGAATAATGTTCGAGGAACAGTTTGAGCTAAGGAGTAAATATGAAAAATCGGGCCTTGAAGATTTATCTACTGAGGAAAATATTGCGGGATTTGTAGAAGTAGTTGATATTTTACAAGATGATTATTCTGAGCAAGCTGTTAGGCTTAAAAAAATCGATCCAAGTAAATATACCCTCCTTCAAGCGCATTATGTAAAATTGAATAAATTACATCCTACTCATGTTGAGCTGAATAATGGATTTCTTCTTGGAATGCTTCGCTATCTTAGCATTCGTAAACAGGCATTAGAATCAGGAGCCAGATCCGACTATTCTCATTCAGAACTAGATGTTACGAATTTTTTTCGCAAATCCATTGATCATGCAAGGCAGGCAAAGATCGATCATGACTTTGATCGCGCAATGGTTCTTTCTAGTAGATTTCAGATACAAGAAATGCTATAATGTATTCCTATGAAAACTCAGATTCATCCAGCTTACCATAACGACGTCCAGGTAGTGTGTGGTTCATGCGGCAATACCTTTACCACAGGCTCAACTCGTGAATCAATACATGTAGAAGTTTGCTACAAATGCCACCCATTTTACACAGGAGAACACAGATTTCTGGATGCGAAGGGACGAGTGGAGAAGTTCCAAAAGAAACAGGAAGTCGCCAAAGAATTTAGAGCAAAATATGCGGACAAAAAGGCCAAAAAACAGGATAAGCAGGAAAGACAAACCAAGTCTCTTCGAGAATTACTGGGAGAGGCTTAACTTGCAAGCGGATTTTTCATCTGATATAATAGACTTTTGATTCACCAAGACTTTAGGTTGAGCACAGGCTCATTAAATATATTTCCTAAAGGAGTGTTCGATAAAGTATCGAACCAAGTGAAACACTATGGCAAACGCAAAAAAACAGTCACTTTTATCTTCATTGGAGCAGATTTTGAAAGATAGCCCCAACTTCGCTGTCTTTTTTTACGAAAAAGTACCCCACACAACTCTTGAATCGTTACGAAACGAGCTTCGAAAAAATGACAGTAAATTTAAGATGATGAAAAATACTTTGTTTCAAAAAGCTCTTCGCCAGCTAGCGCTGACAGACAAAAATATTTCCCAGGTTGACGCCTCGTTTAAAAACCTGACCGGCAATTCTGCCTTACTCTCGTTTGGACACGACTGGAGTGCTGCATTGTCTGCTTTTCATACATTTTCCGAAAAAGAGAAAGGTCTGAGCTTCAAAGTCGGTTATCTGGATCAGCAGGTATTTTTGCGTGAAGATCTGGAAAAGATTGCAAAACTACCAGCTAAACCTCAACTGATGGCTCAACTTATCGGCAGCATGAAGAGTCCGATCAGCCACTTAACATACGCTATGAAGTTCAATATTCAGAAGTTCGCTTATATTTTAAACGCCAAAGCACAACAAACAGCATCCTAAAGGAGGTGAATCGTATATGTCAGATCAACCACAGTTATCAGAAAAACTCGAAAAAATCGCCAAGGAAATCGAAGGGTTAAACGTCGTCGATTTAGCAAGCTTAGCCAAGTATCTTGAAGAAAAATTTGGAGTATCCGCTATGCCTATGGCCGCTGCCGCACCAACCGCCGGAGCCGCTGCAGGTGGGGTACCAGCTGAAGAAAAGACTACATTCACCGTTATGTTGACAGCCGCCGGTGATAACAAACTCGGAGTTATTAAAGCAGTCCGTGAGATTTTACCTAATTTAGGTCTTATGGACGCCAAAAAGCTCGTTGAGTCAGCACCAAAAGAACTGTTACCAGACGCCAAAAAAGACGCCGCTGAAGAAGCCAAGAAAAAGATTGAAGCCGCCGGAGGAAAAGTCGAATTAAAGTAATCATTATCCCGCAACTTTTCTCAAGTTCCGGGATTCCCCTTACAATCTGCATTCCAGGTTGTGAGGGGATCTTTTTTCTTCACTATGAATAAAGAAATTAAATCACACGATGCCATTGATCTTTCAAGACGTTTTATAGATCAAATTGATGTTCATCCTGATTTTACATCAGCTGAAGTCGTTCCGGTAATTTTGAATAAATATGAACGTCAAGATTTAAAAAGACTGGAAGATAACCTGACACTGCCAGAAATCTATCATGTGTATGCCCGCAAGTCAGATGCGTTTGATCCGATTAACCAACTATATAAACCCCTCGGTCGATACGTTGGAAGGTATGGTGATATTAACTTACTCAATGCAGTCAAGTTAGCCCATGAATACATGCAAACACCGGAACAACTCTCTTCATTTCGATCGGGTTTTACGTCCCAGGCTGCCGCATATCTGACAACCCAAATAACGCGTTATCGACTAAAACATGAAGATAAATATATGAATCCGGATGAAACTATTGATCTTTATCGCAGAAGTTTCATCGATATAGAAAAAAGATTCGATAAAACGTTTCAGAATCAATAGTCTTTTATTGACCTGGATATTCTGCTTCGTTTCCTGTAGAATAAAGTGTTTTAGTTTGATTTTTTCATATGTCAGATCAAAAAAAAGACTACACGGGTGAATCGATTCAAGTACTTGAAGGCCTTGAACCTGTACGAAAACGCCCGGCTATGTATATTGGCTCCACCTCACAAGTCGGAGTTAACCATTGCTTAAACGAGATTGTTGATAACGCCATTGACGAGGCTTTGGCCGGATATTGCCATAACATCATGGTGAAAGTACAAGAAAATGGCTACATGACAGTCCATGATGACGGCCGTGGTATTCCGGTTGATAAAGTACCAAAGTACAATGTGTCCGCTCTTGAGATTGTTATGACCAAACTCCATGCAGGCGGGAAGTTTGGCGAAGGGGCCTATAAAGTATCCGGGGGCCTCCATGGCGTTGGTGCCTCTGTAGTTAATGCTCTATCAGAACATGTGATTGCCGAAGTTAAGCGAGATGGACAAATATACCGCCAAGAGTATAAACGGGGTATTCCGCTGGGGCCGATGAAGAAAGTCTCTACCTCTCAACTGGACTTCCCGTATGAGCGAGGAACTGGGCTATCTTTTTTACCTGATAAAGAGATTTTTAAAGAGACAACCGAGATTAACTACAATATCTTTCGCAAACAGATTAAAGAGCGAGCCTATCTCGTGTCAAAAGTGTATTTTAAAATTTTAAATGAAAAAAACCTGGATAGACATGCCTACTACTTTGATGGTGGAATTTTATCATTAATAGGTGACATCAATCGGGATAAAAAAGTTCTTCATGATCCGATTTATATTACCAAAAAAACAGAAGACAAAGAGATTGAAGTGGCTATTCAGTACAATGACTCGATTGCCGAAAATGTGTATTCGTTTGTCAACGTCATCAACACCCACGAAGGCGGCACACATCTAACGGGATTTCGCATCGCTTTAACCAAGTCAATTAATGCCTACGCGCGTAAGATACTTTCGGAAAAAGATGTATCAGACGGTATGACTGGCGATGATGTAAAAGAAGGTTTAACTGCCATTGTTTATGTAAAAATGCCTTCAACGAACTTGCAGTTTGAAGGTCAAACAAAAACCAAGCTCGGTAACTCAGAAGTGCAAACGATTGTTCAGTCGGCGGTTTCTGAGTATTTAGACGTCTATTTTGAAGAAAACCCCAAAGTTGGACGAGAGATTTTAAGTAAAATTCTCCTTGCTCAAAAAGCTCGGTTAGCTGCTAAGGCTGCCAAAGAAGCAGTTCTTCGAAAAGGGGCGCTTGAAGGCGCGACTTTACCGGGTAAACTTGCCGACTGTCAGGAAAAAGATCCAGCTTTATCTGAGTTATTTATTGTCGAAGGAGACTCAGCAGGTGGTTCCGCCAAGCAAGGAAGAGATCGCAAATTTCAGGCAATTTTACCTTTGCGAGGAAAAATCTTAAATACTGAGCGTGCATATCTTGATAAAGTGCTCGGATTTAAAGAGATTAAAGATCTAGTCATTGCCCTGGGTATGGGTATCGGTGAAAATGTTGACTATGGCAAACTTCGCTATCATAAAATCGCCATTATGACCGATGCCGACGTCGATGGCGCCCATATACGCACACTAATTCTGACGTTTTTCTTCAGACATTTACCTGATATTATCCATAAGGGTCATGTCTATGTCGCTCAACCACCTCTTTACAAAATCCAGCTGGGTAAAAAAATTCACTATGCCTTCTCCGATGGTGAAAAAGACAAAATTGTCAACTCACTGACAAAAAAAACGTCAGCCGATGGTGAAACGACTAAAACCACCACTAACCCTACGATTCAAAGGTATAAAGGCTTAGGAGAAATGAATCCAGATCAACTCTGGGATACCACGATGAATCCTGAAAATCGACTCCTGAAGCAAATCACAGTAAATGATGCCCAGGAAGCCGATCATACCTTTTCGATGCTCATGGGAGAAGAAGTCCCCCCTCGTAAAAAGTTTATTATTACCCACGCCCGCATGGCTAATCTTGATGTTTAGAGTGTGCAAAGATCTTGCATTTATGATCTTATCTGATACAATTTTAATGATCCTATGATGACATTTCTTATAGATAACGCTCTTTTGACAACAATCATTGCCAGCTTTTTATCAATCGGGTACGGGCTATTTTTGACTTCACGAGTTCTTGCTCAACCTCGCGGCGACGCCAAAATGAACAGTATTGCCGATGCTATTCAAGAAGGAGCAAAAGCGTATATGAGCCGTCAGTACACCGTAGTCACAATTATCGGTATTATTATATTGGCGATTCTTTTTGTTTTTTTTGGACCGATCACGGCACTCGGATTTGGTATAGGTGCCTTGTTTTCGGCGATTGCCGGAGTTGTCGGTATGAATGTGGCTGTACGAAGTAACATTCGTACTGCTCAGGCTGCCAAGAAGGGTTTAGAGGGTGCTTTTTCTCTGGCATTTTCTGGAGGAGCCGTCACTGGTCTTATGGTAGCTGGCTTAGCTCTGCTTGCAGTTAGCGGCTTCTACTTTATCCTTACGAGAATAACCCAGACTGGTTCAATTGATTTTCAACCACTGGTAGCTCTAGGTTTTGGTGGATCATTAATCTCTGTATTTGCTCGACTCGGTGGAGGTATTTTCACCAAGAGTGCCGACGTCGGTACGGATATGGTTGGAAAAATCGAAAAAGGTATTCCAGAAGATGACCCTCGTAATCCAGGAGTGATAGCTGATTTGGTAGGCGACAATGTCGGAGATGATGCCGGCATGGCCGCTGATTTATTTGAAACGTATGTTATCACAGCAGTAGCAGCCATGATTCTTGGAAACCTTCTCTTTGCCACCAACTCTCACGTAACTGTCTATCCACTCCTAATTAGCTCAATCTCGATAGTTGCCAGTATCATCGGTACCTGGTTTGTTCGCCTGAGGGGAATGGCTATCATGGCCGCCCTTTATCAAGGTCTAGGTGCTGCCACGGTTTTGGCAATTATCGGTTTTTATCTGTTAACCGGTGCGCTTTTTCCTCAAGGTATTCAAACTACCTCCGGAGTAATTAGTTCTATTAATCTTTTTTTTACATCACTTATTGGGCTGGTAGTCACAATCGGCATGGTAGTTATTACTGAGTACTTCACTTCAAAAAAATTTAGCCCCGTGAAAACTATTGCCCAGGCTTCAACAACCGGCCACGGCACCAATGTCATTGCTGGTCTAGCAGTCTCTATGAAGTCGACTCTTGCTCCGATTCTCCTTATTTCGGGAGCAATTTTGGTCGCTTACAACTTGGCAGGTATTTATGGAGTGGCTATCGCGGCCATGAGTATGCTTTCACTGACAGGAATTATAGTCGCCATTGATGCGTTTGGTCCCATCACAGATAATGCCGGTGGTATCGCGGAAATGTCAGGACTTGATGAAAAGGTCCGTCGGAGTACTGATGCGCTTGATGCTGTCGGTAATACGACTAAAGCTGTCACGAAAGCGTATGCTATTGGTTCAGCCGGTCTGGCTGCTTTAGTCCTTTTTGCCAGTTACACTCAAGAATTGGCAAAAGCGAGCCATGGAATGATACTTGCCTCAAGTTTCAGTCTATCTGATCCACGGGTTTTGATTGGTTTGTTTATTGGTGGAGCATTACCTTACTTTTTTGCCGCCCTGGCTATGGAAGCAGTTGGTAAAGCCAGTGTAGCGATTGTGACTGAAGTACGCCGGCAATTTAAAGAGATCAAAGGAATTATGACTGGCAAAGCTAAACCCGAATATGGTCGCGCAGTCGACATCGTTACGAAAGCAGCCATCCGCGAGATGATTGTTCCAACATTAATTCCGGTAGTGACACCGCTTTTGGTCGGTTTTTTACTTGGTCCTCAGGCTCTCGGCGGACTTCTTATGGGATGCATTATCACAGGACTCTTCTTAGGTATTTCAATGACCACCGGTGGAGCTGCATGGGATAATACGAAAAAATATATTGAAGAAGGCAATCTGGGTGGTAAAGGAAGTTTTGCTCACCAGAGTGCAGTTACCGGCGATACAGTAGGTGATCCGTATAAAGATACAGCGGGACCGGCTATCAATCCGATGATCAAGGTCATCAATATCGTAGCCCTGTTAATCGCTTCGTTTCTGATATAAGCCTCTGTAGTTTTTTAAAAAAATTATCAAAATATTCATATAAGGTCTCCGTATGGCAGACACTGACGAGAAACCAATCATTCCTTCTTCAAATCAGACTGAGATCACCTCAGAAATGCGCAGTGCGTATCTCGATTATGCTATGTCGGTTATTGTGGCTCGTGCACTACCTGATGTTAAAGATGGTTTGAAACCGGTACACCGAAGGGTGCTTTTTGCCATGCATAAGATGGGTCTGATGTCAGGTGGTCGCTTTTCAAAAAGTGCCAAAGTTGTCGGAGAAGTGCTTGGTAAATATCATCCACATGGAGATGCACCGGTTTATGAGGCAATTGTGCGTATGGCGCAGGAGTTCTCATTGCGATACCCACTTGTGAAGGGTCAGGGAAACTTCGGTTCGATCGATGGAGACCCGGCAGCTGCCATGAGGTACACGGAAGTGAAGTTGACGAAGATCGCCGAGGAAATGCTTGTAGATATTGAGAAGGAAACAGTTACCTACGTTGACAACTTTGATGGTACGCTTCAGGAACCAGTTTATTTACCAGCTAAACTACCCAATCTCCTTTTGATGGGTGCTGAAGGCATCGCAGTCGGCATGGCAACCAAAATACCTCCCCACAACCTAACCGAAGTTGTTGATGCACTAATGACCATGATCGGAAAAGCCAAGCTTATCAAGGACACCGAAAAAAATCCCGAGAAAGCCACTGTCCAAGTCGCCGAAGATCCAAAACGAGAAGAACAAGGCGACGATTATGACAAAATGTTTCAGCTGAAAACATCTAAAGCTCTGGTTATGTTTGACGTCACCATTGAAGATCTCTTAGCACACATTAAGGGACCTGATTTTCCAACACACGGTATTATCTATGGAGCAAATGACATAAAACAGGTATATAGTACTGGTCGGGGTAAAATTTTGATCCGTGGCTTGGTCGAAGATGAAGATCTTGGTAAGGGTAAAACCGCCATTATCATTAAACAACTGCCGTATCAAGTAAACAAAGCCAATCTTGTTGAAAAAATCGCTCATCTTGTTGTTGATAAAAAAATCGTCGGCGTCTCAGATTTACGCGATGAGTCAGACCGCGACGGTATTCGAGTAGTCATCGAGCTTAAACGAGACGCCTCCTACAAAAAAGTCCTTAATAACCTATTCAAATTCACCGAGCTACAAACTACATTTCCTGTGAATGTCGTGGCGCTGGTTGACGGCGTACCCCAAACCTTATCTTTGAAGACGATTCTTGAGCTTTACTTAAAACACCGCATCGACATCATCACCAAACGCTCAGAATACGAATTAAGGCAGGCCAAACACCGCGCTCACATTCTTGAAGGATATTTAATTGCACTGGATCATATCGATGAAGTCATTGCTATTATCCGCAAATCCGACACGGAGCCAGAAGCCAAAACCAAGTTGATGAAGTCGTTTAAACTTTCAGATATTCAAGCTCAGGCCATTCTTGATATGCAGTTGAAACGACTAACTGGACTGGAACGCTCCAAGATTGAGGATGAGCTGAAAACATTGCGCGAGTTAATCTCTTATCTGGAAGATCTTCTCAAAGACGTTTTTAAAATCCTTAAAGTCATCAAAGACGAACTCCAGTACCTGAAAGATAAATATGGTGATGAGCGACGAACGAGAGTCATTAAGTCTAAACCTGGCGAAATCAGCGAAGAAGAGCTGATCGAAAACAAAGAAGTTTTCGTGGTTCTGACGAAAGAGGGCTACATCAAACAGATTCCTCGGGAAACGTTTAAAGTTCAGCAACGAGGAGGAAAGGGTGTCTCGGGTATGGAGACGAAAGACACAGACAATGTCTACTATATCACGAAAGCCATGACACACGACTATGTGTTGTACTTTAGCAATCAGGGAAGGGTATTCCAGTCACGCATCTGGGATATTCCTCAAGGATCACGTATCTCCAAAGGGAAAGCCATCGTCAATGTGCTAACTCTAAGACCAGATGAAAAAATCACCTCCATTTTAACGTATGATCAAGCTACACTAGCGGCTCAAGAAGACAAAACCAATAACATCAACTACGCAGTTATGTTCACGAAAAAAGGTACAGTAAAAAAGACCCCGTTTACCGAGTACGCCAACATCCGCAGTAACGGTCTTATTGCGATTAAACTAGAACCTGGTGATGAGCTTCTGTGGGTGAAGTTTACCAATGGCACAAAAAATGCTATTCTGACAACCCGTCAAGGAAAGGCCATTCTCTTTAAAGAGCAGGAAGTTCGTATCACAGGCCGCTCTTCAATCGGCGTTAAAGGTATTGATCTTGAAAAAGATGACGAGATCACTTCAGCTGACGTCTTTGATTCTAAAGAGATCGAAAAAGATATTTTCGTGATATCTGAGCGGGGAATCGGTAAGAAGACAAAACTTTCCCAGTTTAAAGGCCAGCACCGCGGCGGTAAGGGTGTCAAAATCTCCTCACTTGATGAAAAAATGGGTAAAGTTGCCTTTGTCGAGATCATCGACGCCGGAGAAAATACCGTCATTATCACCAGTGCTCAGGGCCAAGTCGTTAAAATCCCACTGACTGATATTCCCTCAAGATCTCGGACAGCCAAAGGTGTTATTCTTATGCGTTTTACTGATACGCGCGACAAGGTCGTGGGTGCCACTTTTGTAGAATAATTACCATTCTTTAAATATATAGATATATATCAAAATATATCACTCTCTTCATTTTCACCACTACCAGCCTTTTATAGCTAAATTTTTGTGATATACTATGTTATAGTTATGAGATTTCCAGGTAAAGAAGTGGCTGCACGACTTGAAAAAGACCTCAAAAAGGAGGTCGGCAGTCTCAAAAAAAGGGGTAAAAAACCTCACTTAGTTGCAATCTTAGTGGGAGACTCCCAGGAACAACGTTCATTTGTGGCTATTAAACGAGCAGTTGCGTCACGAATCGGTGTCAAGTTCACCTTTAAATACCTCAAAAAAGTCCCTTCATTTGAAGAGTTTGCCAATATGTTGAAAACATATTCCGCTGACCCGACAGTACATGGAATTCTTATTCAACAGCCTCTACCTTCACAGCTCCAAACAGAAAGTATCTACAACTTTATTCCGGAAGTAAAGGAGATCGAAGGACATAAAGAGAAATCACCTTTTAATTCACCTTTGGGTTTAGCCGTTCTGACAACATTAAAGTACGCATTCAGCAAGTATAAGATCACTTCAAAGCTATTTGTCACGCGCCGCG
This sequence comes from uncultured Gammaproteobacteria bacterium, assembly GCA_964484325.1. Classification (GTDB taxonomy): domain Bacteria; phylum Patescibacteriota; class Microgenomatia; order UBA1406; family GWC2-37-13; genus CAYLXX01. The sequence continues at coordinate 21,623 of CAZAEE010000002.1, forward strand.
ATATCAGTCTTTTCAAAAGAAATCTCAAAAATAAGCGGGTGGTTCTCATTGGACGGGGAATCACAGGCGGACAACCAATTGGTAAAACTCTAAGCGAGTTTCATATTAATTACTTAAACACCAACTCCCAAACTTATAATGCCTTTGAGTACTATCAGACAGCTGACGTCATCATCACTTCATCGGGTAAAAAGGTGGTCACAAAAGACTTTCTGAAAAACGGCGTTATGCTTCTGAACGTTGGTCTGCATCGTGAAGGTATTAAGCTCATGGGAGATTATGATGAAAAAGAAGTCAAGGATACTGCCAGTTTTTATACACCAACTCCAGGGGGAATCGGCCCAATCGACGTCCTCTATCTTTACAAAAATCTCATTGAGGCAACGAAGCTGCAATCGAAGCGAAAACATGCATGAACATAGTCATTATCACCGGTCAAACCGCAACAGGCAAAACAGAACTAGCTCTTAAACTTGCTGCGAAACTCAATGGAGAGCTCATCAATTGTGACTCACGCCAAATTTATAAGTATCTTGACATCATAAGCGGCAAGGATTTAACCGACAAAATATTTCACGAAGTTGAGAAACAACCAAGTCGCTCGATCGGCTATTACCTGATGCAGGATACTAGGGTTTGGTTGTACGATATCGTTAAGCCTAATATGCGTTTCTCATCATACGAATTTACCGAATGCGCACTGCCGGTTCTAAAAAACATTCTTTCTCAAGGAAAAACTCCGATTGTGGTCGGCGGTACCTACTTTTATTTATATCATCTGCTGTACGGTATCGATACAGAAAATATTCAGCCAGATAATAAACTTCGTGAAGAACTAGATCAAAAAACACTGGAAGAACTTCGGAAAATGCTCAAGAAATTAGATGAACAAACTTTTGATTCGTTAAATAATAGTGATCGAAACAATCCTCGCCGTTTGATAAGAAAAATAGAGGTACTTGCGAATTCAAAAAAGTCTTTGAACAATAGTTTTTTAAATAAACAAGAAATTACACTCAATGAGAAATTAAAAATGCCAGTTGAGATTGAGTACTTTGGTTTAAGATATAGAAACAGAGAAACTGAGTTGAAATCTATAAAAGACAGGGTTGAAAAACGATTTCGAGAAGGTGCAGTTGATGAGGTAAAAAGCATACTTCAACTCGGTTACAACGAGGATGACCCTGGATTAAAAACAATCGGTTACCAACAACTCATCCGATATATGAAAGGTGAAACTCCTCTTGAACAAGCAACTCAGGAATGGATTACGAAGGAAATACAATATGCCAAAAGGCAGTATACATTCATGAAGCGAGATAAGAACATCGTCTGGAGAGAAGCTTAAGGAAGATTTGCTTGATCACTGTGATAATTTTTTAAAAGGTCGACTCTTTCTCTATGAACTGTCCGAAACACTCTCTGCGCTTCACTTTCATGATCTTCATATATGATTTCTTCCTTCTCTGATAAATTGGTTGCTACTAGGTGATATTTTTTCACCTGATACGTACTTAACCTCCCATCGTCTTCTGGCATAAGTACTATACCTCTTTCTGATAAAAGAGTCACAATCATGCCATCTACATATGTCGTGTACGATTCAAAATCACGCATATATTCTCTTACAACTCCTTCATGATCGATGATTTCTGATTTTGTGAAAGGTGTTCTGAGATACCTAAATGCCAACGGATCAAGATCAAGAAGTTTATTTGAAAGTTCATTTTCAAGAGGTGATTCACTGACAGCTTCTTGGCTAATAGTATTCGGTGCCTCTGTAATCGCTACCATATGAAATAGTATAAAGATCTTTTTATTTTATGCAAGTACAAGTTATGAGAAAATTAATTTTTTCTAAATAACTTCGTGAATGCTTCTTTAGGTATCTCAACATGGCCGATCATTTTCATGCGTTTTTTGCCTTCTTTTTGTTTCTCAAGCAGCTTTCGTTTACGGCCGAAGTCGCCGGCACCGACTGTTTTGCTGTTTTTTACCAAAACATCTTTGCGAAAGGCAGATATTCTTTCTGAAGCAATAATTTTTCCTTTATACTGCGCCTGAATTTTTATTTCATACTGCTGACGGGGGATAACATCGCGCATTTTCTTGACGAGTTCATAAGCTTTGTCTTGCGCTCGATCAGCCACAACTATTTCTGAGAACTCTTCAATAGTATCACTATTTATTAACAGACTCAGCTTATCAGCTTTGACCGGCACATACTTTAAAAACTCCCAGTCAAGAGAAGCGTACCCTGAAGAGACGCTTTTTAACTTATCAAAAAAGTCCGAGATCATTTCAACTAGAGGCATTTCGTAGACTACTGAAATCTGGTGTTTATTATCCATAGTGACAAAATGGGCCCGATACTGTTCGCAGAGTTGCATCACAGGACCAGAGTATTCTTGGGGAGTTAAGAGCATGATCTTCACGTATGGCTCAGCATACTGACCATGCTCATATTGGTACTCGACTTGCGGTGGTGTCAGAATGAGACTTAAGTTAAACTCGCGCTCCAACCGTTCGCGAACAACATCGGCATGGAGCAAACCTAAAAAACCTACGCGAAAGCCAGCGCCAAGTGCTTTACTAAAAATAGCTGAAAACTCAAGAGATGAGTCATTCAGATATAATTTTTCCAGTGCTTTTTTAAGATTTAAGTAGTCGCCCGTATCCGTCGGAAACATTGACGCATAGACCATCGGCTTAACTTTGCGGTATCCGGGCAGGGGAATACTGTCGCTTTTTTCATTGAGGATGGTATCACCTACACGCACTTGATGAATATCTTTCAGATTGGTCACCACGTAGCCGATCTCACCGGCAGACAACATTTCTTTTTCCACAAGATCGGGAGTAAATATACCAACTTCAGGCATTTCAAATACTCGACGGTTAACACCTAGTTTCACTTTCAAACCCTTTCTTAGTTCACCATCAATAACTCGGACAAAAGCAATAACACCCTTATGAGAGTCATAGTATGAGTCAAAGATTAAAGACTGAATTGTTAGAGATAATGTTGATGACTGAGGAGAAGGGATTTTTTTTATGATGGTTCCAAGTAACGCTTCCACATGTTCTCCGGTTTTGGCTGAGACGGAATGAATCTCTTCTTCCTTCACTCCTAAAAAATCGATGAGCTCTTGTTTCGTAGCCGCAACCTGCGCGTTGGGCAGATCAATTTTGTTTACCACAGGAATGATCACTAAGTTTTTCTCAAGCGCTTTGTAGGCATTGGCAATTGTCTGGGCCTGAACGCCTTGCGTGGCATCAACAAGAAGAATCACGCCTTCAACACAGGCTAATGTCCGATCTACCTCATATGAAAAGTCCACGTGACCTGGAGTATCGATCAAATTGAGTACATAATCGATACCGGCTAAAGAGTAATTCATCCGAACCGGAGCCAATTTAATAGTGATACCCCGTTCGCGGGAAATCGGGTTTCGATCAAGTAGTTGCTCATCGTGATTCCCAGGTTTAACCACATGAGTAATTTCAAGCAGTCGATCAGCCAATGTGGATTTCCCGTGATCGACATGGGCAATGATAGCAAAGTTTCGTATTGAATTTTGAGATACCATGAAGCTATATTATACCGGTTACACACGGTAAAAACGCGGTGTACCAAGATTTTATTGTGTATACTGTTTCAGTATGCATCTTCTTAAAAAAACTTTAATGAATAAGTATGCTCAAGGTGGAATTCTGTTAACTCTCTCTTCATTTATTGTTAACATCCTCAACTACTTCTCAAATTTGCTAACGGGTAGAATTCTCGGCCCAATCGGCTACGGTGAAGTTGCGGCATTGCTGTCTTATGTAACGATTCTGTCGGTGCCTGTTGCGGTTTCATCGACACTAATTATCCAAAAAATCAGCTCAAAAGATGAAGGTCGATTCGCGTACGCTCGACTTCTTGAACTGTGGCTTATTGAAAAACTGAAAAAGTGGTGGATATTGCTTATACCACTATTACTTGTGACCTCTTTTGTTTCACGAATAACAAATTTATCCCCTCTGGCAGCTAACTTTTTAATACCGCTTGTTATCGTATCTTTTGCAGCTTCATTTTACTTTTCCTCGCTTCAAGGTATGCGGTTATTTCTTGCAATTGCAGTGATCGGGATTGCAACAGTCGGTATTAAACTATTAGGACCGGTTATTGCGTTCGTTTCAAAACAAAGTCTTTTTGTTATTTTGACATTTTTAATGCTTTCAAGTTTGTTTAATTTACTAATTAGTCGAAAAAAATTTACCGAGACAGTGCCAAAAGAAGATAATCGTTCAACTTCAAAAATCCAAAAAAGACTTATGGAGTATGTCGCTGATAAAAAAGTATTGATAGCAGCCACCTCTATTTTGGCAATTACTTTGTTGAATAATGCGGACATTATTTATGTAAAAAAGTTTTTTCCACCTCATGAGGCTGGCATTTACGGCGCCTGGAGCTTACTAGCAAAAGTTATTTTTTACTTAGTTGGTCCTCTTATCTCAATCAGTCTCGTCTATTTTTCAAGTAAGAAAAATCTTCTCCAACAGAAAAAAGTTTTTATAGGAATCCTTCTAGTTTTTATCAGCATCTCGATCGTAAGTTATCTTTTTTATACTTACTATGGACTTTCTGTTGCCCAAATTTTTTTTGGATCGAAGTTTAATGATGTTTCTGTCTATCTTTCTTCGGCTAGTATTTTTGGTTCTCTCTATTCAATTATTGTTTTTATGAATAACTATTTCCTAGCCAAAGAAAGCAAGTTCGCCGCAATCCTACCGGCTGCAGCGTTCCTTTATATATTTCTTCTGATTTTCGTACAGAAAACATTAAACGCAGTCATCCATCTTAATGTAATTTTCTCTTCATTTTTGACATTTACATATTTAATTGTTTCAGCTTATCTATTGCTCTATAATAGGGCCAATGAAATCTAAAAAAACTAGTCATTTCTTAAGTTTAATTATCCCAGTTTATAAGAAAGAAAGAACAATTGTTAATAATCTTCGCAGCGTTAAAATTGTTTTGGATAAAATCCGCTACGATTACGAGATCATCGCTGTCATTGATGGCATGGTCGATAAATCATACGAAAAAATTTCACGAGCTCGGCTCCGAAGAGTCATCTGCCTGGCTTACAATCATAATCACGGAAAAAGTTTCGCAATTCGGCTCGGTATGTCAAAAGCGCTTGGTGACTACGTGATGTTTCTGGACTCAGGTGCCGAAATTGATCCAAACGGCATTTCAATGTTACTGGAACATATGGAGTGGTATAACGCTGATGTCATCGTTGGTTCCAAACGTCACCCTGCTTCACTTGTCAAATATGCGCTGTCACGAAAAATCTTAAGTTACGGCTATTACTTGATCGTTAAGATTTTTTTTGGTATACGTGTTCATGATACCCAAGCGGGAATTAAAATTTTTAAAAATAAAGTGCTGAAAAAGGTACTTCCACGACTGCTTGAAAAGAAGTTCGCCGGTGACCTGGAATTTCTTGTGGCTGCCAATCAACTGGGATTTAAACGTATTTACGAGGCTCCAATTAAGCTTGATTACCGCATTGGCGGGATCAGTAACGCCGCCACAATCAATGAAATTGTTCATATATTTATTGATACATTAGCTATTTGGTATCGGAAAAATATTTTACACCACTATAATCGCCCAGCCAAGCGAAAATTTACAGCCAGAACGATGCATAAACTGATTACTCATTCATATGCCAGACGATAAATGACAAAACAAAAAGTGTCTGTCATCATTCCGTTGAAACAACTCAGTTACTACTTGATATTTGAGAGCTTACCGGCATTTACTAGACAAACATATAAAAATTTTGAGGTCATAGTACTGCCGAATGAACAGGCACTGTACGATGTTAGTCTATTAAAAAAATATAAGTTTCTCAGAATAATTCCAACAGGAAAAGTCACCCGGCCAGCGGAAAAAAGAGATATCGGAGCCCAAAAGGCTCAGGGCAGTCTCTTAGCATTTATCGATGACGATGCCTATCCAGCAGATAATTGGTTGGAACAAGCAGCTAAGTACTTTAGTCGAAAAAATGTCGCAGCTGTCTGCGGTCCAGGAATTTTGCCAAAGAAATCTGATTTTTGGGAAAGAGTATTTGATCAAGTTTTAAAAACCTGGATTGGTGCCGGTGGTTACAGCTATCGATTTATACCGGGTAAAAAACAGTTTGTTGATGACTATCCATCGATGAATTTTCTCATAAAAAAAACTATTTTTACCGATCTTGGAGGATTTAATTCGGATTACTGGCCAGGTGAAGACAGCAAGCTATGTAATGATATCGTCTATAAGAAGAATTTGAAAATACTCTATCAACCGGGCGTGCTTGTTTATCACCATCGACGCAATAATCTTTACTCCTACTTGAAACAGCACAGCAACTATGGATTTCATCGAGGAGCTTTTTTTGCTCACGGAGACAAAAACTCAAGACGCCTCAGTTATCTTGTTCCAACAGCTTTTTTTCTTTATGTCGTTATCTTTGGCGTAACTATTATACTGTTTTATCTTCTTGAACTTCCTCGGATTTTCGTTTATATTTTTTCTTTACCAATTATTTTGTACCTTTTAGCAACAGTGTACGTGGTTTTGAAATCATTTGTTGAGACTTTAAGTGTAAAAGTAAGCTTAGGAGCAGCCACAACTCTTTTCCTGACCCATGCAATATATGCTACAATGTTTGTTAAAGGTTTTTTACGAGGACTAAACAAATCAAAAACTATCTATGACCACTAACACCATTGATATCGTGAAAAAGGGAAGTCTTGAGATAAGAATTGAACGGGCAAAATGCATTGGTGCAGCCACTTGTGTGGTGTATGCGCCAAGCACCTTTGATCTTGACGAGGAAAATATCGCTATTGTAAAAAAGGGTGACTGGGATAGACTAGAAAAAATTATTGCCGCGGCTCAATCTTGTCCGACGGTTGCTATTGAAGTCTACGAAAAGGGAAAGAAAATCTATCCTAAATGAGTTGACAATTTCTCGATAGCATGTCATACTAAATACATGGTACGGCGAGCAAAAGAATCCGCTAAAGTTAAATTCGTCAAAAAAACAAATACCAGAGGAGAAAAAATCCACTCGCTTAAGAATATTCATGTCGTTGTTGGATATCCCCCAATCGAGTCAAAAAAAGGCGTTGCTTTACTCTCTCAAAACAGACAGTTTCAGTACTTTAACGCCCCAACATATATTTATCCGATGGTACCGGCGTATGCTGCATCTAATCTCCAACATAAAGGGTATAAAGTTTATTGGATGGACGGTATTGCGGAGCGAAAAACCTATGTTCAATGGATGAAAGAACTTAAGGCTGTTAAACCAGACTACCTGCTGGTTGAAACTAAGTCTCCTATTGTGAAGACTCACTGGAAACAAATAAACGATATTAAAAAACAACTACCAAATCTCAAACTTATTTGGGTAGGTGATCATATTAGCTACATGCCTCTTGAGATCTTCGAAAATAGCAAGCTTGATTACGCTATCACAGGAGGAGATTATGATTTCGTTATGGTCAATCTGCTTAATCATATCTATAAAGGCGAACCGCTCGAAGGTGGAGTCTATTGGAGACAAACGAACAAAGACATCAAAGCCATGCCACGTCATGTTGATACATTAAAAAATGGTCAAAAAATCTGCAATTCAGGAGCTGCTTCACTCCGTCATGTGCTGGACGAGTTGCCGTTTGTGGATCGAGATTTAACCAGATGGCGGTTATATGCATACGAAAACGGCAACTATAAATATACTCCAGGAACCTATATGTATAGTGGTCGAGACTGTTGGTGGAATCGTTGTACATTTTGCGTCTGGGATCATACAATCAATCCTCTTGGTTCATATCGCAGTTTTTCACCAGAAAGACTTTTGGCTGAGGTGAAACATGTCGTTGATAACTACGGTATCAAAGAAATATTTGACGACGCCGGTACGATGTTTATTGGCCCGAAGCTAAAACGGTTCTGTGAACTCCTTGTCGAAAGCGGCTACAACAAGAAAGTGAAATATGGCTGTAACATGCGCTTCAATGCCATCAATCAGGAATACTATGACCTTATGGGTAAAGCTGGATTCAGGTTTATTTTATACGGGATGGAATCGGGTAACCAGAAAACGCTCGATAAACTCGATAAAGGCACAAAAGAGGTGGATGCCATCAATGGCCCTCGAATGGCACGAAAAGCCGGGCTTGATCCTCATATCACTATCATGCTTGGGTATCCTTGGGAGTCCTATGAAGATGCCCAACGAACAATCGCTATTGCTAAGTATGCTTTTAAAAAAGGGTATTACGAAACAATGCAGGCTACAATAGTGATCCCGTACCCTGGCACTCCACTTTATAAAGAATGTAAGGAAAAAGGTTGGCTTTTGACCAATGACTATGATAAATTCGACATGAGACAGTCTGTCATGAAAACTCCCTTTCCGGTTGGAAAAATTTATGAGCTTGAGCAAGATCTCTATTCAGCATTTATGACGCCTCAGTATATTACCCGAAAAATCCTGAGTATTCGATCACCACATGACTTTATGTACTTATTTTATATGGGTAAAAAGTTAATAGGACATTTACTTGACTTTGATCCTAACCAGACTAAAGTAAATTATTTCTCTTTTGCTTTCTTGAAAAATGCGACCGTAAAACTGGGTAAGCATTTCGTCAGTCCTAGAACTTCAGTTGATGCCGAAAAAGCGGCTATTCGTCTGGCAGACAGCGCCGTGAACATGTAACTTCATCTAAGACTTTGTGCTTGAGAAAGACCATCTAAAGCTTTTTGATCTTGAGGATTTAAAGTTAGCGCTTGTTGAAAAGCTGAGATTGCCTGATTTTTATCCTTAAGGGTCATGTAAATAATACCCAAGTTTGAATAGAGAGAAGCTTCATTAGGATTGACCGCGATCGCCCGTTTGGCAAAGTCTTCTGCCTCTTTATACTTTTTGTTTTCATAGTATATAGCAGATAGTCCTTCAAGCGACTGCCAGAGATTGGGATTCAGTTGATATGCGCGAGAGAATGCCTCAGCTGCCTCTTTCAACTTACCCATATTGACATACGTGTTGCCTAAGTTATGGTACGCATCAGCGTAGTTTGGCTTCAGAGCAATTGCTTTTTGAAACTCAACAACAGCTTGCTCATAATCTCCATGCCGGTCATACATATCTCCTAAATTATTGTGATTGTTGTGACTTGAAGGTGACGTACGATCGGTCGCTATCCACAATGTGTCCTGATTTAACCAAGCATGATTGCGAAAAATGGTTCTCACGCTTAGTAATAACATCACAAATCCAACAATAACAAAAAAAATTGCTTTATTCGTTTTATTTAAACGTGAGGCAACCAAGCTAATTCCATAAGCAATGATCAACAGAATTCCCAATGTACTTAAGTATGCGTATCGTTCGGCCACATTCCAAGCTATCATAAAAGGAGTCACTGTCGGGCTAAGCGCGATAAAAAAAATTCCCAATCCAAAGGCGATCAGTTTATTTTTTTTGATGCTGACAAGAAAAAAACCCAAAAGAATTACTGTAAGTATAAATCGTATGAAAAGCTCAACCGGTCCATAGTTTAGCTCTGTATGATACAAAGTTAACTGGTCTGGCCAAAATATCAGCTGGATATAGTTTGTCACTGCAGTCGGCACAATAATCAGCGGGTTTTGAAACGTTGCAGTTTCATAGAATTGATTGTGTAAAGAAGAAATTCTCGAGCCAAGTAGATTAACATACGTAAATGACCAGAAAAATGCAATTCCAACAAAAACACTAAGCTGCAAATATCTTTTTTTTAAATTACCAAACAAGAACTCATAGAGAATAAAGATAAAAGGCGTCGCCAGAGCCATATACGAACAAAACAACGATAAAAAGAAAAAGAAAAGCGAAAGAAAGTAGAACTTGCCATATCTTTCCGACCTAATATATGACAAAAAACTCAGTAAGAAAAAAAACGTGTACCGGACATAGTTGCCACCCGATATCCACGTGACTGATTCCGAAAGTATTGGATGGACGGCAAAAAGTACTGCAGTCAAAAAAGCTAGGTTGGGTTTTTTAAATATGTTTAATATTAACTTATAAACTAACAAAACAGTACCTGCGTGAAATAAAACATTTACCAGTCGGTAGAAAAATGGATTAAGACCAACAGTCTTGTAAAGAATCAAGTAGAGAAGGGGTTGAAAAAAAAGATGAAGTTGGGTAGTAATACTTTTAATACTGCCAAGGTACGGATTTTGAGCTATTGATAAGTCATCTGAGATAAAATCATTTCCCAGTCCGCTACTGTAGACGATAAAAACTAGAGCAGCAAGAAATACGAATACAAAAGGAGGTGATATACAAGCAACCATAATCTGAAGAAGCTGCTTGCTTTTTATGAGTTTCAACATATTTCTATTGTACTGAAACTATCTCTTCATGTTCAGACATTTTTCCAATAATATGTCGTCCGAAAATAACCTCTTGAATGAAATCCTTCTTTAAAAAAAATTAGAGATCTACTGGGCTCCATAGGATTTGGGGAAGAAGTATCCATGGAAACACCGAAATCAAGCCATAGATAGTTATTTTTCTTTGCCCAATAGAGCACTTCATACAACAACCTACTCACTGGTTTTAATGAATGATACGAGTACAAATGACTTATATAAAAAATGAGTAACGTATGGGCAGACGTAATAAATACACAAACTCCTCCTATGGCGTTTTGTTTAGTATCATAGGCCAAAAATAACTTCACTGACTCCGGAAATAGCACTACCAATTTGTGAAGCTCTTTGTATGTGTGGGTAGGTACTGTTTGAAATTTTTTTTTATTCTCTACTAAAATAGGATAAAAGGATGCATAATCGTCAGACTGCTTCACAGTAACTCCTAATTTTTCAGCTATTTTAATATCATTTCTTAGTCGTTTACTCAATTGACTTTTAATAGTATTCAAAGAAAATTCATCTAGCGATACTACATGACTAATGAGCCGTTGCTTCACTCGAAATCCCTTATACATGAGCAAAAAAGGTAATGTTTCGTTTGGGTATTTCATATAGACAAGTGGTGGTAAGGTTAGATAAACTTCTTTGAAAGATTTTTTTTTGGCATACAAAATAAATGTATCAATGAGCTCTTCATATTCATGAAAGCTCAAATCTGAGGTGACAAATGACCCATAGGTAGCTCCGGCAGGCGATCGCAAAATGTTATTTTGTAATGCAGCCGGAAGAACAGCAATCAATTCATTTTTTTTATAAAATAAGAAATGATGAAAATCAAACTTTTTAGGCGGATGATACTGGAGAAAACGAAGTTTATGAAATAGTGTACCGTTAATTGAATCATCAACAAATGTATCCCATTTCTTGTCCCTTAACGATGTAATTATCTTTATATGCATTATTTGATAACTTCACCTATATTTAATGTTTTATTTGTTTGTATTAAAATTACCCCATCATACGTACTTATAAGATAGTACTGCTTTATCTTAGCGAGTACCTTTCCTTGTTGGCGAGTGCGATAACTTTTGATAAACTCTATTTTGTCTCCTTGTTTATTATAAGAAAATGCGTAATAGGCAGGCTTTTGAAGTGCTCTAATAATATTGAAAATATCTCTCGTTTTGGCAGCAAATGAAATCCGCCCATCTTCAGGTTTTCTTTTTGGTGCAAATGTAGCGGAGCTTTGAGATTGTGGAATACCTGACAGTTTAATGTTATCTGAACGTATCTTTTTAAGAACGTTAATAAGCATTAGACAGCCTACCTTGATGAGTTTTTTTTTCATACTGTTTAATGTATCATGTTCTGTGAGTAAAATTTTTTTTTGGGCTACTATATCTCCACTATCTATTCCTTCATCAAGATAATGTAACGTGACTCCAAGATACGGTTCATCGCGGATAATAGCCCACTGGATTGGATGAGCGCCACGATATCTGGGTAATAGACTCGGGTGAAGATTCAATACTCCCAATGGGGGATATTTGATAACAGTAACTGGTAAAAGTTTTGAGAACGATGCCACTATAATTACGTCTGGATTGTAAACTAAAACCTGTTTATAAATTGTATGCTGATCGTACCGTATAAGAGGTATCGAATGTGATTTACAAAGAGCATATATTTTGCTTGATCTTTGTTCTGGTGCAATAACAACTGAGGTGATAGTGTATTTATGTTTTAAAAGCTCTTGCAGACACTCCTCGCCAAACTCATTTAGGCCAAAAAACAGTATCCTCATAAGCTAATTGTAACATTCATTGTTGTATTTTACAGCTACAGTAGGGTCTATTTTGATATAATCATTCATTATGGGGGAAAAACTTTCTCTTCCGCACATTTCACTGATTGTACCTACATTAAATAACAGTTCGGAGATTCCTCGTTTCATAGCATCAATTCGTAACCAGAGATATCCTCAAAAAAAAATCGAGATCATTTTTGTGGACGGTGGCTCTCAAGATGATACTATCAAGAAAGCGAAAAGAAACAAAGTTAAAGTGTATCCGAATCCATATAAACTGGCCGAGCCTGGAGTCCATATCGGTATGACCAAGGCCACCGGTGATATCATAATGGTGTTGGCAACGGATAATATTTACCAGGATACCTCAGCGCTTCTTAAAATGGCTCGTGTATTTCAGGATAAAACTGTTTTTGCTGCTCTTCCAAAACAGAATTACTCTCCTCAAGATAATTTATTTACCAAGTATCACAATACATTCACTGATCCCTTTAATCATTTTGTTCAGGGAGATGCCTCAAACACGAGAACGTTTCATAAAGTTTACAAAACGCTTTTTCATAACGATCTTTATGATATTTATGACTTTAAAAATAGCCCACTAGTACCGATGATGTCATTTTCGCAAGGGTTTACGGTAAGAGGTACTTTTCGAAGAAAAAAAGAAGATATGTATGATGATAACTCACCTGTAATCGATATAATCGAAAAAAGAAAAAAAATTGCGTATGTACATTCCTTGTCTATTTATCACAGCACCATCCGAAACTTAAGTCATTTCATGAAAAAACAGCGCTGGGCGACTGAGAACGTTTTGGAAAAGAAAAATTATGGTATTGGTCATCGCTTCACTAAACTATCATCTGTTCAAAAAATGAAGATATATATCTGGCCCATATACTCATTAAGTATAATTTTTCCCTTAATTCGCTCAGTCGTTGGCGTCATACAAGATAGAGAACTAATCTGGTTATTCGATCCTGTGGATAGCTTCTTGTGTGCTTGTGCAAATCTCATTCAGCTGTTAGAATATAGTAAAAATAGGCTCTTACGCCGTTCGACAAAAAATTTTAGACAGTGATGTATGGATTATAAAATCGAGAAGTTTCAGAAATTTTCAGACGAGCGGGGGGACTTGATAGTTTTTTTAAGAGAATCACAACTCGTCGACGCTAAGAAAAAATTTGGCCAAATTTACTTTGTCACTTTTAATAAAAAAAATATTATCCGAGGAAATCACTACCATAAAAAATGGCATGAGTGGTTTGGTATCGTTACAGGTAAGGTTCACGTTTACCTGAAGGATGTCCGAACAAATCGTACAAAAAATTTTATTCTTGATGCCAAAAAAGATCATTATAAAAGACTGGAAATCGGGCCTTACATAGCTCACGCTTTTAAAAGTATTTCATCTCAAGCAGCCCTCCTTAACTACGCCGATAGTGAGTGGTATAGTCAAGATAGTATTCATTACAAACTCATATAAATCATGAATTATTCTATCCATCCGAGTGCTTTGGTTGAGTCAGAAAAAATCGGCTCTGGCACTCGTATCTGGGCGTTTGTCCACATTCTTCCTCAGGCGCGCATCGGAAAAAACGCAAATATTTGTGATTACTGCTTCATCGAAAATGATGTGGAAATCGGTGATAATGTGACTGTTAAAAGTGGTGTGTATCTCTGGGACGGCATCAAAATAGAAAATAATGTCATGATTGGTCCGGCAGCTGCCTTTACCAATGACCGTTACCATAGAAGTAAAAACAAAAACTTCAAGTTTGAAAGAATTTTGATCAAAAAAGGCGCCTCCATTGGAGCAAACAGTACAGTTTTACCTGGTCTTGAAGTTGGCACCTATGCACTCGTTGGAGCCGGTAGCGTGGTTACAAAAGATGTACCAAACTTTGCGCTTGTTTATGGCAACCCAGCTCGCCTTCATGGATACATCTGTGTTTGTGGAGAAAAACTCAAATTTATCAAAGATCAAGCGATATGCAACTGCAAAAGACGCTACACAATTTCCAGTTCCGTAGTAAGATTAGAAACTCATGAATAAAGTTCCATTTATTGATCTACATGCTCAGTATCTTTCGCTGAAAAAAGACCTGGACCAAGCTATTCATCGCGTTGTTATAAGTGGTAGATTTGAACAGGGGAGTGAAGTCGTGAGTTTTGAGGAAGAGTTCGCTCGCTATATTCATGCTAAATACTGTGTCTCGTTAAATTCAGGCACTGATGCTTTAATACTTGGTATTCGAGCACTTGAATTATCAGCAGGTGATGAAATTATTGTGCCATCGTTCACATTTTCTGCTACATCACTGGCGATTTTGGAAAATGGATTGAAACCTGTATTTGTAGATGTAGATGAAAATTACGGCCTTGATTTGGTTGATTTGAAGAAAAAGATTACTACCCGTACCAAAGCAATTATAGTTGTTCATTTATACGGTCAGCCAGATAAAATTGGAGATATCAAACACATCATTAATAAATCTGGTAAAAAGATTCACCTAATTGAAGATGCATGCCAAGCGCATGGCGCGACATATAAAAATACAGTTGTTGGAAACTTTGGTATTTTTGCCGCATTTTCTTTTTATCCAACAAAAAATCTCGGAGCCTATGGTGACGGCGGTGCCTTAATCACCAACTCAACGGCTATCAAAAACAAAATGCGGCTTTTGAAACAGTATGGTGAAAAAAGACGATATTTTTCAGAAACCAGGGGCGTCAACTCACGTCTTGATACCTTACAAGCTGCGATACTCAGAACAAAGTTGATACACCTCTCAAGTTGGAATAAAAAACGGAGAGAGCTGGCAAAACTCTATACCAAATACCTTACCTCCTATAAGGACTTCATTAAGCTACCCAAAGAGTACCCTGAAAGAAAAGCAGTCTATCATCTTTACGTAATCAGGACGAAAAAAAGAGAAGCACTTATGAAGTATTTATCGTCAAACGGAATTCCATCACTTATCCATTATCCAATTCCGCTTCACCTTCAAAAAGTCAACCAACACCTCGGATACCGATTGGGCAGTTTACCTAATGTTGAGAAAATTACCAAAGAAGTTCTCTCGATTCCTTTTTATGCAGAGATGAGTTTAGCTGCCATTAAGAAAGTCTCTCAGACTATCGGAGCATTTTATTCTTCAATCGAGCACGCATAAGAACAAACCAGGCTATAAGCGCTACTATACTGTAACCAAACCCCATGAACAATCCTCTTGGCACATAGTAGAACTCAACCGTATTGTCACCCGGATCCAACAATGTCCCCATCATAAACCAATTTGTCTGAATTGGATTTCTCACAGTCCCATTGACTTTTACTTTCCAGCCTGGATAGTAAGCGGTCGTATTGGCAAGATATGCCGTATCGGTATTGTTAATGTGAGCTCTTATATAGTTGCGGTCATACTCTTCAATAGAAATTCCTGAAGATACATCCAAATTTTGCATGGCATCAGTGTTTGCGTAGACACTTTTTGGATCCGTAGCTATAACATTTCCCAGTAGTTTACTATCCTGTGGTGCGGGTATAACTTCTTTTGCGAGAAATAACCTGGGAAGGGCCGAGTTATTTTTTTTAATGAGAAATTTTGTTCCTGGAGCTTCTAGCTCCCACTTATTACCAGAGTTTTTATAATACTCTTTCGATTCCAGATTATCTTGGCCGACTTCAACAAGGGTATCTTCTGCACCAACTTTTTCGGTTGTTAAATAATCAGCGGTGTATTTTATTCCAAGCAGATTTTTCAAATTTTGAGTTTTCAGTGTTTTTTCATACTTGAGTGCATCATTTAATTCTGAAGCATACATACTCCCCAGAGATAAGTACCCAGATGTTTGCTCTAGATCGAGATAATCTGTTGCATAACTGTGGGGAGTGGCGACGATATCGACACGCTCTGCCTGACCAGTCAACTCTTGAAGCTTCATGATTAAAGAATTTTCTTTAAAAAAACTCACTGGATTAACTTTCGAGTTTATACCGCTTCGGGCCGCAACTGTGGTACCAAACTCAATCAAAATAAACAGGATTAGTAGTCCATAAGCAATACGCGGCATCAACTTCGCCTGAAGAATCACTAATATACTGAGACCGCTGAGGATAAGAGTATATAATAATGTGCTGTAAAGTGCTTCAAAATCAATATCTTTAAATGTTGTTGTAATAGTATTGGTTACTCCTAGTATTTCCAATATTTGTAAAAGCACAAGTAGTCCAAAAATAATTTTAAAAAAAGTCTTCGCCGGAGTCGAAACAGTGGTACTTTGCAAAGAATACTTGAAACTCTGAGCTACTAGTATACAAAACGAGAAATCAGCAATAAGCGAAAATAACGAGAGTCTCCTAAATAAATTGACTCCTGGCATCAAAAAATACATAATAAAAGGCAGATAGGTGATCTTTCCAAGCGCCAGAAACACACCAATTGCACCCAGTGTCAGGATAATAATATTTCTTCTTTCCTTGAAAGCTTGGAGTCCAGATTGCACGAGTATTGCCAATCCGATTAGGCTAAAGTAAATATAGACGTCAAGCCCGGATGTACCAAAAATTTTGTTTTTTGGTAAAAGCGACTCCATGAGATTCAAGGGTGAAGCAGAGTTATAAAAAAGACTCTCCAGCGGTAACGATGATCTGACTGTATAGGAAAAGTTAAGAAAGGCTGGAAAATAAAGCGGCGCGATTATAGGCAGCGTAACAAACAACAAACCTATGACCTGAGTACGCAGAAAATACAAAATAGCTTTTTCGCTAAGTGACTCCTCAAAAATTAAAAAAAGAAGCGAAGATATGCCAAAAACAAGCAGACTGACAATCGGGTAACCCAACAGCAATCCCAGCGCCAAAGAAATAAAATATCTCAAGAAATTCTTAAGCGATGGGTGCGCTTGAAAACTTAATATAAAATAAGCACAAATAGGCACATAGGCTGCTTCCATCACGATATCACCGGCTGCTAAAAACTCGACATTAAATCCACCTGATATCCACAGCAAGGAACCAATTATGGCGGCTGATTCACCAACTTTAAAAAATTTATGTAGCAGTTTATATAAGAAAAAAGCACCAACTCCTATATGTATGAAAATCGATAACGAATACAGCGGAATTGCCAAATACATGTTGCCGAGAATTTTTGCTGCAATTGCGATCAAAATATTTGGCGGATAAAAATACCCCATATCAATAATTGAAAGCGTCGGTATACCTCCAGCGTAATAGAAAGGATTCCAAAATAGAATGCTGTTTTTCGGACTAAATATTGTCGTCAAATTTTTTGAAAGAGTCGCGATATGCATCGCATACGTTGTCGTGTCACCAAAAATGTACGTTCTGTCAACCGACCAGAAAGCAAATTGGCGTATATATCCGAGAAAAAGAAAGGCGAGAATAATCAGAATATGCTTGTATTTAAAAATGAAGCTGTACAATATTTTCAAATACTCCGACATGCGATTATTGTAACAAATTTGATACAATTGTACAGCAAATGATGAAAATAGGTTTGATTGGCTTTGGCTATTGGGGAACAGTGCTTTTTAAAAGAATTCACGAGAACAATCCGACATTAATCAAAACAGTTCTAGACGTTCGCGCTGATCGATTGAAACTGGTAAAAAAAATTGCTCCAACAGTTATAGTCACGGATTCACTCGAGCAGCTCCTTCATGATCAAGAAATTACAGCCATCATTATCGCAACAACTGTGAGAACTCACTATCAACTCGCTAAAAAGGCCCTCCTTGCCGGTAAACATGTACTCGTCGAAAAACCGATGACCACCACCAAGAAAGAAGCGAAAGAGTTGATCGCGCTCAGTAAAAGAAAAAACAAAGTCCTGATGGTTGACCATACCCTTTTATATTCAGATGCAGTACAGAAAATAAAGTCTCTTATCACAAAAGGTGAGCTTGGTAATATGCTTTACTTTGACGCTACTCGAATCAACTTAGGTTTATTTCAGTCTGATATCAATGTCTTGTGGGATCTAGCTTCTCATGATCTGGCAATTCTTAATTATTTGGTCTCAGAAAAGCCAAAAAGTATTCAAGCTGTCGGAGTATCGCACACAAAAAATCACATCGAAAACATCGCTTACTTAATAGTCCATTATCACTCTGGTCTGATAGCTCACTTCAACTGTTCCTGGAGCTCGCCAGTAAAAATTAGAAGTATTTTGATAGGCGGAGATAAAAAAATGATTGTCTTTAATGATATTGAACCGACTGAAAAAATCAAAATTTATGATAAAGGATTTGATATAAAAACAGATAAAGATAAGAAGAAAGTACTTATAAACTATCGTGCGGGTGATGTATTTATCCCTAATGTAGAGATCGCCGATGCTGTAGAGGAAATGTTGAAAGATTTTATAAAATCAATTCGCACCAGATCAACACCTATCTCAGATGCACATCTGGGGGAAAAGGTGGTAACTGTACTCGAACTTGCAGAAAAATCAGTTAAGAAGCAAGGTACTGTAGTCAAGTATGTAGTATAGTGTTGGTTAGGCGAACCTTGATGGACTTGATGAAAATATTTGCAAGAGATTTTACACCATCTACTTCTATCTCCTGTAAACCAACTACCTTCTGGTCACCACATATAACAAAAACCTCTTGTTTAGTTATCTGTGCGATTTGACCTGGTGTACCATAGTACACTACATTATGTACCTGAGCTTTCACTATCTTTAAGGCCTTGTTGTTAACATAGGTAAAAGCGCCTGGATATGGATCAGATTGTGCTCGAATAAAGTTATAAATATAAAGAGCTGATTTGGACCAATCGACGATACCATCAAAAGGGAACCGCTGCGCACAGTAGGTAGCTTTTGTAGAACTTTGTTTTTTTGGCTTCATTTTTCCTGATAAAATGGCAGGGTACACAGACTTGATGGTTTGGAGAGTTTTTTTTTCTAATTTCTCAAGTACATTAACAATGTAATCTTGTTTCTGTACAAGAACTGATCCTTGAGCCCAGATGGGACCTGCATCCATTTCTGTGGTCAAAGTAAATAGTGAAAAACCGACTTTCTTCTCACCATTGATAAGCTGCCATACTAGAGGAGAACCACCTCGGTATTTGGGCAAGAGTGAGTTATGCAAACCTATAAAACCATAAGGAACTAAGTTCAGTATATGATCATGAATCAACCAATACCAACATACGCCAAAACAGAGCTCGGGCTTTAATTTTTCTATGGTTTGCTCGAAATGACCATTGTTTCTGACTATATAAAGAGGTATATGTTTATTTTTGGAGAAAGAAATAAATTCCTTAAATACAGTTCTTGAATCTGCACTATCATCGAAAGTTACTATGCCCATGAGACTTTCAGGAGATAACCGGTGTAATTCTTTTAATACCTGTAAGCCTAATTTCTTACTACCATAAAAAAGCACTCGGTCGATTTTTTTCATATTAAATCTTGAACAGTATTATACAGAATAAACTTTTTTGGATTATATGAGAATATCTGAAAAAATTGAGTATAATTCATACTAATCATATGGCTCGCTATTACGACCTTTCTATAATTATACCTGTCTTTAACGAAGAAGAAAATATTTCAAAATTAGTCTCTGTTCTTCATTCGCATATCACCCACCTTGGTCAGATTCGGACTGAAGTTGTTTTCGTTGATGATGGTTCAACTGACAATACGTATGAGAAATTAAGAAAAACTTCAGGAGTATTGTCTTCCTCACATATCATTAAACTATCACGGAATTTCGGTTCTCACAGTGCGCTCCGAGCTGGTGTATATCACGCACGCGGAAGATTTATCACGTTTTTGAGCGCGGATTTACAAGACCCGTTTGAGGTGATTGTTAAAATGTATCAAAAGTGTCAAGAAGGAGTTAACGTCGTCGTAGCTTCTCGTAACAGTGATAACATCACTATGAAAAGAAAGTTTATCTCCGGCATATATGCAAGGCTTGTGCGCAAATTTGTTTTTCCCAATTTTCCAAAATCCAACTTCGATATCGTCATGTTTGATCGAAATGTACAAAAAATATTAAATAAACATATTGAGGCGCATTCATCGATTTTTTTGCAACTATTTGATTTAGGATTTAATCAGGCAGTTATATCGTATACGAAGCAGGAACGACTTCATGGAGGATCCAAGTGGACGTTCGCTAAAAAACTCAAGTTATTTGTCGATTCATTTATCGCATTTTCGTACGCGCCTATTCACTTTATCAGTTTTACTGGTATTAGTCTATCTATTGTCGGATTTGTCTGGGCATTGTATGTATTTGCAAGAACCCTTATTGTTAAAGACGTTCAGTCAGGTTGGCCAACGCTCATTGGTGTTCTTATGATAGGATTTGGCATTACTAATATTTCATTAGGTATAATTGCCGAATATATATGGCGCATCTTTGATTTATCTCGTCAAAAACCGACATTTATAATTGATAAAATAGTCACACCTAAACATGAAAAAAAGTAAAATCAAAAACTCGGTCATTTTAGTTACAGGAGGTGCTGGATTCATCGGTTCACATCTGATCGATCAGCTACTTATTTATAAACCAAAAAAAATCTACTTATTAGATAGTCTCTATCGAGGAAAACTGAAAAATATAGCTCACCTTATGAACCATCCTACAGTCGAATTTGTCAAAGGTGATATACGAAATAATAGTCTTGTGAATAGATTAATGTCTCGTTCTGACTATTGCTTCCATTTAGCGTCCATTAGTATCAATGCTTGTGCGAGCTACCCACAAAAGGCTTTTGATGTTATGTTGAGCGGTACCTTCAACATTGCCAGAAGTGCGGTGAAATATAAAGTTAAAAAATTGATTTTTTCCTCAAGTGCTTCAATCTACGGGCTGGCACAGCATTTTCCTACCCCAGAAACAGATAATCCCTACAATAATCAAACTTTTTATGGCGCGGCCAAGCTTTTTAGCGAACAGCTCTTGCGCTCCTACCATTATATGTATGGACTTCCTTATGTTGCACTTCGCTACTTTAATGTCTATGGAGTTAGGATGGATGTGAAAGGAAGATATACTGCGGTATTTATCAAATGGCTCGATTCAATACGAAACTCTAACCAACCGATAGTGCACGGAGACGGATCAACGACCATGGACTTTGTTTATGTCACAGATGTCGCTCGGGCTAATATTTTGGCTTTAGAGTCAGATGTAACTGACGAAGTCTTTAATATAGGCACTAGCCAGGAAACTAGCCTTAAACAACTTCTGGAACTTCTCTTAAAAATTAATCATGCAAATATAAAGCCAAAGTATATTGAATCAAAGATGGTCAACCCTGTTCAAAGAAGAAGAGCAGCTATCAAGAAGGCAGAAGCGTTAATCGGATTTAAACCAAAGATTTACCTTGAAGAAGGCCTTAAGCTTTTATGTGAATGGTACTCAAGCAAAAAAAAATGATTCCTATAACCAAACCATATATGACTCGGGAAGATGCACGAGCAGCATCAGAAGTTATCCTTTCGCGATGGCTTACGCAGGGGCCAAAAGTGGAGCTCTTTGAGAAAGCTTTTGCAACCTATGTGAACGCCAAATATGCTGTGGCTGTATCTAATTGTACAACCGCTCTCCATTTAGCATTAATTGTAGCTGGTATTGGTCCTGGTGATGAAGTCATCTGTCCATCCCTTAGCTTCATTGCAACAGCCAATCCGATTCGCTATGTCGGGGCGATACCTGTATTTGCTGACGTTGATGCAGATACTTATAATTTAGATCCTCACTCTGTTGAGTCATCTATTACTCGTAAAACACGGGCAATTATGGTAGTACATCAACTAGGAATGCCGGCTGATATAAGTGCTTTTAAACAGATTGCTAATAAACATAAACTTCTGATAATTGAGGATGCTGCTGCTGCGGCCGGATCGATGTTCAAAGGAAAAAAAATTGGTTCTCATTCAGATCTAGTCTGTTTTTCGTTTCATCCGCGCAAAATCATTACCACGGGGGAAGGAGGAATGATAACTACATCTAATAAAAAGTATTATGAACGACTGAAACGCTTAAGACAACATGGTATGTCAATCAATGATCTAACAAGACATCGATCAAAAACTCTCATGTTTGAAGATTATATAGAGATCGGATACAACTACCGTATGAGCGATATCCAAGCTGCAGTCGGTATTACACAGCTGAAGAAAATAGACTGGTTGATAAAAAAGCGCAGACAAATCGTACATGCCTATAACAAAGCCTTTCGAGAAATTAATTGTTTACACACCCCTTACGAACCGCCTCAATACTTCAGTAACTTTCAAACTTACATGATCTATCTAAGAAAAAATTGTCCGATTACTCGCATGAGCTTAATGAAGCAGTTACATACACTAGGTATTTCCACAAGAAATGGCATCACCGCAATTCACAAAACACTCGTTTATAAAGACTACAATAAACTCCATTTGCCAATTACTGAGGAGATAAGTAATCAAGGTATTACACTTCCATTATTTCCAGAGATGACGTCTCAAGATACGCAACGCGTTATTGTCGCTCTGACGACTTTACTCACGAAAAAAAATAAATAGTATGAAAAAAGTATTGATCACAGGCTCAGCCGGACTTATCGGGTCTGAGGCTGTGAAGTTTTTTGCAGATAAGGGCTTTGAAATTTATGGTATTGACAACAATATGCGGGCTTATTTTTTTGGCCAAGAGGCTAGTACGATTTGGAATCGTAAACGACTTGAGGAAAAATACATACAATACCATCACAACAATCTTGATATCCGAGATCAAGATGCTGTCGAGCAGATATTTAAAAGAAATAAATTTGACCTGATCATTCATACGGCAGCTCAGCCATCACATGATTGGGCTGCCAAAGAGCCGTACACAGACTTCAGTGTTAATGCCAATGGTACATTGATCCTTCTTGAAAATATGCGAAAATACTCGCCTGATGCTGTATTTATCTTCACCTCAACCAACAAAGTTTATGGCGATACACCAAATACTCTACCTCTTATTGAACTGGATACCCGGTGGGAGTTGCCAAAAAGTCATAAATACTATCGCGGAATTGATGAATCAATGAGTCTTGATGATAGTAAACACAGTATTTTTGGCGCCTCCAAAGTAGCAGCTGACATCATGGTGCAAGAATATGGGAAGTACTTCAATCTGAAAACTGCTGTTTTTCGAGGTGGTTGTCTCACAGGACCGGCTCATTCAGGTACAAAGCTCCATGGGTTTTTAGCGTACCTGATTCGTTGTGTAGCCACTGGTCGAAAATACTCAATTTACGGGTATAAAAGTAAACAAGTACGCGATAACATTCACTCATTCGATCTGGTGAATGCTTTCTATCATTTTTACCTTCACCCAAGACAAGGGGAAGCCTACAATATGGGAGGTTCAAGACATGCAAATATATCAATGCTTGAAGCAATTCAAAAAACTGAACGAATTTTAAACAGAAAAATTAATCTTGAATATGTCGATAAACCACGACAAGGGGATCATATCTGGTACATTTCCGATGTTTCCAAGTTTCAAAACCACTATCCCAACTGGCATTATGAATATGACATAGATCGCATAATTGACGAGATTTGTACGCTCGGTCATTTCGCCGCCGAATCAAAAGGCTCATCTACCCTGACAATCTTTGAAGGTGAAACTATCAAAAAGAACAAACTTGACTCAGCCATGCTTTTTTCCCATGTGACTGATGCATTTGGTCCAGCCCAAGCATTGAAGCGCTATATAGCATCTCAAACTTCATATAGCGCAGTGACCGAACATTCTCTTGAAAAAACCACTCGCAAACCCTTGACAGTGTTTGGCGATATTGCCATGAACATCAGCTGGTATCGTAGACAAAATTCCATTCATATGCTCTTTGCGATCAACCCGATCAATGCCCTGAGTGCGTCAATTCTTAAACTTATGGGCAAAAAATTCACTTATATTTATTACACGCTTGATTACTCTTCCTACCGCTTCAGTAATCCTGTATTGAATATCGCATATCACCTGATAGATCGGGCGAGTCTTAAACTAGCAGATTATGTCTGGAGCACCTCACCGGAAGTACAGCAAATTCGCTCAAAAATGGGAGTAATAGATAAAAAAAATATTCTAGTGCGCAATGGTATCAAACAAATCGGTCGTGTTCAATCAGCCGAAAAAAAATCTAGCAAGCTACGTGCAAAACTTCTCATAGATGGTTTTTTTTCCAAGACGTCAACTATTACTCTGGCAATTGAGTCATTGGCAAAACTGAAAAAAGCTTTTCCTCAGATCTCACTGACCATCATCTTAGGCCACGCAAATAAATCTAAAATTCTTTCGGTAATTAAAAGACATCGTCTTTCTCAGTTTATTCATCTTGTTGAAAATGTCACCCATGATCGCTTTTTTGACGAGTATACCGACTTTGGTATCGGTCTTGGTCTATTTGACGAAACTCCCTATAGCCCAGCTTATTTTAAAGACCCATCAGAGATAAAAGAGTTTTTAGCAGCCGGTTTACCGGTAATCTGTAGTCAAGGTATTACTCTTTCTCAAGAAATTGAAAGTGAGAAAATGGGCCTGGTTGTAAAAAACTCAGTTATATCTATTTCCGAAGCTATTTTCCAATTACTAACTAACAAAAAAATGTATAGTGCATATAGTAGAAATGCACTTCATTATGCATCACAGGTAGTTTGGGACTCCATATTTAACAACGCATTAAATATTATCTTAAAAGGTGAAAACAGTCAATAAAAGTATCATCATTGCCACTCACTACCTGGTCTACGGCACACCACAAGCACTGCGAGATTACCTTATTGCCCACAAAGTGAAAAGACTTCTTTATATATCGCACCCGCTTTTTATCGATGCTACTCGCTCTTTTGCTGAACTTCTTCAAAATGGAAGAATTATTGACACCATGCAGTCGAAGACTCGCTTTCGGGTAACTTTTTTAAACTACATTTTTGAAATGTACCTTACCTTGAAGTGGTTTTTTAAAAAGCGGGCAATCTATGAGGCTTATTTTGGAGTTGATCCATTAAATACGTTACCTGGTTTACTCCTAAGGTCGATAGGGCAAGTGAAAAAAGTCATATACTACACAATTGATTTCGCACCAAATCGCTTTGATAACAAAGTTTTAAATACGATTTATCACAAAATTGACGCTTTTTGTCTAAAACACGCTGATGAGACCTGGAACGTTTCTCCCCGTATTGCTGAAGGAAGAGAAAAACTGAAAGGATTAAAGCATACTGTCTATAATCGCCAAAAAATCGTGCCTATTGGTATCTGGTACGACAAAGTGAAACGGCTGCCTTTTAATAAGGTGAAAAAACACCAACTGTTTTACCTGGGACATTTGATGGAGTCGGCCGGTGTGCAACTGGTACTGGACGCTGTTCCCGAAATTGTCAAAAAAATTCCTGACTTTCATTTCTTAATTGTCGGTGGCGGGGAATACGAAGAAGCATTACGAAAAAAGGCAAAAGTCATGCATCTTGAGAAATCCGTTACTTTTACCGGCTGGGTAAAGAATCGTAAAAAACTAGATACTATCATGGCTGATTCTGCTTTAGCCATTGCTCCGTATGATAAGCGTTTGAGTAAAACTACTGGATATTCTGATCCGACGAAGCTGAAAGATTATTTGTCTGCTGGTTTACCCATTATCCTAACCGACCTTCCTCATAATGCTCAGGATATCGCTAAAAACCACTGTGGAGTAGTCATCGAGTATGATATAAAGGCAGTTATAAAGGCCGTGACTGAACTACTTTCTGATGAAAAAAAATTACAGTTGTATCGAGAAAATGCTCTTAAGTATGCTCAAAAGTTCGACTGGAACAGAATATATGAAAAATATTTTTAAAAAATTTAAAATCTATGGCTTCAAACGGTTTATGATATTTGCCTTTATTGACATAAAAAATAAAGTGTTGCTACAGTGGATAAAGCATTCTTACAGCCAACACGGAGAAGATCTCGTAATCGATAAGTTTCTCGGGTACAAAAAAAAAGGTTTTTATGTAGACATTGGCGCATATGATCCTGATAGATTCAGCAATACCAAAAGATTTTACCTGAAAGGGTGGCGGGGGATCAACATTGAGCCGGACTCAATAAACTATTCACGGTTTCAATCAAAACGATCACGCGATATTAACTTGAATATCGGTATTGGAGCAGCGAACAAGCCATTGTTGTTTTATGTCTTTATTCCCGATACCTTGTCAACTTTTTCCCAGGATGAAGCGAAAAACTACATGATGCAAGGATATCAACTGGTCAAAAAAATTAACGTGCCTGTTAAACGCTTAACTGATGTCTTTAAAAAAAGTCTCCCAAAAAATACTATTGATTTTATGAGTATTGACACAGAGGGATTCGAAATGGAAGTCCTCAAAAATAATGATTGGCGCAAATATCGCCCGCGGCTGATGTGTATTGAAACCAGTCATCACAACATGTCGCCGAAAGAGTATAAACAGAAAAAAATTTTGGAAAACTACATTAATAAAATAGGCTATAAAAAGGTATTTACCAATAATGTAAATTCACTGTATCTTGACGAAAAAAAATGACTTCAAAAAATCCTACCATAACAATAGTTTTACCTACTTACAATCGGCCATATTATCTGAAAAAAACTATTCAAACGATTCTTAATCAAGATTACCCATATTTTGAACTGCTTATTCTTGACGATGCTTCGACTGACAATACCCAAGAAGTAGTCGAAGCTATTCAAGATAAAAGAATTTCCTATGTGCGAAACAAAAAGAACCTTGGCTACGGGCAAAATTTACGAAACGGGTTTAAGTTCGCCAAAGGCAAATATATCTTTTTAATATCAGACGATGATCTTATTATGCAAACTGATACAGTGTCTCATGTTATTAAAAAAATGGAGTCAACTCAGGCAGGTTACGCTCAGCTGGGACTTATGTACTATGATGACGACTGGTTTAGACCTACTTCACTTGATCATGTTGGTGAGAAGGAGTTTTATCTACCACCAAGTGAAGACATTATCCTTAAGACGCTCAACTGGCACTTTGGCAGCATATCGGGAAATATTTTCAGAAAAGATCTGGTAAAACAGGAGGATCTTATTGATGATGTCTGGTGGCCGTACTTTAAAGCCATTTATCGGGCGATTTTGAAACATGGGTGTGTCTATTTCGGTCATCACTTCATCGTTGCACGAATCAGTACAACCGGACTTATCAAATGGTTGGATATGAAGGTCAATAAAGACTTTTATATGAATTTACTCTTTGAAATTTATAAAGAGTTTGATGCATCAGAAGAACGTTTAGCAATGTTTAAAAAAAATCGGCTTGACTTCGTATTAAGTACACTTGTTGGCATAAAATACTACACTTCAAATGCAAACATCAAAAGTATGGCCAAAGAAATCGTCAGGAACAGACCTGAGTATCTATTTGAGTTAGACTTTTGGCGGCCAGTTGTAACCGCACTTTGTATGCCTAAAATTTTACTTAGTATTCTAAGAAAGGTGCGGCTTGAAATATCAAAAATTAAGATGAAAAACTATATCAAAAAAATTGCTCTGGAAAAAAATCTTACAAAGTCTCTTCAATCGAAGTAACCTTTTATCCAAACTTTTTAAAAAACTTTTCAAATACTGAAGTAACATAGTCAATTTGCGCTTGACCAATACCAGGATAAACGCCGATAAAAAACGTGTTTCGGTGGATAAGTTCGGAGTTGGGTAACTCACCAACCACCCGTCTTTCAATATCCCGGTAGGCTGGTTGACGCAGAATGTTTCCTGTGAAAAGTGGTCGTGTCTGGATTAATCTATCTTCAAGATATCGTGTAATTGTCAATCGATCAAACTTGACTCCCGGCCTGATTGTTAAAGGGAAACTAAACCAACTCGGTTCGGAATAGGGAGTAGCCTTGGGCAAAATAAAGTATTTTTCGTAATTTTGGAAAAACTTAAGATATTTATTGAAGTTCTCCTGACGAATCTTAATAAAGTACGGCACTTTTTGGAGCTGAACGCGCCCCATAGCCGCTTGTATCTCTGTCGGTTTAAGATTGTACCCGATATGAGTAAACATATATTTATGATCATATGGAATACCGTCAATCTTGTAGTTAAATCGAGCACCACACACCCCATCAACTCCACCGCCAGCAGCACCGCACCAACAAGCGCGTCCCCAGTCACGGATCGACTGCACTATACGAATGAGCCTCATATCATTGAGAAACACAGCGCCGCCTTCTCCAGCTGTGGTCATATGATGGGCTGGATAAAAAGATTCGGCGGCTAAAATACCAAATGTTCCAGTCTTCTGACCTTTATATGTTGCACCAAGTGCATCACAGTTATCTTCAATTACGAGCAGCTTATTATATTTAGCAATCAACATGATCGGGTACATGTCATTGGGATTCCCGAGCTGATGGACTAAAAAAATGAGTCGGGTTTTTTTACCGATGGCTCGCTCGATGTCTTGGGGATCAGGATTGAGAGTTTCAGGATTCACATCCACAAAGACCGGTTTTAAGCGGTTGTGGTAAATAGCAGAAACAACTGTCGGAAACGTACAAGCTGGTGTTATCACTTCATCTCCCGGTAGTAACCGTTCGCTAAATTGGTGAGACATGAGTGATGCTACAGCCAGAAGATCAGCAGAAGAGCCTGAATTTGTCAGAAAAGCTTTACGAGAACCTAGGTAGGTGGCCAACTCAGCTTCAAGCGTCTCTCCTTGTACCGCCATACCAAACCAACCGGTAAGCATCGTATCAACCATCGCTTTTAGCTCTTGTTCATCATACACAGCACCAGCATACTGCACGGTACTTTTACCGGGAATAAACTTTTTTTGATTGCTTTTATAGTATTTTTCAAGAAGTTTATGGATTTTATCCTTTGTAGACACACTATCACTCTTGTTCATTCTGATGAAATTTTATATAATAAAAAACTACACAAGGTTAACAGGTTTGGAGTAAAATGTCAATTAAAATACGCTTTGTTTTATGACTAAAAAAAACTACTTAATCACTGGCGGATTTGGTCTTATAGGATCTACTTTGGCCAATAATTTGAATGGAAGTATCACGATTATCAGTCGCTCCGACGAGCATCGTGGCCGAGTTACTCGAAATGATGTGAAAGTTCAGTTGAAAAAAATCGAAGAGATTGCACCAAAGGACCTTGAAGGAATTAATATCGTTTACCATTGCGCAAGTACAGTCGATAACTACAATATTCTCACTGATCCTTATATCGATGTTAAAACAAACATTGAGGGTACTATTCATCTTCTGGAACAATGTAAAAATTTGCGAAAAAAACCAAAAATTATCTATCTTTCGACTTTTTTTGTCTATGGAAATACCTATGACGAAACTAATGTCCCCATAAACGAAGAAAGTAAAACAGACCCACTAGCGATTTACCCTGCAACAAAACTATGTACCGAGTCGGTTATCAAACTTTACTCAAAGCTTTATGATATTCCCTATCTTATCTGCAGATTGACAAATGTGTATGGCGAAACTGAAGACTTTGACAACAAAAAAAAGGGTGCTCTCAATTATTTGATTATGAAAGCAGTTAAAGGTGAACCGCTTAATGTATATAAAGGCGGTAACTTCGTCCGGGATTATATCTATGTCGATGATGTAGCAGCTTGTCTCCAATTTATTGAAAATAAACTCGTTAACGATACGCTACTTATCGGGTATGGTCATTCAGTCGAGTTTAGGCAGATTATAAAAATTTTGTTAAAATATACGAAGAATAAGTCGCAGATTATTGAGATCGACCCGCCAGATTTTCATAAAATAGTCGGTATCAACAACTTTGTCGCTGATACCGCAAAGTTGAACAATCTTGGGTGGCATGCCAAAATTGATATCAATGAGGGTTTGCACAAAATAGTTAATACCTACACTAAACTTATTAATAAAAATCTCCAACCTACTGTTGAAATGCTCTAAAAATGTGCTAAACTTTTTAGAATGTCTGCCAAATATCCGTCCTACCATTTTGTTAAACCTGGCCCGATAACTACCTGCCAAGTCTGTAACTCCAAAAAACTTCATACGATTCTTGACCTTGGACACCAACCGATGTGTGTTTCCATGTTGACAAAAGAGATGCTGAATATGCCCGAAAGAACATACCCGCTTCGAATGATTTGGTGTACCAATTGTACCGGTGTCCAGATTGATTACTGTATTGATGGTAAAGAAGTTTACTTTCCCAATTATCCCTATAGAAGCGGCATCACCAAAGAGTTAGCTGAATACCAAAGAAACATTTGTTTATCACTTATAAAAAAATATCACCTAACTCCTAAAGATCTGGTGATTGATATCGGATCAAATGATGGCACATTGCTGAGTGGTTTCAAACGAGAAGGGATCAAAATTCTAGGTGTTGAGCCAACAAACATCGCCAAAATCGCCAAAGCCGATGGCATACCCACAATACAGGCATTCTTTGATATAAAACTTGCCAAAAAAATTAAGAAAAAATACGGTCCAGTTTCAGTTATCACAGCGACAAATATGTTTGCCCATATGCAGACGATCGGTGAAGTGATCATGGGAATCCATCATCTTCTGAAAAAAGATGGAGTATTCGTAAGCGAAACACATTATCTTTTAGACGTTATCCAAGGCGGTCAGTTTGACACAATTTATCATGAACATCTCCGTACCTATTCGTTAAAATCTCTTATCGCACTTTTTAAACCTTATGACTTTACCGTCACTGATGTCGAGCGAGGAGACCGGTATGGTGGAAACATTAGAGTTCATGTGACTAAAGGGAAAGGTCATCCTGTGAGTATGACTGTGAAAAAGTTACTGAAAGTCGAGGCTGAGGCTCGTCTTGATAAGCTGAAAACGTACGAGAAGTTCGCCGACAGGGTCAAGAAAGCACGACTTGAGTTTATGGATTTTTTAATTAAAACAAAAAAAGCTGGCAAAGACATCGTCGGCAATTCCTGTCCTGGCCGCTGTTCAACACTTCTTAACTATTATGGCGTAGATACAGAGTTTATACCATACCTTGCAGAACAGCCAACATCCCTCAAACTAAATATGTATCTTCCCGGTAAACATATTCCGGTTGTCAAAAATCAACGACTTATTGATGAACAACCTGACTATGTTGTTCTGATGGCCTGGCACTATGCCAAACCCATCATGGAACAACTGAAAACTCGAGGGTTGAAATCAGATTTTGTCTTACCTTTGCCTGACTTCAAGATAGTCAAGAACTCGTCTGTATGAAGAAACTTCGTGTCGGCATCATGGGCTCAGGATTTGGACTGTACGGTCTGCTCCCTGCATTTCGCGCGCTGCCAAACTGCACAGTCATTTCAATCTTTGGGGAAAGAACTGAAAGACTCTTAACGTACTGTAAAAGTATTGGACTAAAAAGAATATACACAAATTGGCAACTAATGCTGAAAAAAGAAAAGCTAGATGCCGTCGCCATTGCCGTGCCACCAAAAATACAGTACCAGATTGCAATGGCTGCCATCAAAAAAGGCCTGCATGTCTTTGCCGAAAAACCTCTCGCTGCAAATCTTAGCGAGGCCGAAGAAATGTATTCGCTAGCAAAGACAAATAAAATTATCAGCACAGTAGATTTCATTTTCCCTGAGGTTGAAGAATGGAGGATCGTTAAAAACTTTCTTAAAACCAAAAAGTATGGTCGGTTAGAAAAACTGACTGTCAACTGGGACTTTTTAAGTTATGATCTAAGAAATAAATTAAAAACCTGGAAAACAGATGTACTTGAAGGTGGAGGAGCAATGTCGTTTTTTTTCTCTCACACTCTATATTACTTAGAATACTTTGCCGGGAACATTACTCAGATGAAGAGTAAATTGTATTACTCAAAAAATAGCCTCAATGGAGGAGATGTTGGTGCAGATCTGCAGTTGATTTTTAAAACAAATATTCGTGGCTTTGCTCATCTTAGATGTAATAATCGCAAACTCAATCGACATCAATTAATATTCGTGTGCAGTAGGGGAAAAATGATCTTAGAAAATAACAATGCCGTCACTGAACGATTTAAAATAAGAGTTATTACAAAAGGAAAGCAAAAAACGCTCATAAAACACTCTAAAAATAAAAAAACTGATGAGGATGAGCGAGTCGAGGTCGTAGAAAGACTTGCTAGAAGATTCGTCAATGCAAGCTTGAAAAAAAATCAGATGAAACCATCTATAAAGGATGGACTGCGTGTACAGGAGCTGATAGATCAGATACGGAATCAGAACTAGAAATTTGAATTATTTGATCCATTTTAAATTTTTATCTAGTTTACCGTCAACTGACAGTTTTTTTAAGACTTCTATTCTAGTATATATATTTTTATAAAACTCGTGATTTGATAACTTTTGTTTAGGAATTTGAGCCATTAGATCTGCGACTGATCTTTGAATTGGCCAGAGCTGTCTCAGTTTCTTGAAAATTTTTCGAAGTTTACTGAAGTTCACTTTATAACTTCTGGAGTCTTTGCCGTGTTCTCCGGTAAAAATCACTTCGCATTTTGGTAATTGTTTTTGTATTTCGCCAACAATATCTTTTACCTGTACATTATTTTCTTCAAATCCGATGTTTATCACCTGAGCGTTAATTAGTTTAGGATCTGCTGTTAAAAACTCGATGAAAATCCGGCTCAGATCCCTTACGTCAATAAGCGGCCGCCAAGGAGTACCATCACTCATAATTTTAATTGTGTTTGTTGCCAATGCACATGCGACCAAGTTATTTACAACAAGATCATTGCGAAAGTTAGGCGAGTACCCATACACTGTTGAGTTACGAAGAAGTCCGACGCAAAAGGATTTATCGGCCAGTTTTTGGAGTGCTTTCTCTGAATCAATTTTTGATCTGGCATACTGGGTAAGGGGATTAATCTCTGAGGTTTCATCAACGACATCACTTTTGGCGATGCCATAAATGCTGCATGATGAAGAAAAAAGAAATCGTTTAACTCCCACTTTTTTGGCTTTTTTGGCTATCTCAGCTGTTGCCATGAAGTTAATTGCGTTTGTCAGTGAGTTATCCAGTGCTCCCATTGGATCATTTGACAAAGCAGCCAAGTGAACTATCCCATCATATCCATATAAATCTTTTTCAGTGACGTCTCTTACATCTTTTTTTATTAGATTGTGGTTTCTCTTGGGGTTTTTTTTAAAAAAACACGTGTCCAGACCAGTAACATTATATCCATTTTCTAAAAGTTGCTGTACAAGTACGGATCCGATGTATCCTTCAGATCCGGTAACAAGTACTTTATTTACTTCCATACTTTCCATGGAGGGTTGCCTGAATCCCAAATTTTAATAAGATCTTCAAGCTCTTTATAGGTGTCAATTGCAAACCAGAAGTCATCGTGTTTAAAGAGTGAAAGCTGTTTTTTGGAGGCCAGTCGTTTCAATCCTTCGGTGTCCATTTCACCTTCTTTCATAAATTCAAAAACCCGCTTGTCAAACACCATGTATCCACCATTGACCCAGTCAGATAAGACTGGTTTCTCTTGAAATGATCGTATATGACGATCGCCATCCAGCTCAAGTAAACCATACTTTGATCGGGGGTGGACTCCACTAATCGTACCTATGGTTTTTTGTTTTTTATGAAACTTAATTAAAGCATCGATATCAATGTTTGAAACTCCATCTCCATATGTCACCATAAAGTACTTATCTCTTTCGGGAATATAGTTGCGGCATTTTAACAGTCTCTCACCCGACATCGTCTCAACTCCAGTGTCGACAAAAGTAATTTTGAAGTGATCGATCTCATACCTGTTTTCAAGATAGTATTTCGTGTAATGACTTCGTGTATCCAGGGTAAAATCTGACGTAAAAGCTTTTTGATTGAGGAAAAAATCCTTTATGTAGTCTGCTTTATATCCAAGAGCTAAAATAAACTCATTGAATCCATATGAAGCGTAAATTTTCATGATGTGCCAGATGAGTGGTTTGTTTCCTATATACACCATCGGCTTTGGTCTAAACTCTGTCTCTTCTTTGAGCCGCGTTCCGACACCACCGCAAAGAATTATGACTTTCATATGAGGAGTATTATATACATTTTATATCATTGAGACTACATATTCTGCGATTGCCAGTGACGCTGTCAAACCGGGAGACTCGATACCAAATAAATTCACTAAGCCTTCAATTCCGTGTTCATGAGGACCTTGAATGAGGAAATCTTGTACTTCATCTGGAGAACCGATTTTTGGCCTAATACCGGTGTAGCCAGGATACAACTGACCATCTTGAAGAGCAGGGTAGTAAGAACGGATTATCTGGTAAAATTTCTCTGATAATGTTTCGTCAAAACTGTAGTCGACTGAGTCTATAGATGTTACATCTGGACCAAACCGAGTTTTGCCGGCAAGGTTAATTGTCGCATGAATTCCCAACCCGCCTTTTTCAGGTAAAGGATAGACCAGATATGAAAAAGGAGATTTACCCGAAAGCATAAAATAATGTCCTTTTGTTAAATAGCTCTGAGGAATTTTATCTGAAGGCACCCCGGAAATACTCCGTGCTACTTGAGGAGCATATAAACCAGCGGCATTAACAACAACCTTACTGGAAACTGTTACGGGCTCGCGCCCTCCAATCTTGAGTAATTTTTTTTCTTCCAAAATCTCGCCTCCAAGTACAGGGGTAGAAGGAATAATCCAAGCCTGGTGCTCTTCTGCCTCATGCTGAAGTGACTTTAAAAAAGCATCGCTATCAATGATACCAGTTGAAGGAGACCACAAACCTAACACACCGTGAACTAATGGTTCAATTTGTTTAATATCCTCTTCTGTCAACCACTCAAGATCAATTACACCGTTTACTTCACCTTGTTCTTTCAGCTTTTCTAATTTAGTTACTTCAGCTTCACTTGAGGCAACAACTACCTTGCCAATTTTGTTATGAGAAATGGCATGACTATCGCAGTACTCATAGATTTGCTCCTTCCCTTCAACGCAAAGTTTCGCTTTCAATGATCCTGGTTTATAGTAAATACCACTATGAATCACTTCAGAGTTTCGTGAGCTCGTGTGCATACCGATGCTTGGTTCACTTTCAAAAATCATTACCTCTCGTCCCTGAAGAGCAAAAGCTCGGCCGACTGCAAGCCCAATGACTCCAGCTCCGATGACGGCCACATCTATTTCTGGCTGAGAAACTTCAAGTCGATTTACCATATTTTCGCCCCTAAATTGTATCACTTATGCTATAAAATTGCCTTTCCATATACTATAATCTATGGATAATGGCCGCTCTTTTGTTCTCAGTAATCATAAGCAACAAAAACGCTAAAAAATGGTTGCGTAAATGTTTCACTTCGTTAAAAAACCAATCGTACAAAAACTTCGAAGTACTTTTTATTGATAACGCTTCCACCGATGACTCAGTGATATATGTTAAAAAAAAATTTCCATGGGTAAAAGTCTTAATTAACAAAACAGATCTTGGTCCAGGAGTCGCTATGAACATAGCCGAAAAAAAAGCTTCCGGCAAATATCTATTTCTCATGAACACGGACTCGTATATTGATCCTAATACATTTAAAAAACTGGCAGTCTACTTAAAAAATCATAGCAGTCACGATCTTGTTGAACTTAACATGAAAAATTACGAAAAAACCAACATGAAAGATCCTCCCTATAAATTTGGTATGGATATTTTCGGCTACCCTATGCCTTCTGATAAATTGTTTTACGCGGATGCCTGTGGTTTAATCATCAAAAAAAGCCTCTTTGAACTACTTGAAGGTTATGATCGTACATTTTACATGTACCTTGACGATCTCGATTTTTCCTGGAGAGCACGACTAATAGGTAAAGAAATTTATCTGCTAGACTCAATTTATATTTTTCATCATACCGGAGGTACTTCTATACCAACTTCCTCCCAGTATCATCTCGTACATTCATACACAACCACGTTCAACCGCCGTTATCATGCTCAAAAAAACAATCTGCGGACTCTTATCAAGAATTATTCGTTAATTAATCTCGTGTGGACATTACCGATTTCAGTTTTTTTAGCGTCAGCTGAAGGTTTTTTATATTTATTTAAAAAGAATCCCTACGGTTGGCTCATGCTCCATAAAGCTATCTGGTGGAACATCGTTAATTTGCCTGATACGTTGAAAGAGAGAAGAAAAATACAGTCACAACGAAAAGTTTCTGATAGCGTGATCTGGAGATACTGCGAAAAAAAGTTTGCTAAGTTATATTCATTGAGATCACACGGGATACCTAATCTTAAATGATACGACTGTCTAAGTCTTTCTTGAAAAAAGTTGCTCCTTTCGGACTGATTTTCATCTTCGTGATTTTCTACATTATGAGAGCATTCTACCCTGGCATACTTCACTATGGAGAAGAGCAGGCTCTTATTAACTACGACTACGTCAACTGGCGCTACTCATCTTTATGGACTGGATCAATGAACTTTGGCAGCATCACTCCATTTTACTTTGTCGTTATTACTCTTGGAACAATCTGGCGACTGGCCAATTTTATTCACCTTGATTTAGTTACTAGTCAGCATCTTTACTACTTTATTATCTTGGTTGCGACCGCAAGTTTTTTTTACTTATTTATCAATGAACTTTCTCATGACAAAGTTTTAGCGTTATTACTAAGTTTCATTTATATTACGACTTATAACTATTATAGTTCGATCGACACGTCCCCAAGACTTTTACAGTATTTGATTATCCCTGCGTTTCTCTGGTGTTGGGAGAGATATGTTAAAACAAACCAGATGCGCTACCTGTTGTTCAATATCTTTCTTATTATGTCCACCTTAAGTATTGCAATAAATCCACCACAGATGATTGGCGCGTATGCTGTTGTTATGTCTTATATCGTGCTTTTTTATACAAAAAGAAAGCACATCATACATATGTCTTTCTTTATCGTCAGTTATGTACTTACTATTTTGCTTGTAATGTTTACAAATTTTCTCGTCATTAATCACGGTAACAATCTGTTCGGTTATGACCCTTTGGCAATTTCGTGGTCCTCAACAATATCACCGCTTCATGATATTTTGAGATTTTTCGGCAGTTGGGGAGACTATACAGGCAGTGGTCTAATAGAACACTATAATCATCTATTTGATTACTACCAATCACCTCACGCTATCATCGCCAGCTTCATTCCTTTTTTAGCACTTTTGTTATTACTATTTATTAAATCGTACTCAAACAGATTAAAGAAAGCAAAAATTATAGTGTGGTTAATGGTTTTTGTATTTCTTACGAAGGGTACTACTCAACCATTTTCTTATTTTTTTTCTTTGATATACAAAATAAATGTCTTAAGAATACTAAGAGAACCGTGGGCAAAATTCATCATTGACGTTATTTTCATTATCTATACATCAATCGCCTTACTTTGGCCACGTAAGTCAAAGCTAGTGCCAAAAGTTCTTTACTGTTTGTTAATAATTTATTTCATTTTCCAGGTTAATCCCTTGGTGAAGGGAGAAGCGCTTGACCACCGGTACATCGATTGGAAAATAGAAGATGTTAAAATTCCTCAATACTGGACTGATCTATATCAATATTCTAAACAGCATCTTCAAAATAAACGTGTTTTAGTATTACCGGCAAGCTTGCAAAAGGGTGAGCAACTGACCCATACCTGGACGCCGTATCATTTTAAAGGTTCACCTGAACAGTTTTTTTTAAAAGCAGATATCGTTACCAACGTCGGCAATGATGCCAATGAACTTACTTTTATGAATCAGTTTTATACCAATCTTACCCCCAATCTAATTTCTTACTATGGTGTAGATTATATTCTTAATAAAAAAGATGTTGAGATTGATTCACAAAAGACTGTAGATATTGACCGTGTTAAAGGTGTGATCGATTCTTTGAGTAAAGTAACTTTTGGTCCGTTGGACTTGTATCGTGTAAATTCGTTATGGCACCAGGATAAAATAAGATCTGTTGAGAAAGTTGTTCAAACAGCAAGTGATTGCGATCTTCACTCTCATGAAATATCAAGAAAAGGGGAGGTACTGGTTGCCCAAAAAGACTCGACACTTTTTCATACTTCATTTGTAGAGGTTCCAGTACATTCTAAGAAAATTGACAATACTACATACGATATTACTTTACCAGAAAACAATTTCGGCACGATCGGTTTATTATTTACAGACAGTTACAATGACGGTTGGAACATATATAGATCAAACACGTTATTTTCGAAGCCGATTCAAAATGTGAAGCATTACTCAGCCAACTGTTTTCAAAACTTTTGGGTAATGTCGTATAATTCAAAAAAACCACTCACCCATTTTTATATACACTTTACTCCTGAAACTGAGTTCACTTACATCAAAATAATATATCTTCTATTTTTGTTGATCGTCTGTGTTCAAGCATACGCATATAGTAAGAAACATCTATGAAATTCTTAATTAAGAAAACCACTTT
The DNA here is from genome assembly GCA_964484325.1 of uncultured Gammaproteobacteria bacterium. Taxonomy (GTDB): domain Bacteria; phylum Patescibacteriota; class Microgenomatia; order UBA1406; family GWC2-37-13; genus CAYLXX01. The sequence goes on from CAZAEE010000002.1 coordinate 60,409, forward strand.
TATTACGATTTCAGTTTTGCTGACAATTATAGTACTGCTTCAGCAATATGCAGTTAATGAGTCGCAGTTTTGTAAAGGTCTGCCTCAATTTACTACGCAAACACAGGATTATTCTCTCAACTCAACCGCGTCAATTCTTCTCAACTCAAGTCCCGAAATTGACCAACCAAAAGAGGAGTTGGGTCCTCAGGATAATAATTACTATCTTCAAATACTTCAAGAACTTTTTGAGGTAGGAACCGGTTTTCATGACAACTTATTTATTGCACAAAAAAGAGTAGCGGAACTTAAAGAATTTGGTGGTTCGCTGAAGATGGTGAATAATTTCAACGTTTCTGGACCTTCTTATATCAAACAGCTTAAGCAGAAATTTCAAAGAGAGCATGAGGTGAAGTGGTATATTAATCAAGTTCAAAACGCCAGTTATTGGGAAATGAGTTTACTCCGATATGTCAGCGCTGTAGAAGACCATGTTAATACTATTCGCCATGAAAATCAGGCTCAATTTATATTCGATCTTGCAAGAACAAAAGAAACAGTTGAGATTAATGAAGACTCACTCGACCGGGTAATCGAGAATAGAAATGGAGTTGAAAAAGACTATTTAAGAAATCTCGTTTACTCATCATTTGATTATTTAAACTCAGTTATTTTATTACCATATCTTAAAAAATACGCGTATACCCCCAAAGGGATATCATATTTACTGCCACAAACGGTTGACAACCCAACTTCGTTTTACGATCTACAGTTTGAATCATCCCAAACAGCAATACCTGAGAACTTCCGATTGAATCTTAAATATCCGAGTCTCACGACCCGGATTGCCTCATTGAACCATGTGCAAATACATGATGGTGCAGAAAAAATTCAGCTAACCTTGACACCAACGTTATTATCAAGTATTGATGAATCGTACAATTACAAGAATCCTTACAGTGCTGAAATAGAACTCAGTCCTCAAAACAGTAATCAGTTTCCCTCTCAGTTTATTTTTCAAGCAAAATATCAAATTACAGTTCCTTTAACTGTTGAGATAGATTTTCCAAGATACGAGAAAGGGGAGTTAACAAAATTTAGTACGTATATTTTTTCAAAAAAAATATTTCCTTCATCAGCTACTTTCCTTCACCAAGAAGTTATTAATATGCCGGGGGACTTCATATATATGAAGCCACGAATACTTGTCTCAGCTGAAAAAAGCTTGAACCAAAATGAGTTAAAAAATCTTCATATCGACCTTATTCCATACTCGAGCCCCACTATTATCGTTCATAAACTCCTTGGCAAAAACACTCCCCAACCTCATATAACAAAAGTGGATACTGTTTTTGGAATTAGTGATTTAACTACTGAAAATTATGTTGGTTCTTTGATAAAAATTTGTCAAAAAAGTACCAATCTCGGATGGATGTTTATCAACAGCAATTTTATCAACAATCAAGTTCATATGAAATTTGTCTTTTGGCCAATCTATGCGGTAATGATAATTCTTTTTATTTATAGTGTTTTTGTATATTTCAAAAAACCACGTCACCAACTGTATATAAAATTCATTTTAGGTATAAAGAAACTTTATGCCCTTGTTACGACTCAAGTTAGGAAGCTTGAACACTCATTGGTCTTACTTCGTCAGATTTTCGCATTAGTATTTTTATATTTATTTCAAGTGGTCCTGAATTCAAGCATAAGTTCTTCTGATTTTTTCTATATATTATTAGCTCTTTCCTGGGTGTTTGTTGTCATCAGCTTTGAAACACCTCCAGCACTCAGTTTGGCAATCAGCTTTTTTCTTATGACATATTCAGTCAGAGCTGATGCACAGTATCAAGCTCTACTTCCTGAAAAATATGCGGTGTTATCCGTTATATTCATCGGACTATCAGCTTTTAATCTCATTATTTATAGAAAAAAAGAAAATGTCATCGTTGGAATAAAAAGGGTTTTTGCAACTTTGTTTTTTTTAAATACTGTTTACGGCTCAAAAATTGAGCCAGCTATGCACGCGCTCTATTCAAATTTACAACTTCAGATAGTAAATCATTTAACTCATATAGGATTATTATTTAGAGTTTACTTTAAAAAACAGCAAGCAAAAGGCTTCCTACCATTTTTCATGTTTTTACTTTTTTACGGTACATTATTTATAAGTATTCTAACATTAACAGGCTACTTCTCGATTAAAACAATATTGTATTACCAAACGATTCACATGCAGGCGAAGTTTCTGAAGCACGAATTATATATTAAAGAAATCGTTCCAAGTCACAGCATTCTAGGCGAGGTAGTGACGCTGAAAGGATATAACTTCGCCTGGAAAACAAGTAATGATTACAATATAAATAGTACTTACGGGACTATACCTACACATAAGTGGTCAGATGAGATCATCGAATTTAACATTCCGCTTCATCTGAAAGAGGGATTGAATGAAATCTGGGTAGAAAAACCCGTGGACGACAGTCATCCCAAAAAAATTATCAAAAGTAATACGGTAGAGTTATATTTACTATCTCGCCAGCAGTTTTATACGACAAAATCAGATAGCTTAAACACAAAAATTATTAAAAAATTAAAGTTGTTTTTATTGAGAAAGTTCCCTGCTATATTTGAATTATCAATCAAAAAATCACCATGAATTTCTTAAAGAAACTGATCTTTCATTATTATCCGTTTGTTATCTTGGGAATCTTTTGTATTTTTTACGTAGTCAGGTACTTTGATCAAAACTTCATTTTGTATGGCGAGGAGCAGGCATTTTTGAACTATGACTACGTAAATTTCAGATTTTCAAGCATATATGACTGGAGTAACAACTTCGGCAATTTCTCTTTTGGATTTTTTTCTCGATTCACTGCTGGAGTTTTCTGGCATCTTGGCTATTTGCTCCATGTGCCTCTAATTTATATTGAGAAGCTCTTTATGTTAACGATGGTTTTTATAGGTAGTTTTTTTTCGTATCTAGCATTTTCGTTTCGTACTAAAAATAGAGTGATAGCTCTTCTTTTAAGTCTTGTTTTTATTACTACATATAACTTCACCATCGTGCTGACCACTTCACCTAAGCTCATTCAATTTGTTTTTCTGCCAATAGCTCTATATTTATTTTTAAAATATGAAATAGAGTATAACCCAAAATATATAGCGTTAAATGTACTTTTAGCATTATTTACACTGGGAGTTGGTGTTAATCTTCCACAAATGCTTGGTACCTATGCTTTTATAGTTCTCTATGTTGCGATTTTCAGTCAAAAAAAACAACTGCTTCGGTCTTTCTTATTTATGTTACCCCTTATCGGTACACTCTTTTTTGCTTTTGTGGTTAATTATCTCATTTTAAAAAACACCGGGCAATTTTTTCGATACGATATTTTTGACATTTCTTTTTCAGCTACAGCAAGTAGCCTCAGAGATATCTCTCGTTTTTTCGGTGCCTGGTGGGACTATTCAGGAAGCGACGGCATACCATACAATCATTTAGCAACCTATTATCACTCAACAGTTGGAAAGGTGGTAACTTCTATACCTGTAGTATTGTACCTAGTACTTCTTGTCGCTGAAAAGAACACAAATAAGAAAATTGGCTTCATTTTTTTCTTTCTAGCCGTTTTATTTATGGTCAAAGGTGCCACACCGCCTTTGAACTTTGCTTTTAGTTTTTTTTATGACAACTTCAGTATTTTTAAAATATTCCGCGAACCCTGGGCGAAGTTTATTGCAGATTTTATATTCATGGTATATGTGGGTATCGCTTTCTTGTCTTCAAACTCTGGGAGGCTTATCAAAATTCTTGTCAGTGGACTACTTATAATTCTGCTGATGTTTCAAACGATTCCTTTTATTCGAGGCAACATTGTTGATCACCGCAATCTGGCGTATAAACTTGTTGATGTCAAAATTCCCAACTACTGGTTAGATCTTAACGCTTGGTCACGGAAACATACTCAAGATAAAAGAGTGTTAATCTTGCCAACTGACCCTATTACCGATACACAGCCATTGTATAACTGGCCAGAACATTCGTTTAGAGGTCACCCTGAACAGTTTTTTCTGTATGCCAACGTTGTTTCCAACACCTCAAACAATCCCCAGGAGAAATATATTCTGACTGAATATTTTAGAAATCTCAGTCCAACTGTTTTAATGGCCAGTTCTATAGACTACGTGCTCTTGACCGATATGGAAAAACACAAGAACTCTATTGGGTTGGACTCTATCGATATGGCCATCGATTCTCGCAATAAAATCTCGTTTGGCAATATTGATGTATATCCGATAAAACAAGCTTATATAGCAAATAAAGTAAGAACAATAAGTAAAGTCTATCCGACAGATAAACTTTGTGACTTCAGCGAACTGAATAAAAATACTCAGTTTACCAAAAATTCAGCCTATGTTAACTTTCCTTATAAATCCTCTGTTCAACAATTAAGTGATAAACCTGTTGAAACACAAAGACTTTCAGAAAGCTTATATCGAGTATCATTCACTGAACCTTCTGACAAAGACGTCGGCATATTGTTTGCTGAGATGTATAACAAAGGCTGGAGGCTTTATGATTCTAAAAATCTTTTTGCTTCTCCCATCGTCACAGAAAAAAATCATTATCCTGCCAATTGCTTTGCAAATTTCTGGATTGTTAACAAAGATCTCGTCAACAAGCATCATGATTTGTACATACGACTGACTGCAGCAAAGGACTTCCAGATTGCTAAAGATGGTTATTATATTTTTATGACTGTCATTGCTCTGTTCTGTTTAAAACAAATAATCGAAAGGAGAAGACGATGAACTTGCCCAAAATAACTCGAATTCTTTTCTTAGGATTAAGTATATTGTTTGCTGCCGGGTATCAACTTATAGAAGCACCAGTACTCAGTGAAAAATCTTTTTCCAATAATATTGTGAAGCACATCTATATTTTAAAGCCGTATATCAATGGGGAACTGTTTGCCAACACCAATGTCTCCGAATCATACCCAGATGTCTTCGAACCTTTTACCCAAAAGCATTTTTTCATACAAAGTTATTACCTGAACAATATATTTGAGAAGCTTGATATGGGAAAGAATAACTTTAGCTATCTAACGTATGCCAACAAAAGAATATCTGAACTATTGCACTTAGGCAATGATTTACCAGTCCTTGAGAACAGTCCGACAGTTTCGCAGCTTATGTCATGGTGGAACAGCAATAAGCCGGGATTAATGGATTATTCAAAACTTAATACATTCAATAGCTGGGAAGCGGGATTGTCCAGATACGTCTTTCTCATGGAAGCTGAGGTGAACGACTTAACTAAATACAGCAAGGACTATTATTTCAACCAGATATTTATTCTCAGAGGTTACTTGACCAAACATCGGAACCGGTTGCTTGAGACAATTTATATTTCTCAGAAAACTCCGGAAGAAAAAGATTACTTAATTAAACTGACTAATAACATTTTTCAGTATTTAGAAGAAAAGATTAATAAAACCGTCCCGGAATACAATCCATTAACACTGCAATATTCACTAAAAAACGTCATTCAGGACAAAGAGTATGGCACCTATGATATAAAAATTAACCTTCAACCGGAGTCTAAATATCTTTTTGATAAAGCTATGTTACAGATGAATGGAAAAGTAATACCAAGTACTTCAAGTCAAAAAAATGAAAAACTATTTAATAACGTTATGATAGATACTTCAAGTAAATCATTACGTATGGATTTTCCCGATGTTTCTTCAAGTATCCAGATTGGCCAGTGGACCAGTAGCCAGGATCAGGACGGATCTTATATTTATATCTTACCCGTAACATTACTGAAAAATCAGAATAGCTATTTCATGGTATTTACATCATCAGTGAGCCAATCGATCTTAATTCAATTTCAGGAGATTCATCCGAATCAACCAGAACTTTCAAAAGCCTATCTGAGTCAACCGGTTCCCCCAACAAAAGATCCATATTTAACAGAGTATTTAATCAATGCAAAGTATGATCCGGCTTTTGTAAACAGGATAACAGTAAGCTCTCAAACTGAAATTCCCTCAGATGAACTGGCAAAAACTCACATTAAACTCAACCCTGTTCTTGATCCGGAAATTATTCTTGAAAAACAGAACCGACTATCAAACCATCCTTTTTCAATTAATCTCACCAAACAGAATAGTAATTCATATCTTATTGATATTTCCAACTCAACTAAAACAGAAGATTCCTTGATTACGAATGCGCTTGGTATTCCTTGGGCAACTTCCATTATTCCCAAGGGGGCAGATCACTATATTATAAAAGCTACCTACCTCCCTCATCTTCTGACATTAGTTTTAAGTTTAATTTTTTTTCTTTTTTTTGGATTGAGCTTTCTGGTTCAAGAATATAAAAAACAATTTAGATTTTCTTTGTCTATTTCATATTTCAGCAAACTGCATTCAGAAAAATATGATAAATTCCTATGGCAAGTAATCTCCTTCATCCGTATACCACTTCTAATTGCAACCATTTGTCTTTTAGTGCTATATATTAAATTTGAAAAGAACAACTCTGACGCGTACATTCTTTGGCTCGTGATACTCTGGACGCTGACGACAATATTCTTTAAATTTCGTCACGTGTATACTTTAGTTATTGGTTTATTATTTTTTGCACTAGCGAGTGTTTTATATCTATTTATGAACGAGCTTCTTTCTGAGAGAATTTTTGGCCTATCTTATCTTGTCTTTCTCATTGGGGGACTGCAGTTAATTGTTCAGGAAAATATAAAATATTTTCACCTTCAGAACTCTCATCTTAATATCAGGATACTAACTAAAATGCAACAGCTCTTTAAGAAATCAGTTCAGTTTTTTCACAAGTAGCCACATATTATGAAAAAGAATTATGGAGTCCTTATATTACTTGCACTACTTGTACTAGGTGCATTTGTATATCGAGTTGAGGGTATTGTTCATAATCATTCATTTTGGGCAGATGAAGCCGAGATCGCCGCAACTTCTCGAGATCTTATCCAGGGTAAAGTCTCTCTTTTTACTGCCTTACAAACTCCAGGGGTACTGTACCAACCACTGCATATGATATTAGGGGCAGTGTCCTTTTTGTTTTTCGGTTCAACTGAATGGGCTGCACGACTCATTTCGGCACTTTTTGGTACTCTTGGCGTCGTGGCGGCATATCTGCTTGCTGAGAAACTTTCAACAAAAAGTGGGGGACTATTGGCCGCGTTTCTATTTGCTTTTTCCCAGATAAACTTAACAAACTCTACCCAGTTTAAACCGTATACAGCTCTTGAGGCATTGTTTATCTTTGATTTATATTTACTTTCAAAGCTCAACAAAAAAACACCAACTGTATCTATTCATATCGGGATTTTACTTACTTCTATTGCTAGTTCACTACTCCATCCTATCGGTATGCTTATTTGGCTTCCCTATATGGTATATATTTCTACCAATGCGTCGGTTTTCTTTAAACAAAAAAATCTTGGCTATTTGCTAGTAACATGCATCGTTTTACTCCTCTTGGTCTTGCAGTTGCGAAACATTATTTCCTCAACAATACATTTTGTTTTCATGTATTCGTTAAGAGCGAATAACATACCGTATCTTCGCGAACTATTGTGGCGAAACTATGGCTTTATCCTTCTTCCGGCTCTTGTTGGACTTATCATTACTTACTCAAGAAATAGATTACTTTTTATTTTCACAAGCATTCTAATTGCGCCATTACTTTTCTGGTGGGCGTTCACCAGCCCGACTCACAATATTCGCTACATTATGCCTTTTTTTGGAGTCATGTTTGTCTACTTTGGCGTTTTTTGGGGACAGGTTGAACACGCGATATTTCCTCATAAAGCAAGCTTTCTGTGTCTTCTGGTCGCAGGTATGTTATTTTTAGGAGGATATAAAATTGTTCGAAAACCTTCTATTTATTACAGTCCAAATGCTGATTTATATGGTGATGTACAGATTGCCGACTATAAATCTGTTTTTGAGCAGCTGAAAAGCCGATTTCCTGATTTGCAACACACAGTAATTTTCAATGACCTCTTTGGACCTCAAAAATGGTATCTTAATATACCGGTGACTGCCTATTTTATGAAGGGTATTGTGAAACCGGAGCATCACGCTGTCGATCAAGCGATGGTCTATGGATCATTAAGAGATTTAATTACCCAGATGAAAAAATATCCGAAAGGCCTATTAATTGTCGAAGATTGGCAAAGTCTCCTACCTGAAGATATTAAACAATATGCTAAGAAAAATCTCAAGTTGGAGTATGAAGTTAAAAGTTTACCTCAGGCAGTCGGGGATCCTTGGCCGATTCAAGTTTATAGTTGGGGTATGAATACGTTATGATCAAAAAAGCCTCTACCATCTCCATTATCTTTGGAGTAAACACTCTGATTCAACTCATTAACCAGATAATTATCACGCGACTATTTGGTGCCACTTTATCTCTTGATGTGTTTCTGGCCGCCGTGGCGCTCCCTACAGTTTTTGTGACTGTATTGTATGGAACTATATCTGACGCATTTTTGCCATTTTATACCCGTATGAAAATAGCCTCTCCAGAAGAGACGAACAAGTATTTTTTAAGTCATCTTTTTAAAATCTTTTTTATTGTTTTTGCTATCACGATTTTTATGATAGCAACTTCCGGAATTATCAGTCACCTCCTCTATGCAAATCGCGGAGAACAGTTTGTGAAAGACGTGACTTTTCAGATGCAACTTCTTTTTTCTGGATTACCCTTTGCTTTTATCGCCAGTATTTTTGGTTCTTACTTATATGCACATAAACAATTTATTCGTTTTCCGATTGTTCAGGCTATCGGAAATGCTGTCAATTTACTTGTGACGATTGCACTGGCACCTTATTTTGGCATCTGGTCATTGATCATTGCTTTCATTGGTAATTTAATTCTTCAGGTAATTCTTGTCATGCCAAAGTTAGATATACATTTTAGTCACGTAAAATTTTCAGTCAAACCGTTTATATACGCCTGGATCCCACTTATGGTGGCAACCTTTGCTGCCCGATCTGACAATCTTCTGATAAGATCTTTATCATCGAGTTTACCCGAAGGGTATCTAGTGTATCTGAACTTAACTTCACGCATGTTCTCGATTGCCGCTGGTGTGGCGACGATCGGTATTCAGGTCATACTTTTACCTCATCTTGTGGAGCATATTGCGGCTAAGAACTTCACTAAAGCAAAGAGTCTTGTCGTCAAGTCAAAACTCGTCGGCTCTCTTGTTTCAGTGATCACGGCTGGACTCCTATGGCTTATTGCACCAGTGGTGATTCATGTTTTGTTTGTCGGCGGCAAGTTTACTAAAGCCGATGCTCAGACTGCGATCACCCTTCTGCCAATTTTTTTATTTCCGGCGATTGGTTGGGGCGTGCAAAGCATATTTTTTCAGCCTCTTATGGCCATACGTAAATATCCCCATCTTGCAGTCCTTAACCTTATTGCCTTGGTTCTAGGATGGGGGAGCGGTATCGCAATTCAAAAAATTTCCGGGCCGTTTCAAGGGCTAACATTTGGATTAATCATCATGGTTTTTTCTGGCATAATTGGAAGTGAAATCCTATGGCAGTACTTCAAAAAAAGTCTCTCGACTTAACCAATGTATCTGTAGTAATTCCAACATATCAAAGACCGCGCCTTGCTCTTCAAGCGGCCGCTAGCATCCGCAAATTTCATAAAGATATCGAAATAATAATCGTTGATCAACAAAACTCTGCCAAACCTGATCTTGACGAAGTGAAAAAACTCCGCGTGAAGTTCATCACCATCGAGACAGTCAACACTTCGCGTGCCAAAAATCATGGTATTGCTCAGTCCAAAGGCGACTTCGTGTTTTTCTTTGATGATGATGTAGAAATTTCCCAAGATACAATTCCAGCTCAACTAACCTCTTACGAAAACCCTAGTGTTGTTGCCACAGCTGGACGAGTGATCAACGATGGCGAACACATACCCAAAGAGACTGATGTCATAACCGGTCGCACAAATCGGCTGGCAACAAAGTTTATCTTTCAGTATTGGAGCACTCGTCAACAATATGTAGACTTTCCGTACGGATGCAATATGTCATTTCGAAAAAAAAATTTACTTCTCGCTGGTGGTTTTGATGAGCATTTCCCTAAAATTTTTGAAGAAATTGATCTGGGAGTCAGAATTTCTTCAATTTACGGAAAAATTCTTTTTGTTCCTGAAGCAGTTGCCTACCATCATAAAGCAATTTCTGGTGGTACTCGTACTGACAAAAAAGGTAAAAACCTAATGATTTATAGTCATTATGGGTATTATTTGGCCAAACACGTACAATTTCCACTATCACTAGTTTCTCTCATATTAAGAACTAAATCAGCTCTTTTTGAAGCACCATACGCACTGCCAATTTTATACCAAAGTTATGCGAAGTATTTTTTATCAAAATAAAAATAATCTTAAAAAAATTCTTTCCCCAGTAAATATCTGCCTTATCGCAGCGTTTGCTGTTATTCTTGTTGCCAGATTTTACAAAGCAGCTCAGTTTTTTAGTTTTAACTTCGACGAAGAGTATCAAGCAAGCCTCGCTTGGGAGCAGGTAAAAAACTTTCACCCCATCTGGATTGGTGTCAGCGCCTCAAATTTAGGATTTTATTTAGGACCTGGTTTCACATACTTAAATGCACTTTTATTTGCTATCTCTCGTGGAGATCCGATTATTTTAGCTTACTTTTCGGTCTTTTTCGGACTTCTAACGACTGCGAGTGTTTACTTTATTACCTCCGACATCTTCAATCGTAAAGCGGCTTACATTGCCGCAATTATATATGGCGGCTCTGTTTTTTTGAATTTTTTCGACAGGCGGTTCTGGAACCCGACAACCATGCCTTTCATCTCTATCTGGCTGGTTTATACTCTCATCAAGGGTGAGAAAGACACACGCTGGTATATCGCGACCGCGTTTCTTTTTGCCGCCGCTTTCCATGTTCATTTGGCAATTTTTCTTTTAACTCCTCTTATTTTATTTGGCATTGGACGTAATATAAAAAAAATAAAGGCGTCCACATGGGCTGGCATGATAATCAGCTTTATCGCGGTTTATTCACCACTAATTGTTTTTGACATTGTCCATAACTTCGACGACATTATGGCACCAATTCGCTACTTTGTTTTTCATCAGGGAAAATTCACCACGGTTTCAGGTGGCGGTGTTGTTGAACACTGGAAAGTTATGGTGAATGCTTTAGGGAAAATTTGGTATATTGTGCCTCCTGCAACAGTTCAAGAAGAACATTGCCTTGGTGCTCACTGTCATATTTCCCAAGCACCTATTTTCTTAGATATTCTTTCGCTTGGCATTATCGCTTGGCTACTTTATTTATGGAAAAAGGGAACGGTGGCACTTCGATTTCTGACTGTCGCGATATTATTATATTTTGTTGGATTTTTGTTTTATCCTGGATACGCGGCTGAGTACTATTTGATCGGTTTGTATGCTCTATTTACGATTGCAGCTGGTGTCGTCTTGGCTTATTTACCATCGACTATTCTCATTCCTGGGTTCATACTTTTTCTTATTATCAACAGCTACACTATGTTTACTTCACCTCAGGAGAAGTTTGGTCTAATAACCCGAAAAAAACTCATCAAAGAAACGATGAACATTGTCGGTACTCAACCATACTCTCTGGAAACGTATGGACAAGAGAAACGAAAGTACCCTCCGTACGGCGGCTGGCGGTTTCTGTTTAAGATTTACGCTCGTACACCAACTCAGAGCTTTGCCGATGACTCGTTCAGTTGGATCTATAAAGATGAAGTTTCTCAAGTGAAACCGCAGCTTAGAGTTGTTATAACAGATGACCTTGTCTATGACACAAAGGATAAACCAATTGCTTCATTTCATGAAGGCGTTTTCCGCTCATATGTTTTCCCTTAACAAAACAACATCTTTATTAAACTCTTTACTCGTAGGTAGTCTCGTGGCTCTTTCCGCCCTTCAGATTCACAACACCATGATGTTTCCCGTGAAACGCGGCTTTGACGCTGAGCCACACATGTATTATATCGAGTACATTCGAACAAATAAATCTCTTCCAACTGCCCGTGATGGCTGGGAGATGTACCAAGCACCTTTCTATTACATTACCGCCTCGTTACTGCCAAACAATGAGTCACGAAAATATCTGGGGCTGTTAAGTTATTTTTTACTACTTTCGGCCAGCTACTTTACGCTGAAAAAACTCTTTCGCTCAACGACAGTTAGTCTTTTAGGAATCATTGTTATTGGCGCAACTCCTGTTGTCGTTTATCTAACACCAACTATTAGCAACGAATTTTTATCGGCTGTCCTCGTGTCACTAGCCACAATGTATTATCTTCTACACATCCCCTTAAAAAAGACTCAAGAAAAACTTATACTTGGTGTGTTGTTGGGGCTAGCTATCTTCACCAAAGCGACTGCTTTAACTCTACTTCTTGCAGTACTGATTGACCAGTACCTGCGATATAAAAAAGACCTTAAAAAATTATTTCAGCAATCGATACTGCCGCTTCTTACTGCCATAGCTATCGGCGGAATACACTACTTAAGAAATGTTTTTCTTTTTGGTAATCCTCTTATTACGTCCTACAACTTTAAAAATCTCTTTCCCCTCAATCAAGTAGTCTTACCAAGAGACCTAGCATTTTTTACCTCGTTAAAAGGATTTCTTCAGATTGACCTATTCCAGTCTCACAACTACTCTTTCTTGTCTGGCACATTTTTTTCTTGGTTTTATGATGGTCACAACATTATCGTACCTGTTCAGCAATTTTCTAAGTCTGGCGCACTTCTTGCCTTTGCCGGAATGCCGTTATTTCTCGTGATTGCTGTTGGATTTTATTACAGTCTGAAAGAAAAAACCTTGTCAAAACTGCCTCATATTTATACCATGCTCCTTTTTATCAGTTATATTCTTTATAACTTTCGACTCCCGTATTACTCAACCGTCAAAGGGGTGTTTCTCGTAAGTGCAATCTTTTTTGTTGGTTACTTTGTTGTCTTTTTTTTAAAAAAATTCCCTCAATTCATCACAGTTTCAAGCATTTACCTCATATGTTATACAATAGTAGTGTTGAAAAATTTTTGGATACTGTCCTTTTGGTACAAATAACATGAAACAAACGATTACTGCTATAGTCCCAGCTAAGAATGAAGAACAAAACATAACTCGTTGCCTAAAAAGTCTCGCTTGGTGTGACCGAGTGGTAGTAATAGATTCAGGTACTGATAGCACCGGCGAAATCGCGAAAAAACTGGGGGCTACCGTCATTGAAAAAAAACATGGTGAAATCGATGACTTCACCAATGTCCAAAAAGATATCAATGAAGAAGCTAATCACGTGAAAACCGATTGGATACTCAGAATAGATGCTGATGAGGAAGTCACGCCAGAGCTAAAAAAAGAATTAGAAGAGATGCTGAAAACACAATCAGAGTATGTTGCTTACACGGTTCACCGCAATCCATATTTTTTAGGCGCGTTTCTTAGAGGTGGAGACTGGCCGTATGACCGTCTCGTTCGTTTGTATAAAAAAGGAGCCGCTTTCTACGATACTTCAACACATGTGCATGAGCAATACGTAGTTAATGGTACAATCGGCCAGCTTGAAGGAGCACTCAATCACTACTCTCATCCTACTATGCAGATTTTACGCAGAAAATTTCATTCCTATACCACAATCCAGATTCAAGATACACAACTGAGCCTTGTCCACGCCATTTATAACCTCTTTACCCAGCCTCCGTATGTCTTTCTGCGCTGGCTGATCTGGCATCATGGATATCGAGACGGCTGGCGTGGATTGGTAGCCGGTGGTTTGCGAGGCTGGTATGAATTTCTTCTTTATAAAAAATATATTGCGTATAAACTAAGGCGTCTTCGAGAATAAGTACCAAATCGTATCATCAGCTACAACCTGTTTAACTAGTTGTTTTTTTCCAAACTGATCGATCTCCCAACTTCTTTCGTGTTGCCAATCAATTGGTCCTCGCTCAGAAATCATAAGAAGCGCTTGGGAACTGGCATAGGTATAAATCGAATCTGCATTATACCCCAGTGTCATCAGGATGTACCGGTACTGATAGCCTAGTATTTCAAGCGGCGTACCGCTTAAAAGAACAATGTTAAAACCAGACTTGGGTACGTTTACCTTATTTAAAACCTGGATTGTTTGATCTCTGAATTTCTCATACGGTCGGGCAGACTGGGTATAAAACTGTTTTGGAAAATGAAAAAGAGCAAAACATATTGCAACAGTAATAACAGTATTTTTCATAAAGTCAGAAGTTAACGACAGAAAATAGACCAAACCTATTTGTACAAGAATTAGAAGTGGAAACAAATAATAATCTACCGCCTGAAACCGAAACAAGAAACTATACAACAATACGTTAAGTAAAATAAAGACAGTCGTCAAAAGAAGTTTTCTGTTTTTATAAAATATTGCCGTGATAGCAATTATGGCCACAAGAAGCTGAATCAGTGTTGGATATATCCAGATTGAGATAATAGTATTAATATTCAGTATGTTTAGAAAAGGGTTCTTTGAAGTCTGTAAATGGGCAACTGAGTTTTGATTGTTGATAAATAGCGTATAAGACTTATCAAAAAACGTGTTGCGGATCATGACAAAGTGATGGGTCGCTTCAAATAACGCTAGTGGTAAAAAAGCGACTGCAAAACCGATACCCGTAAATAAGATTTTTCTAGAATTTAGACCTGTTTTTCTATAAATAATAAATGCGACGGTCATAGGTACTGTTATAAGAAGCGATGCAGGATGAATGTTGGCAATAATACCGGCAAAAAGCCCGAATAATAGAAACCAGATATTTTTTTTGAAGGGAAAATAAAAAAATAAAAGTTCCATATACAATACAAGAGGTATAAGATAAGTACTGGCGTTTGTTACGACGCGCCCGGCATAAATCATATACGGAGTTAACAATAACCAAAGAATCGCAAGTGATGCAAACAGTAAGGAAGTTTTTTTACGTAAAAAATAAAAAAACAAAATCAGGCAACTAATCGAAAGTAGAGCATTGCCTATTGTAATACCTAAGGGATGAAACTTAAAAAGTAAAAGAAATGGCGCAAATAAATAAAAATAATATGGCCCCACATAAAGTCCGCCAAAGGAAGTTTTTGGACCAAGAAGAGTGATATGACCGTGAAGTATGTTCCACATCGCCAGGCTATCACGGCCAAGATCAGAGTTGTAGGTGAAACTTTCAGGTAGCTTGTAAAGATAAACGATGACGATAAGAAGGGCTACTACAATCTCTGGAATAAATTTTTTTAGTGTTTTCATTTTAAGGAATAATTTTCTGTTGTTAATCCGCGAAACGAAGTTATTATATCAAGCGTGTACCTTCTTTTTTTAAGAATAGATCTGTAGTCGCTACCGTAAATTTCTGAAGTATACGGGACTACTAGTATGTGACTATCTTGTATCGAAGAAACTTTATCCAGAGAAATAATCTCCAGATCTTTACGATAGTACATTAGAGCATCCATCGAAGAGGGGATAGCGTAGACTTTTTTGACTGAAATACTGTGAGACAGTGAACGCCAATCTTCCCGGTGAAACTGAGGTAACAAAAGATACCCAAGAGCAAACACCAAAAAACCGACAGCAACAATACCTCTCGTAATCGGTTTTTTAATCGATACGGCCAATAATAAACATAAAACTGGTATCAGAAAAATAAAGCGAAAATATTGCAAGAGGGGAGAGAATAGAGAAAATAGTAATCCGAGTACTAAAGGAAAAAAAAGTATAAATAAAAAAAGTGATTGCTTGCGAAAACTTTTTACTGCTAAAAACCATACAAATATCGTCCACGGAACACTTATGCCGTAGTAAAAAATTTTCGGATCAAAAGAGATACGACCTATGCTAAACTTTAAGGGAATAAGAAACAGATTTTTCAATGTCGCCTTCCCCAACACCTGGCTCCAGTTAACAACAATTTTCATAGTTTCTCTTGAGGATGTAAGTTGGTGATATAACAAAGGCAAAAGCATAAAAAATGCCAAAAGAAAACCCGGATGAATTAAGTTAAATGACCGCCACTTTTTATTAATAAAAAGATACACATACATGGCCGAGATGAAAAAAGCTGATCCATAAAACGTCATAAAACTTAAGAAAATAAATACATTACATAAAACAACATGTTGAATCTTAGGTCGTATTTTATCAATTATTTGTAGATAAAAATAAAAAGCACCGGTTAAGAAAAATGTTGCCATCAGATACATACGGGCTTCTTGAGAGTAATAGATGACTAAAGGATTAAACAGAAAAAAAATCGCCGCCCATTTACCGATTGTCTCATTTTTGATCTTTTTTCCTGCAAGATACACTAGCAATCCAGTTAAAATTGAAAAAAATACCGAGGGTAAACGAAGAGAGATTTCTGAAAGTCCAAAAATACTGCTCCAAAATCTCATAAAAAGGTAGTAAAAAGGCGGATGAAAGTCAGTTGGAGCAAACTGAGAGATTATTTGTCTGTAGCTAAACGAGTGAATTACTTTGGCAGTCGTCCCTTCATCTAACCAAAGAGATTGGTTTAAAGCAATAAGTCTTACTAAAAAAGCGATGATAAAGATCAAAACGAGCGTTTTGTTCATTTTTCCGACAACCTCTTCAGATCTGCCTCGACCATCATTTTCACAAGCTCGTCGAAGGTGACTTTGGGTTTCCAGTTGAGAAGTTTTCTCGCTTTGTCGGCCCGACCTTTCAGATCATACACTTCTGCCGGCCGTAAAAATCGGGGATCACTTTTGACATATTTCTGCCAATCGGTGATACCAATCTCTTTAAAGGCTGCCTCAACAAAATCTTTCACCGAGTGATTCTCACCTGTAGCCACGACAAAGTCATCTGGTTTCTCCAGTTGAAGCATCTGGTACATCGCCTCAACATAGTCTCCGGCAAAACCCCAATCACGACGTGTGTCGAGATTACCGAGCCTCAACTCGTTTGCCAGACCCAGTTTTATACGCGCAACGCCGTCGGTGATTTTACGGGTAACAAACTGTATACCTCGAATAGGGGATTCATGGTTAAACAAAATTCCATTACAAGTAAACATATTGTATGACTCACGGAAGTTGACTGTCATCCAAAAAGCATAAACTTTGGCTATTCCATAGGGACTGCGGGGATGAAAGTTCGTGTTCTCATCCTGCATGCCGTTATCATTGGCGATGCCAAACATCTCAGACGTTGCCGCCTGATAAAACTTCGAAGCAGGCGAAAAGTACTTAATAGCATTTAAAAAGTAAAGTACACCCAATGCATTAACCTCAGTCACCAATTTAGCTTGGTCCCACGATCCACCGACGAACGAGTGAGCTGCCAGATTGTAAATTTCATCTGGTCGAACTGATTTTATAACGTTAATTAAAGACGCTTCATCTGATAAATCACCGTCTATATACTCAATGCTATTTGTGATTCCCAAATAGTCAAGATTGTCAAACTGAGGCTTGGAATAGCGTCTGACCATACCATAAACTTTATAGTCTTTTTTAAGAAGCAACTGAGCAAGATACGGACCGTCCTGACCGAGAATACCGGTAATTAAAGCTGTTTTTTTCATATTGAGATAATTATAGGGGGTGATCGAAGAGAATGCAAAAGTTTTGATACAATAGGGTATGCTTCTCAAGTTGCTGAATTTTGCTAAACGACCGACAAGCCGAGACATCTTTATCAACACCACGGGCACCTATATTAACGTCTTTTTCACGGCGTTTTTTGCTCTTATCTTAGTAAGGATTTTGGATCCTTCCCACTACGGAGTCTTAAGCGTGCTTCTTGGTATAGCATACGTACTGGCTAACATTCTTGACTTTGGTACCTCGGCCACTATTTATTCCTATTTACCGAAATTACACGAGAATCGGGCTTCAAACTTGTACAGCTTTATCAAAAGTACTTTTTTTTATCAGTCGATTTTTTCGTTTGTCGTGATTGCAGTTTTATTTCTTACGTTTCCTCTTTTAGATGCAATTTTTTTTAAAACTCACGCTCCCGCGAGCGAGCTTTATTTAACAGCGATTTCTGTACTTTTTTTTATTTGGCAGAACTTTGTTTTAAACATTCTTTTTGCGATCAAACGGTTTTTCAAAGCTAATTTATATCTCAATCTTTCCAATCTGATAAAAACCGTCATTATATTCTCGTTTGTTCTCTCGGGAAAAGTCACAGTCGGTGAAGTGATTTTCGTTTTCGGCATTATTGGACCACTGATTTTTTTCATGTTTGTTTTTCTTGAAAAAAGACCGGTCGTCATCACTGTTTTAAAAGCGGCTGTGAAAAAAGAGGAGTTCAGATTTGGCTATACCTTGACATACTTTGTTGCTTCACAGTTTTTCAACGTAGGTCTTAGGATGGATCTCTTTTTACTGTCTTTCTTTGGCTTGAGAAACGAGGTCGGCTACTATGGTCTCGCCCAAAAAATCATTCTGACAGTTATTTCAACAGTAGTTAGTATTACTCAGGTACTTTCTCCGGGATTTTCACATTTTAAGTCGGTTAAAGATGTCAGACAACAGGTTAAAACAGGCTTTTTGTATCTTCTTGCACCTACAGGGCTGTTTTTTCTTTTGTTTATAACGCCAAATCAAGTCTTTACCCTCATTTTTACGGAAAAATTTGCTCAGACTGCGGCAGTCACCAAAGCTTTAAGCTTGCCGTTTATTCTGTACGCTCTTGGAAGTCTACCAATGTTGTTTCTTTTGTATACGGTGAAGAGACCTAAGTATATTCTCATCTCAAATATTGTTTTTTTTACTGTAACAACGCTTGGGTGTATCATTTTTATCCCCAAATATGGTGTCTTCGGCCCACCATACGCCATTGCTCTTGCTCTATCAATTGCAATTGCTATCCAACTAGTAGCCTCATTTTATGAATATCGAAAGCTACGTTAACGGAGCCTAAAGTGAGCTTGAACAAATCTCCCTAATTTTTGCAGAGCTTCAGGAGTTTTTATTGCAAGTAAAGTATTATAATCTGTAGCATAGGTGTCATTTCCCTCGAAATAACCTTGCTGTCTTTCTAAAGATGTAATTGTTTCAGATGATGGTTTATATTTGTAAAGCTGAGTCCACCCAATTAGTTTTCCTAAACAAGCACTGGTTTCAATGTTAATCTCATCTTCTGTTAATATCTTCTCTGTAGCTTGTCCGTTACCTAAGGACTGTATTATTTCTTTCCCATTAGCTAAACTTCTTACTAAGTAACGTTCTGTTTCTTCCACTTTAACTGAGTTATCTGCGAGAGGTGTTATCGTGGTGTGTTTATGCACCAGACCTTTTCCGAAGTCATCATAGACGTTATTTACCGAATAATCTTTACCGATTTTAGCTGTTCTTGCAAAACCAACCGGTCCCAAATAATCAATTCGTTCAATTGCCATACCTTTATTATATCATAAACTGCTTCAATCTGGAACGGGAGACGCAAATTATTTTGAACTTTTGATGGATGTTTGGGATATGATCGATAAACGATACGAAAATTACGGAGTCTTAAAAGAAGTTTAAGCTTTTGAGTTAGATGGTGGTTAATTAGCTCTATAATTGACACAAGCTAATTTCTTTTATATAAATAGAATAATTAATATTAATAAATATGGCAAAATCTCAAACGAATCCAAATAAAACTCATTTTCCGTATATTGTACTTATGATAATTGGTTTCTGCATTTCAACATTTTTCATCATTATTTTCGCTTATTTTTATATTACTTTCTTCGGCTCCTTAACGCCAATTACTACTAAATTACCAGATCCAGTCTTAGAAAAGGATAAAAAAATGGTAGAAAATGTCGCTTCAGTGATTGGTTTATTACCTGATGATATGATCGCGATTGACAGACGTTATGAGAATGATTTCGAGACATCTACAGATATATTATATTTTAAATATAGTACTAATCTTTCTGTTGATGATTTTCGCAAAAATATTCTTAAAGCACCCAATTTAAATCATGATGATTTCGGTAACCCTGCGTATGACATACCTGCCAGTGACTGTCACATATTAGGTAATGAAATTCAATCTGGTTTTGTTAAAATCGCATTAGGTAATATTTTGTATGAAACAAATGACCTTCAAAAAGGTAGAATGGCACTAATGAAAACAGATGGAACTACAACTGATTACGCTCCAGGAATTTGCCCCCGGATTTTAAAATGGATCGGTACAGTTCAGTTACTAAATAATAGACACCTTGGTGTAGATTTTATTACACCCAATGATATTGGGGATAAATGGAATGTTAACGGAAAGACTGTTAAACTAAATCTAGTAATACTTACTTTAGATAGAAATCATTCTTGAATCGTGAGCGGGAGACGCAAATTATTTTAAACTTTTAATCGATGAGATCCTGATCCATTTTAACAAGTTCATGAAGGCTTACTATTCTACCGTAGAGTTAAAAAAACTCTTTAAATTCTAAATGAGTGGAAAGTTATTTTACGTAAGCGAGAATTTTATTTGAGACAAATAAAAGAAGAAGGTGTATAGAGGCAACAATTACGGTAAGAAATAGTAATATGAGAAATATAACAATAAAAGGTACTGAAATAATTGTAGATAACCCAGCAGGGAGGGTCAGTGTGATATAAAGAACAACAAATACAATGATTGAAGAAATAATATAAACAGCACGATTATTGTGTTTGAACCACTTTTGGCTCATGTTCCAACTAAATAGAATTTCAATTACGTAAAAAAATAGAAAAATTAAAAAACCTTCCATATTTAAATTTGTTGCTTTTTATATTATCTGAATTTGTATAAAATTTGTCAACAGTTTCTCAAAACATTATGTAGTTTAATGTCAGTACAAAAAATGAAGATAATTTTGCGTCAACCATCCCGTCTGGAGCGGGCTACGGACATTTATTTGAACCGCTTTTGATTGAATTTCTATCTCATTTTAACAAGTTGATGGATGTATATCAAGATGAGGAGGAAATAAAAATCTACATTATGGAATATTCCTTAATTAGAAGTACCAAGTCCACCGGTTCCTGAAGTTCCCTCTGGCCCTGATGGTGGACAACAGTATCCGCCATTTACACAACGATTTGGATACTCACATTCAGCACTACAGGCTTGACCGATATAGTGACATATGGCTGGGGTTGGTGCTTGAGGAGTTGGGGTTGGAGGATGTATACCCGGTGGACAACACCAGTAATGACCGCCTGACAAATCACATATGTTTGGATAGGGGCATTGTTGATGACACTGGTTTAAATCACCCTGCGTCTGCGAACAAGACCCCATAGGAGTGGGAGAAGGAGTCGGATCAATGATTATGAGATTGGCTGATGAAAACGAATTACAAACTACATTATCTGTATTTGAAGTAAAAAAGATTTGACCTTGTAAATATCCATTCGCACGAACTGAAACAATTTCATTAGCTGGTGAACAAGGCACCAAGTAACTCTGTGATATTCCACTTGAGAGGCTAAAATCGTACGGCAGCTGGCCGTGGATTATAATTTCTCCAGCCACAACAGCTAGATGCGAATTATTAGTTACATGTACGGTTATGGAGGTCTGTGCCGGTTTTGGTCCAGGTAAATCCCCACCTGTTCCACTACCTACTCCACTAGTGCTACCAAATGAAATACCAGCAGCCTGAGAGCTATACGAGAGGTTTTGATTATTGGAGATAATACCAATGCCTATGACACTTGCAACAAGTGCAATAACACCAAACAAAGAAAATACATTCTTCCAATTAACTTTTTTCAATGAAAGTTCAGTATCCATAAGAGTTATAGTTTAACTATAATCATGTTTTACTTCCTCTGTCAAGCGAATGTGGAGATTGAACAGTTTTTCATATAGGAGTTATTCAATTGATTTTTGGCTGATTTTGTCAAGCGTATTTATGAAGCTGCAACTTGGTTCAATGTAGCCTAAAAAAATGAAGCTAATTTTGCATGGGGTATCCCGTCTGGAGCGGGATAGGGGAGTCGAACCCCTTTCCTCTGCTTGGAAAGCAGATATTAAGCCGTTTAACTAATCCCGCTGATCAGGTCTATTATACCAATTTGACTGCTGTAAAAGAAGTTACAATGATAGGGGACTCATGCCTTTTTGTTTCATGTGCCAGCGGAAGGCTTCGGCAATAATTTCGTTAATCTGAGTATGAGTTGGATTCCAATTGAGCAACTTCTTGGCTTTTGAGTTATCAGCATACAAAATAGCGCCATCTCCGGGACGACGCGGTTTTATCTCATATGTACCTTCAAGATGATGTTCTTTCGCCTCTTCAAGAATAATCTTGACTACCTCAAGTGTTGAATGACCTTTACCAATCCCTAAATTGAATGTGTCTGATTTGTTTTCATTCATTATGTAGCGAAGAGCAAGCTCATGAGCGTTAGCTAGATCGGCGATATGAATATAGTCACGAATACAAGTACCATCAGGAGTTTCATAGTCATTTCCATATACCTCAACTGGTTTACTATTGAGAATTTTTTTAATAGCTGAAGGAATCAAATGGGTCTCGGGATCATGAGCTTCACCATATGATCCGTCGGAAGCAGCACCACAAGCATTAAAGTAACGTAATATAGCATACTGGAGGTTAAAAATTTTTCCATACCATTGGATGACTTTTTCAATCATGTTTTTGGTTTCGGCATATACATTTTCTGGTTTAACTGATTCCTCTTCTGAAATGGGCAGTTTATTAGGATTTCCATAGACTGCACAAGTAGATGAAAAAACAATGTTTTTCACGCCTGTCTGCTGCATTGAATCAAGAAGATTTATGGATGTATTAAAGTTATGATGAAAGTACCTATAAGGGTCCTCCATTGACTGAAAAACTACGAGTAATGCGGCAAAGTGGATGACGGCTTCAAATTTTTCCTTCTGAAAAATTTGAAGCAGCTTCTCTTTATTGATTAAATCAACTTCGATTGCTCGGGTAAAAGTAGTCTCCTTATGACCCGCAGAAAAATTGTCTAAAATAACCAGATTTTTGTAGCCTTTATCCTGCAAATACTTGACCGTTGCCGAACCGATATAACCGGCGCCACCCGTAACGGCAATTTTTGTATCAGGAGTCAACATAACCTAATTATACCTGTTTTTAATCTTGTGTATCGGGTGATAGTGGATTCTGCCTTCGCTAATATAGATACCGCCAAAGACGAGAAGTGACCCTAAAATGAAAAATTTATCAGGCATCTCGCCAAGCAACGGAGCGGCGACCAAAATCGCGGCAATCGGATCTGAATAGGTGAAAATACCGATTTCCTGAGTTGAGATTTTTGACATTCCGTAAAAATACAAAATATATGCCAAAGCTGAAGACAAAAACGTGCCATAAATGATACCCATAATACCTGGTAGGTGAATCGATGAAAAACTCCAGTGTTGGAGCTCAAGAATAGCAAATGGCAAGAAAGTTGCCGCAGCAGTGACAAAAGCGAGATACGTTAAAACAAGCGGCGGAATTTTTTCGCTTAGAGGCTTCAGAATCAATGTCGAAGCCACAAGGGCAATAGTTGAGACAACATAAAGGAGATTACCTTCAATCTCCTGAGTGAAAACTTTCGCTCCATCGTGTTTTGAGAGAATAGGCAACAGAATAATGATTAGCACACCAACAAGTGAAACAATTGTACCGATAAGACTTTTAGTACGGATCTTTTCTTTTAAAAATATCCAGGCTACGAGAATTAAAAAAACAGGCGCTGTTGAGAGAATAATCGGTGCGTTAATGCTGTCTGTTTTTTCAAGACCGATAAACAGTAACCCAATATGTACGGTAAAACCAAGAATGCCGCCAACGATGATAAGGAGAATATACTTTGGCTTCAGTTTCTCAAAGCGATACCCCTTGATAAACGGTAAAAAAATCAGCGAGGCCAGCGCAAAACGGACAAAAAGAAGTATGAATGGCGGTATATCCATCAAAGCAAACTTAAAGATAGGTGAGGCAGCCCCCCAGATAAGATTGGCGACGATCAGTGCAATAACGGGGTTCATAAAATACAATACTAGCAGAATTACAAAGGGGAATGGGGAACTTATTTTTTACGCTTTTCTACTGCGACAATTAAGGTTAAACCAAATGGCATATTGCCAATCAATGACTCAATATGAAGCTCACACTCTACTAAAAATCGTAAAAAACTCGCTAAAAAGCCTTCTTTGTAGCGCATTTTTTCTGCTGGCATTCGACCGAGAATCTTTTCAAATAGAAAATAGGTAAAAAACCCGATGATGTTCCAGTGACTAACGTAAGTAATGTGACCGTCAAGCTTCTCAAGTATCGGCTTAAGATAACTGACATCGTAGCGTCGATAGTGACCCCACAATTGGTCTCGTTTACCAAACAAAAAAGAGTAGGCGGGTACTGTTATCACCAGTTTTCCACCGGGCGCAACATATGAAAAGAGATTTTGTATGGCATACGCATCATCTTCAATGTGCTCAATCACATCGCTCGCCAACACATATTCATACTGACTTTTTCCTTTTTGTTTCGTGATATCTCCTTGGGCAATGACTACTTCTTCCAGATCAGGATCTTTCTTCATGAGGTCAACAAGCTTTTTTTCAAGTTCAATCCCTGAGACTCGAAATCCCTGGTTTTTAAAAAACTTGAGCACTAACCCATTTCCGGCGCCGACGTCAAAAAACGTTCCTGGTGCCCGGATAGTTGTTCTTCGTAAAAATCTTGATAGATTGGTGATTCTCAGATCATAAGTCTTAGCCTGGAGAATTTTCTGCTGTGTTTCAAGATCTGACACTTGAAAAACACGCGATTTAAGAGGCGTCATGGTGATCGGCTTTCTTGCGAAGATAAACGATTAACTCGCCGATGAAGCCTGTCATAATGATCTGAATACCAACAATAATAAGAAACATCCCCAACTGAAATAACGGTCGTCTATACAGCAAAACATCAAAAAATATGCGCTCAATCAAAAGCTCAATTGTAATGACTGATCCAAAAGCAAAAAAAACACTTCCAATCATGCCAAAAAAGTGGAGCGGTCGCTCAGAAAACTGATATAAAAAATAGATGGTGATTGTGTCAATCAGTCCAACAAAAGCCTTGCCGATGCCAAACTTGGAAACTCCATGGAGCCGTGGTCGATTATCAACAGGTACTTCGGCAATTTTAAATCCTTGGTAGTAGGCAGCTAGGGGAAGAAAACGGAAGTTGTTGGCATACAAAACAATATCGTCAAGCACCTCACGTTTGAACGCTTTGAAACCGCAGTTGATATCGGTAAACGGCGAATCGGCAAACTTACGTAGGAACCCGTTACCCATTTTGGAGTAAAACTTAATAACTGAACCGTGTTGACGCAGCTTTCTTACCCCATTTACTAAATCATATCCCTTCTCAATTTTATGTAAAAACAAGGAGATATTTTCGGGATTATCTTGTAAATCACCATCCATAAAGATGATAATGCTTCCCTTACTCTGAACGACTCCACGGGCGAGAGCTTCACCTTTGCCAAATCTACGTCTCAGAGAAACTACTTTTACCAATTCATTTTCTTGAGCTAATTTTTCTATAACTTGACCACTGTCGTCGGTTGATCCGTCGTTGACGAAGACAAATTCATGAGGTTTTTTCACTCGATTAAACTCGTCTGTCAACTCCTTCAATAATGGTTTAAGGTTATCCTGCTCGTTATGAAATGGGATGATGACTGAAATCATAGTTTTTTATAAACAACAACGCTATCTTGGTCAAAAATTTTGACAAATTCAGGATCTGCCAGAAGTCGCTCATAAATTGGTATTAATACGTCCTTCTCAGGGTAATTATATACCTCAGGCAATCTGATGACAACATAGTCAGCCTGATTGTAATCTTTGGAAAATTGGTAAAAATAACGCCTTGAAGTAAAAATCGGCGAGATTTGACTACTAGCGGCGACCTTGATCGAGTCATCTTGAAGTGTTGTGGCCCAAAGATCGATGTGTTTTTGTTCAGCACGCTTGTTATGAAAAGCATAGGTATCGGCTTCTTTGGAGTATGGTAGTGGTCCTTTCCAAAAACTAAACAGAACAGTGGTAATAACAACGATACAAACTATGTATTTCCAACCGCCTCGCTTACTTACATAGGGAATCATTCGTATCGCGCCATACATTGCGGAAATGAATATCCAAGGCGTAATAACTGAAGTATAATGATAAATAATATTTCGCATATTGGCATTACTGGAAAAAAGATTGATCGCAAACTCAGGTAGAGAAATAAAAAGTGTTAGCGGAGAAGCGAGGGATAAAAAAGCCAACGGTCCAAGTAAAAAAAATAAATACCAGATAGTTGAAACATCAAGTGCATGGGCGACACTGGCGATACCGTCATCATAGTTCTGAAGAGCAAAGTGCTGACTACCTCTAAAATAGGGGATAATGACGAATACTGATATAAGTGACCAGATAAGACTCAAAACTATTACTAGTACTGCATATCTCATTTTCTTAGCGTTTTCTTTATCTTGTTTTGTGTGAGGTTTCGTAAAAAGTTGATACATTTTCTTCAATTGAGTATAAATATTTTTTCTGAATGAAATATATTGAAGAAGTATAAACAGACCAAAAAAAGCCGTCACAAAACCAACTTCTTCTTTTGTACTGAGCGCAAGAACAATAAAAATAAAACTTACAATATATTTCTTTTTTAGCCAAAAATAATACATAAAAATTAAAAACGCCGTACACAACGTAACAGCATGAAACTCAAAGATCGTTGCTCGCTCAAGCGCTGGATAAAGTAAATATGAAATAGAAAAAACCAGCGCGATTACATCACGATATTTATGACTCCCGAAAAGATGTTGAGCAATACCAAAAATGCCAAGTCCGCCAAGTCCGACTACTATAGCTTGAATTACAAGTAACGTTTCAGGACCAGCATGGATAAGATAAAAAGGCGCAAGAACAGCTAAAAACACGTCGTTATGAATCGCCATGCGCTTAATTTGATCGGGTCCCAAGGGATCAGTCATCTCAAGAAAACGGGAAAAGTCAAAGGTAGTAATCGCTTTATAGGTATTGAAAACTGCTTGATTCATTATGCCCAGATCATAGTAAGAAGCATATATATGCTTGTAACGAATCACGGTATAAATAGCAAAATAACAAATGAAGGCGGCGACTGATAAAAAAAGGAGAATATAGACGGCATTTTTTCGCAGGATGCGTATCATTACCTGATATTTTACCATCTTATTCCTGACGATTGCCTGAATGAAATTTGTCGTGGACTTCCTTCAGTCGCAGGTCGGTAATATGGGTGTAGATCTGGGTAGTTGAGATATTTTTATGACCGAGCATTTCCTGAACTGAACGAATATCGGCTCCATGAGACAGTAAGTCTGTCGCATAGGAGTGTCTGAGAACATGAGGACCGATACGAATCAATATGCCCGCTATTTTACGGTACTTGTCAATCATGCGCTCAACGGAGCGTACCGAAAGCCGAGACTTCTCGTCTGTTAACTCACTATCTTCGCGAGGTCCTGAATACCGAATAAACAACGGTCTGTAAGGATCCTGACGCTTGTGAAAATAATTCTGCAACTTCTCTTTAGCTCTTTCTGAAAGAAAAACTACCCGAGCTTTCCCGCCTTTACCAATGACACTAAACTCACCTGTATCAAAGTTAATCTGGTCACGATTGAGGGATACAAGCTCTGACACACGTAATCCCGTGGAAAACAACACTTCAAGAATTGCTCTATCTCGAAGTCCGCGGATATCTGAAGTATCAACCGAGGCAAATAATTTTTCAAGGTCTTCCGGTCGTAAAAACTTGATCGCCCGGTCAGTGCTTTTACCAAGTTCAATCATTTCAGGGGGTAAGACGGCCAGTTTTTGTTTTAATAAGTAACGGAAAAATGAGCGCAAAGCCACGAGAAAGTAGTTTTGGGTTTGCCGTTTTAGTTCACCTTTAAACTTATTGCGATATTGATTGGCTAGGTATAACCGAAAGTTTCGTATGATATTCTCGTCTATTTTTTCAACGGGAAAATCTGTTTGCTCTCCCTGATTTTTTAATAACCAGTCTTTAAAAAACCCCATGTAGTAACCATACATACGGACCGTACGGCGGGAAAGATTTCTATCAAGTTCACAGTATTCAAGAAATCTGAGGTGGGCGTCTTTAATCCCCATATTTTTAATAATAGAGTAAATTGACGCTAAAATCAAGGATCAGTACGGATGAGTCAGTGAATTGAGAATTTTAGCGTAATAATCCATGAAGGCTTTATAAGAAAGTATAAGTACGATGATTGAAGCCGCGGTTAAGATGATAGCGATAAGGCCGACCAATTTGGCTTTAGGATCTTTTTGCTTAAGATATTTGAATGCAGGGGTAAGGCCAAATGGTGGCAGGAAAAAGCTTAAAAGATAAATTCCCAGTTGCTTCCAAATTGAAAGCGATAATGGTTGTTCTCTTAATGAATGACCGCAGTTTGGACAAAAGTTCCACGCTGACACGATCGGTTGTTGACAGACAGGACAGTGGGGAATAAGCTCAGGCTGAGAAGCAGACATGGGTGCTACCGGTGCTAAAGGTTGAGGAATCGGTAACATAAACTCAGTCTAGCAGATATGATGAACATGGGTAAGGTTGGATAAAATCGGCAGAATAATATGTGCCGGAGAAGGGACTTGAACCCCCACGTCCTTGCGGACACAGGATCCTAAATCCTGCGCGTCTGCCAGTTCCGCCACTCCGGCTGCCATAATTATAGCAAAATTTCCCCTTGACAGAACCTTATAGGTCTTGTTACAGTGGGGAAAACATGCTCGAAACAGAGCACCAATCAAACTTAGAAAACACACTGTATACTTCAGCACTTGACAGGCAGGTACGACTCTATTCTCCGGACCAAAAAGCTCAACTTCATATTCTCAATAACACACTTGATAACCTTATTAAAAAAGCTGAAACGGATCCGTTTGGATCTTCTCAATTTTGCATAGATCACAATCAAGGCTATATTAGAGACCAAACCATGTTTAATGTCGAGCGTCACACTTTCACATATAACGCAAAGCCTGCTAGTGAGATTCAAATAAGAGATTTACTTGAAAAATCAGGTTACTATATTGATATATCTGAAGTTATACTTCCTTCAGATGATGACTTATCTCGGAGAGCACATGAGAATTATGTTAACACAGCGGCTGCTTGGACAGATGAGGCAGATAATCACTTTAAAGAAAATTCTTTGCAATTTATGCACGATATCAATGAAGTTGAAAAGCTATCAATAGAATCAGGTCTTGACTTAAGTAGTATGGGAGCAAGAAAATTGAGGCAAGATTTTTTTAAAAAATTAAGAAATAATGCACGTCAGATGACAAACGAGCTAGCTGATGAAGTTGAGACAGAGAAGAAAGTTATAAAAATTTTAGCCGATATAAACATTATAACCATGGAAAAGGACCCTACGATTTCTGAGGAATACGTAAAACGAGTTTATCCCGTAATTGTCGAATTTATACAACAAAAATATCTAGCATTAACAAATAGAAAGGATAACCTGAGCGACCGTTTAATGGTAAGTGTTAAAAAATTAGCGGAATTTTCTCACAGAGATATTTCGGCACTTATGCAAGAACTTGAAATACTTGAAGAGCTTGAGCGCCAGCAGATAGAACAACAAGTAATCAATGATGCTAGAAAACCTTTTTGGAAGAGATTACCCATTGATTGGGACTTAAGTCTCAACTTGAGCGGAGAAAGAGGAGACTAATCTTGCACACAAATAACCAAAAATAAATCCGGCAATATGGGCAAACCAAGCCACGCCACCTTGCTGCAGATCAAATGTCACCAGCGATCCAACGCCGCTAAAGACTTGTATTAAAAACCAATATCCTAGAAAAAACGGCACTGACAGATCGATAATTGCCGGAAAACCAAATACTGGAATCAGCGTTTTGACAGTTGATTTACGAAACATGACAAAATACGCTCCAGCCACACCCGAAATTGCACCTGACGCACCCAGCATCGGTATAGAAGAGTGAGGACTCAAAATATATTGACCAAGAGTTGCTGCCACACCAGCTAATAAATAAAATATGAGATATAGAACGTGTCCAAATCGATCCTCTACGTTATCGCCAAAAATATGTAGAAACCACATGTTTGAAATAATATGTAAAAACCCGCCATGTAAAAAAATCGATGTAATAATATAAAAATACGAAGCCGGATCGGCTATGTGAAAGTTTTGAGGAATAAAAGAATAAGAAAGTGTGAACTTTTCGATATCTGGAACAGAAAGTTCAACCAGAAAAACTAGTACATTCACCAAAATTATTGCGTAATTTACAAAAGGAAATGTCCGTCTCGGAGTCGAGTCCGTCAGTGGAAACATATATTCATTTTATCAGATCTTGAAGGCATTTCCTGAAGAGAATGAGAAGATTTTTTGTTACAATAAGTTATTCTCAGGAAGGGTCGCATAGTGGCCTAGTGCGCACGCTTGGAAAGCGTGTGTCCCGAAAGGGACCGTGGGTTCAAATCCCACCCCTTCCGCAGTTTCTTCTTTCGCTTGACTCCAGAAGGAAAATCAGATACAGTCATAATTAATGATTGATACTGAACTTTCACTGAAAAAAGTTAACTGGAAAAATGTCTTCACCCTTTTTGGTATCATTATATTTGTTGTCGGCGTTTTTGCGATTGGCATCATAAGCAATTACCAGACTTATTCGAATCTATCAAACGCAGCGGGATTAAATGGTATCTTGCAACCACCAACTCCAACGCTTATTTGCACTGACAACGGCGGCTGTATCACTCCGATACCAACAACAGAACCGCTTAGCTTCCAAGTCAAGGAGATTATCACATTGTCAAATGGAGGACCGGGAACTATTTCAGGTAACAAACAAATTAATAGCCAAAGTCCAATTGTTTCTCAGTATCTTATTTCAGTAACGAATCAGCTGTCCAATCAAATACAACTCAAACATTTAGACTTCCCGTCACTAAAGAATCCGCAACAGATTTATCGACTAAATCTATCCAATCAACAACTTGAAGCAAATAATCCTTTCTCAATCGCTGTTCCTTGTACTAGTACAAACCAGTTCGATCGAGCTTTATTATATTACGCAGATAACGGATCCAGTCCAGCACCAAAAACTGCAACTGTAAGTTGTAATCAAGTTTCAAATATCCTTATACAGGATGATGTTCAACCTGGCCAACTCGGTTTTCAAATATCAAATGCTAATATTTCCACAATAGATACTCGTCCATGTACTCAACAAAATATTAAGTGGCTTTCTTTTTCATGGGAGAATTCTGTTGGTCAGACTGGTTCAGAGACCTTACGATTACCGCCACATTTCGATAATGGATTAGTTATTGACCCAATACACTCATATGAAGTTTATTTAAACCAGCCACTTTTTAATGTTCCTGAGTGGGTAAGCTATACAACCTATACATATGTCCACAGTATTTTAAGAACAGAAACTTCGACTTTTTACAGAATATTATGGGGACAAGAACGAACAAAAGTATACAGCACAA
This sequence comes from uncultured Gammaproteobacteria bacterium, assembly GCA_964484325.1. Classification (GTDB taxonomy): domain Bacteria; phylum Patescibacteriota; class Microgenomatia; order UBA1406; family GWC2-37-13; genus CAYLXX01. The sequence continues at coordinate 92,039 of CAZAEE010000002.1, forward strand.
CAGATTATCCATACCCAGTTCCAAATCCAACTAACCAACCATGCCCATCAAATACTCCAACACCGGTGCCTTATATTCCCACTTATACTCCAGCGCCACAACCTTCCGTACCTATTAATAGTCCGACTCCACCTATCACCTATGGACCATCGCCGTCACTCACACCATTGCCATCACCACCAGCTCCAAGCAATTTCTATCCATCTCCAACTCGTACTCCTGTTTTGACTGTACCATCAGGCCACTGCCTACCTGTTCTCAACGCAAGTTACTGTACTTTTATTGGAGGGTCTGGAAGTTGTGTCCAAAATAGTAGTGGCAGATACTTCTTCTGTAATGGCGCCTCACCCCCAAACTCATGTCAAGGATCACCATATTTTAACTACTTTGGATCAGTAATGAATAATTGTGGAGGTACTGTTAATACAGCTTGTGAGCCATATGACGTAAGCAATACTTGCACTTCTGTATCAGGATATGGAGATTGTACACCTTGCAATCATTACACACCTTAAGGAGACTTCATAACTCTGGTTTCATCGACTGTACCAATAAAAGGAAACTGTGGGTATAAGTTTAGTTCGAAATGTTTATGGGTGTTAGGATCATCATATGTAAAAATATTAGCATGTCCATTTTGAGTGAATTGATCATTAATGGCACTGTCAGTTAGAACACATGTACTAAATAAAGCCACAACTCCTATTCCAATTAATCCCTTTTTCCACCGAGATAAATGCTCTGGCGTAGGTGAGCTAGTATCTGGAGTGCTTGGACTCATAATAAATTGTAATTTATACGCTTACTATAACATAAAAAAAGAAACGCCGAGCAATTACAAAACTCGTGCGTTTCTTTTTAAGCAATAATTTTTACTGACTCCTTCGCCAACCACCGGTACCTTTCATCCCACCTCGCATACCCATGCCAAACCCGGGTTTTAATAAAGAAACATTAATGCCTTGTGACTGAGCCCATGACTTCAGCTCATTTTGTATATTCATAAATTGTTGCTTCCTCTGATCAGGAGTCAAGTTTTTCATAGTAGTCGAACTATACTTACTTTTTAGCGTATCAATCTCTTTCAGGATTGCTTGTTTTTGAGTATCGGTGATCTTGCCCTGTTGAACAAGCAGAGTCAAACGATCCTCCTCACGTTTCTTCATCGTATCTTGCATTTTTTTACGTTGATCTTGCATATATGTATTTGCAAATGTCTGCACCTGGTTTTTATCTAATCCAAATTTTTGAGCAATGACTTGAATCAATCCTTGAATAAAATTCTCGTGGGGACTGGCAGTGGGGGACTGAGCATGAGCTTTGGGAGCCACAATCATAATACCGAAAACGAGAATAGTAAAACTGATTGCTGTAAAGAGTTTTTTTGATTTCATAAAGCTACCTCCTTTCGTAAGAAATAGTACAGGGCAATTCTGAAATAAGGCTGAATAAGAAAAAGCAGTTAGTTTTTTAGTTTCTCGGTGAGGAAGTCTATTTCTGAGTTTGTGTGAAGTGAACACAATTGAACACGCAGTTCGTCCCGTCCTGGTGGCACAACAGGGTAGGTGATAGGTGTCACTAAAATTCCTTTTTGAAACAACTTCGCCGAAAGATCTTTGGCTTTACCGGGATCACCAATAAGTACCGGCTGTATCGGATGAATTGACTCGGTTGCGAGCGGAATAGATGCTTTATGAGCTTGCTTCTTAAAATACGTTATGTTTTCTTGCAGTCTGTGCAGTCGTTTTTTGCCTTCTTCTTGATCAAGTGTTTGCACATTTACCAATGCGGCGGCGGCGGTTGAGGGAGAAATTGAGTTTGAGTAAATATACGTTGAAGAAGCTTCACGTAAATAATCGATCACTGCCTGATTGGCGACGACATAACCGCCGTCTGCACCAAAGGCTTTACCCAGAGTAGCGGTCAATATATCACATCTACCACCCGAGACTTCTTCGCATCCTCGTCCAGTTGATCCAAAGGCACCGACTCCGTGACTGTCATCAACAATCAGCAATACTCCTTGAGGATATTTGGTATCATAAACGGCAATAATTTCTTGCAATTTTTTGATGTCAGCATATTCGCCAATCATACTGAAAACTCCATCTGTTAGTACTAGAGCTCTCTGATAAAATTTTAAACCGTCTTCTAACTTTTTTCGTAAGTCATCATAGTCCATGTGCTTAAAAATTGTTTTTTGTTCCTTGACAACTCCGGATATGCGAATCCCGTCAATGATGCTTCGATGGTTTAGTTCATCTGAAATCACATACACATTTGACTCAACCAACGTATTTTTCCGCTGGCCTTTCACAAGACACATAATCACTGCCAGGTTGGTCGCAAATCCCGATGAAAAAACGATGGCGTCGTCGCGTCCGTGAAACTTCCCCAGAACTTTCTCCAATGTGCGGTGGGGGAGAGTTGTACCTGAAATGAAGCGGACAGCCCCTGGTCCTGTACCAAATATGCGGGAATTTTTCTCTTCTTCAGAAATTGCTCGGGAATTGAATCGAAGGCCTAAATAATCATTTGAATTAAAAAGAATATACTCTTTGCCGTTGATGACCGCTTTCGGACTTTTTCCTTCAGAGAATATGTACTTTTCGATAATTTTTTCCTCGCGCTTACTCGAGAGAGCGTCATCAATGGCGGCAACCTCTTTTTGTAAAACACTGAAGAAGGTTTTTTTCATATTATTTTTCTAATGTCTCTTTAATACCTGTATACATCACCTGCACCATTTTCTCTAGTGTAAACTCATGCGACCAGCTCCAGTCAGCCCGAGCTTGCAAGTCATTAATTGACTGCGGCCAGCTCTCGGCAATTTTTTGCCGTTCATCCGGCTCATAAGTGCAGGTAAAATCAGGCATGATTTTTTGCAACTCGTAAACAATTTCGGCCGGAGTGAAACTAATTGCAGAAAAGTTATAACTAGTACGAACTTTGATTTTTTCAGTCGTCGCTTCCATTAAATCAATTGTTCCCTTGATCGCATCATCAATATACATCATCGGTAGCATAGCATCATCTTTCAAAAAACAGGTGTACTTTTTATCTTTTATAGCCGAATAAAAAATATGAATGGCATACTCTGTCGTACCAGCTCCCGGAGGAGCTTTATACCCGAGCAAACCAGGGTATCGTAAACTGCGCACATCGACTCCGTATTTTAAAAAATAATATTGACATAAAAGCTCACCGGAAACTTTGTTGACGCCATACATAGTCGTTGGTTCAAGAATTGTGTGTTGAGGAGTCTGGTCTTTTGGTGTCGTTGGGCCAAATGCGGCGATTGAGCTGGGCCAAAAAAGTTTAAATTTATAGCCAATTGCCAGATCAAGTAAATGCTTCAAACTCAGATAATTTACTTGCCAGGCCAGTTGCGGATTTTTCTCTGATCCGGCAGATAATAATCCTGCTAAGTGATAAACCGTACCAATGTCGTGTTTTTTTATAAGACGTTCGAGATCTTCTTTTTTAGTAACATCACCTTTTTCCATGAGTGTGCCATTATCTGACTTGGTGTGATGAACCAGAGAAACGACAGACTCCTGACCGTACTTCTTAACAAGAGCGGGTATTAAGTCTGAACCAACCAGTCCAAAAGCTCCTGTAACAAGAATTTTCTTCATCAAACCAATTCTAACATATTGAGCGTCTTCTATTGCAAATAGTGGCTTAAGGATGTAGTATATGAATTCGTATGAACCGTAATACGATTATCATTACTATCGTTTCACTGCTGGCAATTTTTGGATTCTTAGGACTTATCTACGTCATGACCAATAAACCAGCAACACCAACTCTCTATCCCCAAATAAATGTAGTTAAAGCCGATGACCACACGGCTTGGTCACCAGCCAAAAAAAATATTCTTGTCGAGTACAGCGACCTCCAATGTCCAGCCTGTCGAGCCTATCACGAAGTTATAAAATCTCAAATAGAGACCGATAAATCGATCACAGGGAAAATTACGCTAGTCTACCGGCATTTTCCCCTTAATATTCACCAGCATGCAAAAGAAGCTGCCTACGCTGCCGAGGCCGCCGGGAAACAAGGAAAGTTTTTTGAATATGCCGACTATCTTTTTACCAATCAGGACCAATGGGATAACAGTAACAACGTTACGCAGTATTTTCTCAGTGCTGCCAAAGACCTGAAACTGGACCAGACTAAGTTTAAAACAGACATGAATTCGCCTGAAGCAAAGAAGAAAGTTGACGCAGATGCTGCCTCCGGCCTGAGTGTTGGAGTTGACGCGACACCAACTTTTTTCTTAAACGGCCGGAAGCTTGACAACATCCGTTCATTCGACGACTTCAAAAACGAGCTCACATCTGCAAAATAGGCTTCTGTACTGCTATAATTGTGTATGCCAAACAAGTTGAAAATTGGTCTTATTTATGGGGGCAAAAGCGGCGAGTATGAGGTTTCACTTCAGTCCGCTCAATCAGTTTACACTACACTTGATAAGAAAAAATATCACATTTATCTGTTTAAAGTAAACAAACAAGGTAATTGGCTTCTTGACAGAAATACATCCAACCTTATAACATTAAACGACGTCGGTATTGATGTATTTTTTCCACTTATACATGGGACATACGGAGAAGACGGGAGTATCCAAGGTTACCTTGAACTCTTAGACGTAGCTTATGTTGGGGCGGGAGTATCCGGATCAGCCATCGGTATGGACAAGGATATTATGAAGCGGCTTCTCAATCAAGCGGGATTGCTAACAGCTCGTTTTTTTTCCTTTAGAAAAACAGATGTAACTGATGAATATCTACAAAAAGTTATTCAGGAATTGGCTTTACCAGTTTTTGTGAAGCCGGCTAACTTAGGATCTTCCGTTGGCGTCGTGAAAGTGAAAAAACTAAAGGAGTTGAAAAAAGCTCTGACAACCGCGTTTCTTTACGATACAAAAATTCTTATTGAAGAGGCGATTATCGGGCGAGAGATTGAATGTTCTGTACTCGGAAACGATAAGCCACAAGCATCGATTCCCGGAGAAATTATTCCTCAAAGCGAGTTTTATTCATATGAAGCAAAATACATTAACGAAAATGGCGCAGTATTGAAAATACCGGCTGAACTTAATAAAAAAACGATTAAAAAAGTCCAGGATATGGCTGTTGCTACATTTAAAACACTAGATTGCTTTGGGATGGCGCGAGTCGATTTTTTCTTGAAAAAAGATGGTTCACTGGTAATCAATGAGTTGAACACAATTCCCGGATTTACAAAAATCAGTATGTATCCTAAACTCTGGGAAGCATCTGGACTGTCGTATTCGAAGTTATTAGACAGACTAATTGAATTGGCAATTGAGAAAAAACGCGAAAAAGATGACTTAAAAAGGAGTTATGTATGAAGACCTTTTTTCTTCATCCAGTACTCACTTTGACGGCAGAGTTTTTTGACATTATTAATATCAACAAGCACTGGTTTAATCGCTTCCTCAAGAAAAATAGTGTTTTGGGAACCTTTAACAAGAAGTATCGAGTCTTCGGGTAAATTTTCTACCAGAAACTCACCAGCTTGCACGGAGTTTTCAAACCACTTCACCTGCGCAACTTTTTTCACATTCGGTAAAACATAACGTCTGGTTAAAGGACCAACACAGTAAAGATAATTAATTACTTCATCAATCTCAGCGGCGATTTTTTTGTGCTCAATTTCGGTCTCTTCACCAAGTTCGCGCATATCACCAAACAAGAAAACTGTTTTTCTTGCGCCCTTAACTTTAATCAATAACTTTAAGAAAGCGAGCACAGCCGCTCTTGAGGCATTATACGAAGAGTCTATGATAAGAGAGTTATGTATCCCTTTAAAAATACTTCCTCGACCAGCTGGCAACTGAAAGTTTTGTTCAAGTGAGGTTTTCATTTGCTCAGGTGTAATGCCAACTTCCAATCCCACAATAAGAGCAGCTGCAAAAACCTCGCGATACTCCTCAGGCAACAGTTGATCTTTAAAACTAATCGTAAGCGGAGAATTTTTTATAGAAAAAGTAAAACTTGTACCAGATATACTCACTTCATATCCAGCATAAGAGATAGCATTGCTTGGATTACTGCCGAACGTCAATAATTTTTGAAGCGCAGGTTTTTTTTCCTGCATCACCTGAGAAATGTGCGTATCATCCGCGTTGTAAATACCCACTCGACAACCTGAATCGGTTACAATGCGAACTTTTTCATAGGCAATACTTTGTTTAATTTTTTCCAGCCGCTCTGACCCAACAATATCTGGTGAAACAGTTTTATCAAACTGCATCGTGTGCACTGCATGAATATTAAGGAGTATGGATATAGTAGGTTTCACAATAGTCAGTAAATAACCCATGTTTTTTGGTGGATTGGGATCATCGACACCCATTTCGACAACTAGATACTTCGTTTTTGACAAATACATAAGACCCTTCGGGCAAAGAAGAAATAACTTCAGCCACTCGAAAGGGGAGTAGTTCTCAGGTGCAAAACCCAATATACCAAGAGGAATACCTGTTTCAGAGTTGCCTTTAGCAATTATTTTTGTGGGAAAACGATCTTTCAGGATACTGTAAACTGCATTACGAGTGGAGGATTTACCAACAGAACCCGTGATACCAATAACAATCGGCTTATGAATAAAAAGTGCTATCCGCGCCCAAAAACGTAGGTAATACAGGAATAAATTTACAAAAGACTGAGGCATATAGAAGTATTATACTTTGATTACTTGAAAACGATGGTCTCGGCGATTTTTTTGGCCATATACACATGACCGTCTTCTGATGGATGAATACCATCGTCTACACTCACATAGCGTTTAATGACCTTCCCATCATCCTCAAGTGAACCAGCATAAGTATCGATGAGCAGTACATTGAGCGTTTTGGCTAAACCTCGGGCATTCTCCAATTGTTCGATAATATGTTGTGAATGAACATAGTTTGTCGTTGTGTCCCAGTTGACGCCGTGAGGTCCGATACCAAACCCAGCCCGAAGTGGCGCAATTTCGGCAAGCAGATAAACATTTGGTGAAATTTTTTGTATTTCCTGGATCAAGTGGGTCAACCCGAGCCAGTGTCGATCGCGATCATAGGGAGCAAATGGGTTATATGCGTAGGAACCGATAATGATGACATCAGGGTGAACTTTATAGAGAATAGGGAAGTGTCGTGTTTTGTAGGAAAACTCGGTATTTACCCGATCAAGTGCTTCTTCGACATTTTCTGAACCTTTTCCATAGTTATAGAGATGAAACTGGGTATCCGGATATCTGGATTTTAGAGCATCTTCAAGATATTCGAGTTTATCACCCATAGTGTCTACCATGGAATCTCCAACAATTGCGATGGTATAAGAATCTTTAGAAAGTTTTTGGGGGGTAGGCGAGGGGACTGTCACATCTTCATCCACCGATTGAGTTGGTGTAGGCTCGACAGAGTTTCGTATTTGATCATCGACAGTTGAGGCAGACAATACTTGAGATGAAGGTTTAGAAAAAATACCATACGAAAAACCTATCCAGCCGATCAGGGAAAATATAAGACACTCAGAAAGAGCAAACCAAATAAACGATTTACTCGGACGGAGCAATTGTGATGGCCGACTTTTTTTGTATCTGGTGACGGTCATATTCTTAGTGTAGGGAAAAGCTGAACCATTTGCAAATGTGATTATGGTCCATTGCAGTTTATAGAAAACGTCTTATACTGATTCGCGTTATAAGTTTATGGTAACGTATGGAGGTACCAGTTCAAGAAGATACTGAAAAAACACTGGCTCAGCTTGTAAAATCTGACCGCGAAGAAGTTTGCGTCAGAGAAAAGATGTTCAAAGGCAAGCAGTATGTAGACATCCGTATCTTTTCCAAAAATCTCCAAGAGGAGTTTATTCCGACGAAAAAGGGCATCATGTTACAGAGCGAGCTGTTCAACAAGCTCTCTACCAGCGGGATTTTAGCCTAATTTAAAAAGCACTATTGCCATAAGCAGTAAACTCACCAGATAGTATCCGCTATCTATAAGAAAAAGCTGTGGCGGTTTGCTTTGGAACATCGTCCCGGTCAATCCAAAAGGAGCAATAAACCCTATCCATGACCATAGCGCAATTCGCATGGCTTCAAAATAAGTTACAGCATGCGCCAGCTGAATAAACTGTGATAAAACAAACGCCATAATCAACCCGGTGATAAAGCTTACCAAATAGAGACTACTGACATTATCTTTTTTCATACCGTTTTTGCTCAATCCAATAAGCTTCATCCACTGTTTACCAAACAAAGCCGGCGAATACCAAAAAGCACCCAATATCATATAAGCCACTGCAGCAAGAAGTACTGCTAGTACATTTATATTTACGATATTAAGCATATAATCACCTCCATTCTAATCAATTAATATTAGTATACCTTGACTAATCCTTTTTCCAAAACTTTTCGAAAACTTGTTCGCAAAAACAGTGCAGCTAATATAAGATAGATACAATTTAAAGCAAAACTGACATACAAATGGCTCAGATTTGTGTGACCTGTATGAAGCAGTTCTCGTGCGCTTTCAAAAACATAAGTCGTCGGTACAAAGTAAGATACTTTCTGAGCCCATGCCGGTAAGAATGATAAAGGATAATAAATCGCCGAAAAAGGGGAGATAATTGCTACCATGGTCCAAGCCAAAGTCTGAATGCGAGTACCATAACGTAGTATCAGACTCATCACTATAAAACCGATCCACCAACCGGTCATGATTAAAATTATTGAAAAAGGTATCAGATACAGACCATACGAAAATACCTGGAATTTATATAGAAAAAAAGCCATGATTCCGGTAAAAATAACACTCATAACTGATTTTAAAATTCCAATAATGAGAAATGACGTCATAAATTCAGGTAACGTAAGAGGGGAGACAAAGAGATTTATAAGATTGCGATCCCAAAGCTCAGACAATGTGTTAACGGTGATTTCATACTGGGCTCGATAAACGATCAGCCAAAAAATGATACCAGTCACAATAACTGCAATGATGTTGGCGTTTGCCGGAGCATAACTTCTCAGATATGAACTGGTAATACCCCAGACTAAAAGATCAATAAGTGGCCAGTAAAAAGCGTCAGTTAGCCTATCATAGCTTCTTCTGAAAGTATACATATGACGAAGGAGTATGGCATATATGCGATGTAACTTCATACTTTATGTCTGTACTCCAGCAACTTGTAAAAAAAAGTCCTCGAGCGTCGGCTTCTCAATACTGATTTCATCGTAACGAATATTTTCATCTGATAGTTTTTGTAGAAACTGGGCAATTTCTTTCTCTTTTATATCAACAATCAAATTTTTTGCTTCATGTTTGAACGGGATTTTATGTTTTTTACAGTAGGAGATTGCTTTTTCAATATCAGGCAATACCAGCTCAACATGAGCAAACTCAATCGTCTGCGCTAGCTTTTCCGGTGTATCATCGGCGACAACTTTACCTTTATTAATAAAAATTATTCTGTCACACATTTCTTCAACTTCAGCCATGTTGTGAGAGGTAAAAATTATTGATAGCTGAAACTGTTTTCGCTGATTCAGAAGAAACTCGCGTATAAACTGAGACACTTCAGGGTCAAGCGACGCAGTCGGTTCATCAAGCAACAAAACTTTCGGGAAGTTTATAAGTGACTTCGCTAAATTGACCCGAGTAAGTTGTCCAGCTGAGAGATCACCCTGCATCATCTGTTCCAGCTCTTGCAATCTGAAAAGCTCTATAATCTGGTCAACGCGCCGGCGGCGGTCTGGAATATCGTATAGGTACGAGGTAAACGTAAGATTTTCTCGCACAGTCAGCCGCCATGGTAAGTTAATGTAAGTTGTTGAGAAGTTTAATTTTTCCTTGATCTCAGATTCGTGGTCGAATATTGACTTACCAAAGTAATTGATTGTTCCTGAAGTTGGCCGCATGACTCCCAACAGCATCTGTATGGTTGTTGTTTTCCCTGCACCATTTGGACCAAGAATACCTAAGATCTCCCCTTCTTGCATGTCAAACGAAATGTCATCAATAGCCACAAAAGTTTCGGAGCCTTTTTTAAATTTTTTCTCAAGTTGAGAGACGCTTAATATAGCCATAATATGCATTATACCTGATACAGAGGTTCTGTATAATTGATTGTATGAAGAAATATCTTTCCACCAATACCCCTTCAGAAAAACGAGTCGGTTACTCAAGGGCTATTGTCGTTGATGATACGATGTAAATCTCGGGGACAACGAGCCAGAATGTGACAGGGGAGACAGTTGGAAAAAGTTTACATGAACAAACAAAAAATATTTTTGAAAAAATAAAAAAGATTTTGCGAGATGGAGATTTTATATTAAACGACGTTGTAGTGGTTCGCGCATATGTAACAGATTTATCAAGTCTGCAAGAGTTTGACCAAGCATTAAAAGAGTTCTTTTTTAACACTCATCCCACATACACTCTTTTGGGTATTGAATCTCTTGTAAAATCAGACCTTCTTATCGAAATTGAGTGTATTGCACGACGATAGATACTGCTTGTTTATAATAGGGCCCTTTACGGTCAAAATACGAGCATTCTACTAAAATACCAGATACAGAGCTGAAAAAATTGAGAAAAATTTTCGACTGCCCTGCCTAATAAAATGAAGCAGAGGAGTGATAAAGCTGTTTAGACTACTACAACAAGCCGATAGCTTCAGACTGCCGACTTCTGAAGAGGCCTAAAAATTAGAGAATTATCAAGTCAATCTGACAACAATATAATGAAAATAAAAAATAAAAAAGTTTTTTGGAAGATCGGTCAAAAAAATAAAAATGACCACTTCTCTTTCGACTATCTCTCTTGACGTCGTAAAAGATATAATTTACGACGTTTTGTAGACAGCTTCCCTGACGACAATCTGTGGCTTATTTTTACCAAACCGGCTTTTTGAGTAATTGGCGTTATATTAGGTAAATATAGGTTTATAGAGAAGATACTTTCTTCTATTTTCTCGAAAATAATTATATTTCCTCTCTTGTAAAGGGCCTTTTTAAGGTATTTTCTTTTTTGTAGCTACACTTCTTGCGCTCTCCTCTAGGAGGTTGAGACGTCGTTTTATTTAGAGCATAAATACAATCTAAAGTGACATTTTTGAGGCTAAAATCTACTATATACATATAGTATATGCGGTAATTTAGAGCATTGTGACAACACACATATCATTCTGTATCTGGCAGCCATCTGGAAAATTAACTTACTTTGAGCTAGATACAAGTGTGGCTCGAGTTCAATAGTGCAAGAAAGTTCAATTTTAGAGCGTAATATAGATCCAAATTATCACTTTCCAGATAGAGTTTTATAATTAATTGTAAGAAAAATAAGAAAGCATGTCTTTTTAGAGCGTATCATCAGTCCGAAATAGCACTTTCCAGATAGAATGATCATGCATTGGCAGAGTTATCCACATACTGCCTGAAGTATACTCTATATATAGAAGAGAAGCCCACAACTTCTGAGCATTCGATTTTGAGGCTTAAGAGAGTTCTAAATGCCGTACTCCGAGGCTAAGCGACTCAAACTCATGAACCACATAGTTAATTTGATTAAATATCCTATAGTTTTAAATATTATAGGCTATAAAATGCACGTTCGGAAGTTTCACGTCTGTATACTATAGGTTATTTGCAGCTCCTTCCTCCCCTCTCCTCTACTTTGTAGTGATGTTTAATTTCCGCAACAGGTTTTTTTAAAATAAAAAAATATTTTTGATTTATTGAAGAGTAAATAAGACGATTGCTGTTACAAACACGAGAACAATGATATATTCACGGATAGTTTGCTTAAACAGTTTTTCATCAAGATAATGATAGATAAGACCGCTGAGACTATAGTAAATGGCAGTTAAATAAAGGGCAAAGATATATGTTTTCAGAGGAATAAACGATAAGATCATTGCCACCTCCATCAAAATAAAACTGATCAGGAAGGCGTAGCGGCCGATACTGCGATCATAGGTAATTTTCGGCTTTACACTCCAGAGAAGTTGTAACGCCAGAGGAAACGTCGCCAGAAATACAGCCACGCCATTGGCAAAAAAGATAATGCGAAATGAAAAAATTACGTTCATGAGAAGGAATACAAGGAGTGTTTGGAGAAAATAGTTAACAGAAAAAGCTGCCCGATATAATTGAAGACTCTTCTCTACTCCGACGTTGAAAATATTAGAAGTTAAAAGAAGCGCATACATACAAAATCCAAAAACGAGAATAAACGGCACACGTGTCAGCCAGCGAACCGGGAATAAAAAGTAAAAAACATAAAATGACACGGCAAAAAGAACCGGCATGAGAAATAACATCAACCACTCAATCTTCTCTATTCCCTCAAGAATCGAGAAGTATGTTAACAGATAGCCAGCGATAACAAACAACGCGATAAAGACTGGTGCATAATCAAAAAAGAAAAATGTTGAAAAAAGCATTAACCCAGTCATGATGACGCTACTGATGACGAAGCGTATACGCTTATTGATGCCAAGAAAAACCTTCGTGATACGATTGTTAAGAGACTTGAGAAATCGTTTCGGGTGCATAATTACAAAGTAATATTGGTATAAACATCATCAACATCATCCAGATTCTCCAGTTGTTCAACTATCCCATTAATCACAACCATTTTTTCTTGATCTAAAGTCATAGGAAATAACGGAGTTTTGTCTTGGAAAAGATATGAGACAGCTCCTTGCCCGGCTAATTTACCATTTGAGCGATCAAGAAGCAACTTTACTTCTGAGTGAGTGCGATTGGGATTGTCTGTCGTGGCAACGATAAGGAAGGCAGCGCCGTACGGCCCGAAGGCTTCGTAAACAACTTCCTTAAGATTTTGTTTATCCGGCCCTACGGCGCGCTCAATCGCCCGTTGAATATTTTCTTTGGGCATATTTTCCTGTCGTGCTTTATCAATTGCAATCCGCAGTGCCGCATTTTTCTCAGGATCCGGAATTCCGCCATTTTGGATTACCGCCATGGTAATTGCACGAGTAAGTTTGCCGAATAAATTACCTTTTTGACGATCGCGATCGTCTTTCCCGTGCTTCAATTTTGCCCACTTGGAGTGTCCTGACATCAGTTCATTTTACCATATTGACAAACCCCTAAAATCACATATACTAAACTGATGAACGAGGTCGACATTTTGAATCAGCAAGCGATTGATGCGGCAATCGCCCACCGCTGGGAAGAGGCAGTAGAACTCAACAAAAAAGTCCTTGAGCTTGAACCAAATAAACTTGAACCTCACTTAAGATTGGGATTCGCTTACTTGCAACTTGAAGATATGAAGTTGTCAAAACGCTTTTATCAAAAAGCCCTCCGTATCCAGGCTAAGAATCCGGTCGCTCTTGAAAATCTTGAAAGAATATCTATTCTTGAAAACCAAAAAACAAAGCACCCGATCAAAACCAAGGCTACCTTAAGCCCTAGTCTCTTCCTTGAAGTACCCGGTAAAACAAAGTCTGTTACCCTCGTTAACTTAGGTCAGAAAAAACATTTAGCCGAACTTGATGTCGGCGAATCAGTCCTCCTAAAAGTAAAAAAAAGAAAGATCGAAGTCCGTACGACTGACTCTGATTATATCGGCTACTTACCAGATGATTTATCAAAGCGATTGATTTTTTTCATCGAGTCCAAAAGTGAATATGGTGCATATGTGAAAGAAGCTACCCCCAGTCGTGTGGTAATTTTCATTCGTGAAGATAAAAAAGGTCCTCGTGTTGCTCATCACTCCTCGTTCCCGGCAACCATCAACTTTGACTTGACTCGTCGTGACGTTGATGAAGATCACGAAGGCGAGGAATCTCCTACAGATGAAGATGAATGGTCAAAAATGATCTCTTCTGAAGCCGAGGAAGAACCGATGAAAGTCTACCAGCCACCCGAAGAAGACGATGAAGAATAATCCCCTCTCCCCTTTTTACTTGTGTTTATAGTGAGTAATCTTGTTTTTATAAATGATAAAGGTTCCCCTCTTTTTTTTGCCGTAAGTCATTTTTTGCACTTCTTTAGGGACTCTGAAATCTTTCATCGAGCGCGCTGCCAGAACAAATGAAATAACAAATACCACACCAGCAATGAAGAATATTTCCATAATTACCACTCTCTTTCTTTGTTTCCAAGCTCCATAACTATATCATAAATATCAGTTTTCCCGTGAACCAACTCGCAGTTGAAAAACTTTGAAATTATCTGGGCAGTCTTTGAATAGTCTTTACCAGACTCTTTAACACGACATTGTTTCTCATCTGAATTTACTTGACTCAGGTCACTGACTCTGATGCCATTTCCCTGAAGGATTTTGCTTATTTTACCTGCACTTTCATAACTATTTGTATACAAAATTTGAACATCTTTTTTTTCATTTCTATAGGTCTTCTGATAAAAATATCCCTGGTATTGCTCGTAAAAATTTTCCGTCAATAGCTGTCTCTCCCCGCCCTTGTCAGATTCAACCGTTGGTACTAAACTAAACTGTTGCGGAGGTGTTTTTAAAAATAAATAAGCCAGAGCGAGCTTTTCGCCTAACGATGCGTTTGAACTTTCAAGAAACAGATCTGTGATATTAGGATACGTGAACTTTTTTTCATCAGGACCACCGAAGTAAACCGTTTGACTTTTTGTGTATAAATAATAATCAACAAAAGTAGAGGTGGCCAAAGAGAATGTTTTCGTCAGGATATCTGGTTTTTTTTCAAGTGAAACCAATTTTCCGAGCGCACCGACCCGATACTGGCCATATCCGCCGGGAACTTCAACTTTCAGGTCCGGATAATACGGTACAACGTAGTTACCCCCTTCTTGAAGTCCAAATGAGTAAACGTAAGTCTGTTTGCCATAGACGACTGCATTAATACGTTCTTTTTGTAATAGAATAATGGCTGTTTTGGCATAGTGATAGCTTGCAAAAGCAACGAGTAAAAAAATAGTAATTAGAATGAACGGAGATTTTTTTGAAGACTGTTCGTGTTTTTTTCGTTTACGTCTGGACATGTATTAATTCTAATACATTATCCTATTCCCTGCTCCATTTTGAAATGACGCAGTTTTCGAACGATTTCTTCCTGTGGTAATTTTTTTAAGAAATAAATTTTCTTGATGATTGAAAGCGAGGCTTCAAGCTCTGGTTCAACTACAATATCCGCTCCCAGATCCTTCATACGTTTGCTGTATGAATGATGGTGAATTCGGCTGATAACAACTATCCGTGGGTTTAATCTCTTGGCATTGAGAATAATCGTCTCTTGAGAGGATTTATCCGGAACCGCTGATATCAGAACCAATGCGTTATCTACTTCAGCATAGTCTAATATATCAATGTCGGTTGCATCACCGTAGATCATTTGTACACCTTCTTTACGGGCTTTATTTAAGATCTGAAAGTTATAGTCGATGGCGATAAACGGTATGTTGGCGTAGTGTAGTGCTCTCCCGATATGGGTACCGATTCGTCCATATCCACAGATCACCACATGATCTTTAATGTTGATGACATCAATCGGGCTGAAATCTGCGTCCAGGCGTTGGCGGACAAAAATGTATAGTGGATGGAGATTTTTTTTCATAAACTCGCGGACTTTTTTAAACATTGACTCTTTTTTATTAATTAAGGCAGGCGTCAGAAGCAAACTTATGATCACGGTTGATGTCAACATCACATACTGATCAAGCGAAAACATTTTGTTAAGATAGCCCAAAGACAACAAGATAAACGCATCTTCATCAATCTGGAACAAAAACAATGACAGATAAAACGTTATCCGAGAGTTCATCCGAAAGTAAGCAAAAATAGAGATAAGAATCAAAAACTTGATCGTTAAAACAAGCGTGCTAAAAAGAACGATCGGTAGCAAATGCGGCAGAACTTGGGGTATCCCGACATTAACACCGATATAGACAAAAAAAATGATCGCCATCAGATCACGAACCGGCCTCAGCTGTGAAAATATATGCTGATGTTCAGATGTCTGTGACACGAGGACGCCAGCGATGAACGCGCTTATCAAAACAGGTACTCCCAAAAAAGACGACAGAAAACAGACAAGAAATATGAACATGAAGATAAACAGATTAAGAAGTTCGCGAGAACTTTTGGCGACTTTATCAAAAATGATCGGTAAGATTCGATGACCAAAGTAATACATCGATGTTAAGATTAGAGCCGAAGCCGCGGTCGCCAGAAGCATCTCTTGTACAATGACCAGAATCGGAGCTGTTTCACTATTCAGATACTTAAAGATTATGACAAAGGGAATAAACGCCAGATCCTGAAACATTAATACACCGAGAGCAATTTCTCCGATAAACGACGACTCCTCCCCTTTCTCTTGAATGATTTTGGCGACAATCGTTGTTGAGGAAGAAGATAAAGCGACGCCAATTAATACCGACTGAAATAAGCTAAATCCAAATAACGGGCTTACCAAAGCAATAAGGAAAAAGGACAAAATTATCTGTAATAAACCTCCCAAAATAATAAATTTTTTTAGGGCTAGAATTCTTGCGAAGTTGATCTCAAGACCAATAGTAAAAAGAAGAAAGATTATGCCGATGTTGGCAAACTGATTCATGGTTTCCTTGGACACGAGCCCCGTGAAAAGATTGCCCAAAATGATGCCTCCAATGATGTAGCCTATCAGAGGTTGGAGCTTCAAACGATTTGCCAAATAGCCACCTAAAAAAGGGATAAATAGATAGAAAAAGAAGTTGAAAAAAACTGACGGCGCCAGTTCAATCATATAAACAGTATATAGTATACTCGTTTATTTCCTCATGAGGTTTTCGCAGTCGATGTCGTACTGAGCTTCAGGAATCAGCTCAAGTCTGGCAACAGGTATACTTTTACCACAGCGCTGGCAGTAACCGTAGCGATCTTTTTTGATCCGGTCAAGAGCCGAGTTGATGTTGGCGATACGTTTGGTAAGATCTTTAATCTGGGCTTCGATGATGGCGTGATAATCTTGTTCTCGCACATCAGTATCAATGGCAGCATTATCTGAAACATAGTCAGGATCGGCAAACGGATCATCATCCTTCAGTTTGGCGATCTGCTTTTTAATTCTCTCTACTTCTGTCTGTAGTTTTCTCTCGTTTTGTTTAATGAGCTTTTCGCTCAGTTTTACGACCATTGATCAGTTTCAAATTAGTAACTCGCTTGGCTCCCCCAATTATAGTGTATCTTAAATAATACAAAAAATAGATAGAGAATGTCAACAGGAACGCCGCTGCTACAATCCAATTTACACTCTGTCCAGCGACATACGTTCGGCCTTCCTTCAAGTGGTCAAACAAGAAGTATACCAGACCAAAGTACCAAAGAAAGAAGAAAAAAGATGTACCTTTACGATACCGTTCGCGACGGATCGCAAATATAAGCTGATATGCACCATATGCTCCAAAAAAAAACAAAATACCCTCATAAAAAGCGGTCAGGTGCCTGTGTCCGTCAAAGTTGACATATTTTAAGGCAAGTAGAAAACCCGTTTTCGTTCCGACCTCGACCCCGGCAACAAAACTCCCGATCTTACCGATGGCCAGAGCGACTAAAAGTGGTGAGGTGAGATAATCAATCACCTCCATAAACTTAATCTTTTTAATATGAGAAAAGATAAAAAAAGTCAGCAGTCCGCCTAGAATTGCCCCATACAATGATATACCTGGATAGCCATTTATCAGTATGAACTTCAACGGATTAATACCGAATTTATTAAAATGCAGTAGCACATAGACCAATCGCCCAACAAATAGCCCCCCACCAAGAGAAAAAAAGAGACCATCAAATATCTCATCTTCTTTATATGAAGTCAGCCGAATATTTTTCCATAATAAATACGTACCCCAGAAAAAAGCAAGAATCAAAAAAATACCAAAGGTATATATTTTTAGAATCCCGATGTCAACGAGTACCGGCAACATATCTCTCTAGTATATCAAAATCATATTTCTATAGTTTGATACAATAAGTTGAGTATGATTGTAATTATTCTTCTGGCTTTAGTACTCAGGTTCTATGGCATCAATTGGGATCAAGGATTCCATCTGCATCCTGATGAGCGCATGCTAATCATGGTAGCCGACAGAATTCATTTTTTTGATCAGCTAAACCCTGAGTTTTTCAATTACGGCACCCTCCCCATCTATCTTTTAAAAGGCATTTCTCAAATTCTTAACCATTTTTCCTCGACACCTATCTCAACTTATGAAGGTATGTTGTATGTCGGCCGTTCGCTCTCGATCGTTTTTGATATAGGCACGTTAATTCTGGTCTACCAGATGAGTTTACTGATATTTAAAAAAAAATCGGTGGCTGTCGGGGCACTGTTTACATACGCGCTTGCCTTTTTCCCGATCCAAAATACGCATTTTTTTGTGGTAGATGTTTTCTTAAATTTTTTTTTGACCGCGACCATTTTTTGTCTTCTTTTGTATCTTAAAAAACCCCGACTGAAAGTACTTTTTGCGATGACTGCACTTTTTGCGGCAGCTTTAGCGACCAAAGTTTCAGCAATCATTTTTGTACCATACATATCACTAATCCTTCTTTCTAAGCACATTGTCCCTGCCATTCATTCGTTTAAAAAACACGCTCTCGTACTGACTGAGAACGTACTTGTATCGTTGACTATTTTTTACTTTGTCGGATTCTTACTTTATTTTCTCTTTATGCCCTACGCACTTCTTTCCTGGAAATCGTTTATGACTGATACAGTCACGCAAATGAAAATGTCACGCGATCCGTATATTTTTCCCTATACTTTGCAGTATGTTGGCACGCTCCCCTATCTCTACTTTTTGAAAAATATTTTTCTCTGGGGTATGGGACCGATCCTCTCCAGTTTAAGCTTGCTTGGACTGCTGGGATGGATTATTCAATTTCGTCCAGCAAAAAATTCACAGTTAAAAGAGCAGCTTCTATCCTGGATTAGATCTCATTCATTGATGCTTATCTGGGTCGGTTTTTATCTTCTGTATTTTGGCGTCATCGGTATCTCGGCTGTCAAGTTCATGCGATACATGCTCCCCCTCTACCCGTTTCTGGCAATATTGGCAGGATTAGGCTTCAATAGGCTCCAATCTTTGAAATTTGGCCAATATATTTATATTCTAGCTGCGGTGCTCGCGCTCGTCTGGACAGGACTGTTTGTCAATATATACTCCTTACCTCACAGCCGCATTCAGGCCACCGACTGGATTCTGAAAAACATTCCCTTAGGATCGGCACTCGCTGTTGAGCACTGGGATGATCTGATTCCTTTACGAAACAGTGAACAATACCAAATTATCACCTTGACGTTGTACGACCAACCCGACGACAAACAAAAATGGGCTCTCATGCAAGAAAATCTCAACCACGCTGACTACATCATCCTTGCTTCCAACCGACTCTACGTCCCCCTCCCAAAACTGGCCGACTGCCGCACTCATAAACTCTGTTATCCAATAACAACTGGTTATTATAAAAACCTGTTTGCTGGCAAGTTAGGGTTTAAGAAAATCTACCAGTCGCATATATATCCTTCGCTAACGCTTTTTGGCCGTACAATTGGTATTGATGATCAAGGGGCTGATGAGTCGTTTACCGTGTATGACCATCCAGAAATCATCATTTTTCAGAAGGAACGCGGTATAAACTCCCCGATGTAGAAGGCGGCTGAGCTATCCGGATACAAAATGACTTTTTTTATAGAAAATTGGGCTTTCTGATGGGCTGACAGAGAAAGATATTCTTCTTCCGATAGTACAAAAAGCTGTTTTTTTGTTTGATCTACATCGTTAAGGCCCCCGATGTGACAATTTTTACATAGATTGTCTGGATCGTAGAATTTTAAAAAAATCTCTGGTGCATTAAAACTGCCTGTCATATATAGATCTTTATACTCGCTTCGATGATCTTTGAAATACGAGATAATTTCGTGTGGACCGTACTGCCATCCCCAGAAGTCAGAGGAATAGAGAGGATATTTTTGGAAATGGTATATGTATTTACCAAATAAGATACTTACAATAAAGATAAATACTGCAATGAAACTCAACTGCCAGAACCGCTTTTTTCTCTGAAAATATTCAGCAACGGGAATCAGACCTATTCCTGAAAGTAGGGTAAAAGCAATGATGCCAGCGATGCTTCTGGTAGCCTGAGGCGGCACATCAGAGGTTAACGATGACGGTAACGGATAAATGAAAAGAAAAAAAGCCAACGGCCAAAAAAAGGCTCGTTTCTTTTTGTATACATAAAAAAGGCCTAAGATAATTAAAGGCAACTGCCAAATGTACAGCTCCCCTTCTCCTCGTACCGAATGACGAGTGACAAATTGACCTGCCATACCAATATCGCCCTTAAAAAATAAGTAATCCGGTGAAAAATGAAGAAGATACGAGGTGGTAAATTTTTTAAGAGGATTCTTTTTTTTATCTTGAAACATCGACACTTGTTGCCACCGTGCCAAACCTTCCTGATGAAATCTATAGCCAAATGGCACGAGTAAAACAATAAAAATTATTAGGCAAAAGACAAAATTGTACCAGCGAGTGCGATTTTTATATAAAAAATAGCTTAAGGATGTTAGAAAAAAAAGCGGTGCAGTGATCCGAGCCGGTGAATAAGTATAAATACAAAACGCTGAAATCACGCTGAAAAGAAATAAACTGCGGGATTTTTTATCTTGAAGGTATTGTAACAGCAACAGAAAAGATAGTGCCGTAAAAAGAAGTAAAATCTGTTGACCTTCCCAGTTGATCCGGCTCATATGAATGCTCCAGGGAGTGATGGCGTAGACTAACATCAAAAAGAGACCGAGAGCAGAATTTTTGAGTTTTCTGCCGATGAAAAAAAGAACAACTCCAGTTAATATGTTAAAAAAAACTGAGGGCAGGCGAGTGGCAAATTCATTCAGACCAAACCTGGCGATAAAAGGTACAGTTGCATAGATGTCGAGTGGATTTTTATACTCACCAAACGCTTCGAAAAAAAGAGGAAACGCGTGTCCCCACTCGTCTTTGCCTGTTTTCAAAATCGAATACGCATTGTACCCGATACTGGCTTCATCACAGAAAAAACCCGCTGGATTTTTATCCAGGTTATATACGCGAAGAGTAAACGAGAACACGAGAATAAGAACAAAAATTAGTGATACCGTGTAGGGAGAAAGATTTTTAAAAAAAGTCGCCATGATCGCTTATAAAAACCTCTTGATGAATCCTAAAATACCTTGTTTCCAACCAACTGTGTGAGTCAACCCAGCGGGGCGTGACTTAATATCAGCATAGTTGTCAAGATACCACTGGTAGGCTTTAATCAAGGCTTCAGAGTTTGAATAACGGGGATGCCACTTTAAGGTCTTAGTCAACTTGTCAATCGAGACAAACGAGTCTTTGTCTGCCGTATCGTATACCCATTGATACAAAGGAGATAAATGCAATTTTTCAAATAACCATAAGGCTTTTTTTATAGGATAGGCTGGCGTCCTCATGATTCTTGAGCCCGACTTGGCGTAACGAAAAAGTTTCCCTAGATCATCTTGCACTGTATAAAACTGCTCGGCCGCAATATTGAAAAAGTCATCATATTTCTTGTCTGAAGTCTCAGAAAATCGGTAGACTGCACTTACTAAATCATCAACATCCAGAAGCTGATAACGGTTCATCCCTGATCCGACAACTGGTATCCGTTTGCCGTCGTGAATCCAGTCAAATAAAATTTCAAAAACACCAAGTCGGTGAGTGCCGACAAAGGTTTTCGGGCGAAGGATGGTCACATGAAGTCCTTGTTTCATCGCTTCAAAACAGAGATCTTCGGCCATGATCTTTGATTCGCCGTAAGGTCCAACACCAACCCGCTCATCTGTTTCGTAGATCGGGTGTCGTTTTGGTACGCCATAGACTGCTGTTGAGGAAATAAAAATTACCCGCTTTACCTTATTTTTTTTGGCGGCTGTCAGTATATTGGCCATGCCGTTAATGTTTGTTGTCATAATGTCTTCCTTTTTCCATAGGGGCAACGCGGCAGCCGCGTGTATTACCACGTTCTGTCCGGCTGTGACTTTATCTATAAGTTTTTTATCCCGCACATCGCCATCAATAAAGTCAGCTTTTTTCGGATACTCTTTCTTATTAAATGGAGCGATATCAAGAAGCGTTAGTTTGTGTTTTATACCTTGTTGGGAAAGATGAAAACCAAGAAATCCGGCTGCACCAGTAATCAAAATTTTCATGTTACAATTGTACCATGCCAACTGCGCGCTTTAGACAAGATCAACCGAGTGGATTTAACCTCAGACGCTATGAAAATAAACTCATTGCTATTTTCATCATTGCACTATTAATTTATATCACCTTCATTTTTTTTGGTGACTTTCGTAAAATCAAGGCCGCGATTCTCCACTTCAACTGGACACTGATTCCCCTGCTTCTTATTTTGACGCTTATCAACTACTTCATACGAGCAGCTCGATTTCATTTTTATCTGAAACAGATTGGTATCCATATATCGTTTAACCGAACTTTTTTCATTTTTGTATCTGGTCTATCGATGACCGTAACACCTGGTAAGACTGGTGAAGTTATTAAAGCATATCTTCTTAAACGTACACAAAATGCCTCGATCACTCATGTTATTCCAACATTGGTTTTTGAACGAATGACTGATGGTATCGCGATGATTTTTTTAGGATTAATTGGCCTCTTTTTTGTCAGACAATCTCTTCTTTTTTTCTTTTTTTCTGTACTGTTTGTTATTGCATTTATACTGGCAGTTAAGTTAAAACGCCTGATTCTTCACTTAATTAAAACGTTTGAAAAAATCTTTCCGAAATTGAAAATCCTACAATACTTTGAGATATTCTTTGACAATACGGAGAAACTTATCACGGGTAAAAATTTTTTGGTTGGTATTGGGCTGGGGATTATTTCGTGGAGTTTTGAAGGAGTATCTCTGGCCATACTGGTAAGCCAATTTGCTCACGTAAATCTTTTTTACAACCTGGCGATATCTCTTTTTATTTTTTCCTTTTCATCAATTGCTGGTTTTTTTGTTTTTATCCCAGGCGGTTTGGGTGTTGCCGAAGGATCAATTACCTATTTTCTGACGTCTTTATTTGCTTTAAGTCTACCAACTGCCATCTTTATTACTCTTCTTTTTCGCTTCATCACGCTGTGGTTTGGCGTCGGATTAGGAATAAGTATATTACTCTGGTATATTCGTCGGGTAGATCAGACCCATTAAGAATCATATCTTGCTTCGCTTCGACTTAACTCCCTGTTTAACCTCGTTTAAAAGCTCTTCTAAGTTTTTTCCTTCTCGTTGGATTACCTCTTTATGACCTTTAGCAGGCAACAGTGAAAGCAATACTTTGAAAACTCCACCACTTTTTTCTTCTTTTACAAGAAGATTCGCACGAGTTAAATTAGGCACTTTACGTAAAAGATGAGTAAACTGTCTGAAAAATGAACGGACAACTTCGTTACTTTGCTTGGAAAGATTTTTTGGAGAAAGTTGCAGTTGTAAACTATTTTCTGGTTTAAGCATGAGACCAAACATATCGCGAGTCGTAATGATACCAATGGGTCGTTTTTCGGCGTCGACTATAACAACGCTCCCAATATGCTTTTCAAGAATCATGTCTACTGCCTGTTTAGCACTGTCTTGAAGCGTCAGAGTCAACACATATGTCTTTGCAAATCGTTTAACTCTTTGATTGTAAAAACTATTCTTATTGCCTTCCCGCTCACCTAAATGTTCTTTTTCCCGCGGGGTAATTAGGTAAAAAATCAGATCATAATAACTGAGAACGCCACGCAGTTTCTGATTTTTGTTAATTACAATTAGCTTGGAAACTTTATACTGCTTAAAAAGGTGCAGAGCTGTTGAGATCGTGTCATCCTCATTAATTGTGATTGACGGCCGGGTTTTTTTATTTATAAGAGATCCAACGCTCATCTTCAGTGAGGGATGATTGTCAAAAACTTCAAGCAGTTTACGAGCCGAGATAATTCCTTGAAAAACATTCTTCTCGTTAAAAACCGGTAGATAATGAATTTTTGACTCGATAAAAAGCTTCATAGCTTTATACAAGGGATATTTCAGGTAAATTTTTGGAGGATGAAACAAACAATGCTCAACTTTGGCGTTTC
This sequence comes from uncultured Gammaproteobacteria bacterium, assembly GCA_964484325.1. Lineage (GTDB taxonomy): Bacteria > Patescibacteriota > Microgenomatia > UBA1406 > GWC2-37-13 > CAYLXX01. Next base: position 116,201 of record CAZAEE010000002.1, read on the forward strand.
CCGGATAAGAATTTTTGATAAGACTATGATACGGATTAATGACACCCATAAATTCATCTTCGTCGTTGAATACAAATGCGGCGTCATGGGAACTTGAGAGTTTAGAAAGTGCACTCGATAGCGTGTCTTCTGGAGCTACCCGGATAATATCTTGTGTGTTTAAAATATCGATGATTTTCTGCATCATCAGGCAAGATAATTAATCGTTGTCTTTTAATTCATATGATACTCCTCATCTTTGGTGGAGTCAACTCATAAAATACATATCCATTGTGTATTGTAGATTTATTCTAAAAAATGACCACTTTCTGATCTGGTATAATGATGTATGATTCCTTCAGAAAAAGATAGAAAGCTCGCCGCCATTTTCCTCGACCACTCACTGCAAATCAAGCCGAAAGAGAAGTTACTGATAGAAGTTTCTGACTTCCAGGCATGGAATCTTGTAAAGGCTCTCTATATTGAAACTTTGAAACGCGGCGCCTATCCAATGATCGACTTTGACTTTCTCTATCAGGGAAATCGGGCCTCTCACCAGGATCTTTTGTATGAGTTTTTTAAACATGCAGGTGATTGGCAGCTCCATCATCTCCCAAAGGAAATTTTTCAGGCAAAAATTGACTGGGCTGATGCGTTTATCTCAATAGTGACTCCTTCGAATTTGAATGAACTGAAACAAATCCCTCATGAAAAATTAGCAGTCCGTCGAAAGTTATTTAGCCCGTATCGAAACACAATCGTCAATCGTGACCGCTGGCTTCTTACTTACTACCCTACCCAGGCCATGGCTCAAGAAGCCGGTGTTAACTTGAACTGGTTTATCGATTTTTATTATCAAGTCTGCCTCGTTGATTATAAAAAAATGGCAAAAGAACTGGTCAGTATTGAAAAGGTGCTTGATAAAGGCAACAAAATCCAGATTCTGGGAAAAGACACTGATTTACGATTTTCGATTGAAGGTAGATTGGCCAAAGCCTGCTACGGGGAAAGAAATATCCCCGACGGTGAGGTGTTTCTGGCGCCGGTCTGGCAAACTGTCGAAGGAACGGTTTTTTTTGACCTTCCAACTAATTACGCCGGCGCCGGTGAAGTCAATAATATTCATCTTGAGTTTAAAAAAGGCCACGTTGTCAAAGCTCAGGCAGCAGTTGGTGAAGAAATCCTGCAGAAAATCTTAGCAACCGACTCCTGGGCAAAATGTTTAGGAGAACTGGGGATTGGTGCAAATTTTAACATCAAACAGCCTTTAAAAGACACGTTATTTGATGAAAAAATCGGCGGCACAATTCATCTAGCTCTAGGTATGTCTTATCGGGAAAAACGCGGCGGTGCACCCACCAACCATACAGACTCTGCAATCCACTGGGATATCGTCAAAAACATGAAACTTCCTGGATCTGTTTTGTTAATTGATGATAAACCGCTTTTGAAGGAAGGAAAATTCATTTAAACGCCGAAGTAAACCACTTATAATTTACCTTGCTCATCCGAAAGTATTTGTTGACGGACTGTTTCGACATCTACTCCAAGTCCATGTAGCCAAGCGATCTCTTTCTCATAAACACGAACAGAGAGTTTAACGAAATTTGGATCCTCTAGTTTAATTTCACTTGGCCAAATCATTGATAGCTTGGTCTGTTTCTCATAGTCCTCCCGGCTTTTTTTAATATTGTGATATGACATCACTTCCTCAAACGTTGGAATACCGCCGTCAGGTTTTCTTTTACCACACATATCAGCAATTTCAATAACTCTCTGTTCGGGAGTTAACTGGTCAAAAATTTTCTGAGCTTCCTCCTCTGTATCAGTTTTATCCATAAATTTTCTGATTGAGGGCAAACTAGTGAGTAAATCCTCTCGAACGCCGATTTTTTTTAAAATATGATTTGATAAAGCATCATTTCTTTGAAACCTGTGAGTAATAAATCTGCCAAAGTCATGTAAATATCCCAGAAGTTCTCCTCGCGTAACGATTAGCTGCGAAGATAAATCAGGCTGATTGATAAGAAGTTGTTCTGTGATTTTTCTGTCAAACTTTGCCACAAGATCAAGGTGAGGTAAAACTCTACCATTGGTCTCATCCATTGGTACGACTAACTCAATAAACTCTCTGAACTTTCGTGTATCTGTTTCATCTACTGACTTTGTCGTTGACAACAAATGGCTGGTGCTTAGAAATATTTGTCCGCGTTCTACTATGGCGTTTATTCTTCCTTGAGCATATGTGCCCTCTTCCAGTCGCAGTTCGACAGTGTTTGGCTCACTCATACTGCCTATTTTACAATATTTATGTCATTCCGTGTCCCAGAGATAAATGATATAATTTGTATATTATTTAGCAAGCCGCGGTGCTGGAATGGCAGACAGGCTAGTCTCAAAAACTAGTGGGGGCAACCCCGTGTGAGTTCGACTCTCACTCGCGGCACAAACTCACTTTACTTGACAAATGATTTAAGTAAGACCAGAATAAGATTAGTATGAAATTTGCTGAGAAATATCTTATTATTGTTTCTTCACTCGTATTAGCAATCTTTAGCGGCTTTGGTTTTTATCTCATCCGCGGACAACCGGCAATAAAGGATCTGGTAGTTTCTGGCCACAACCACACCTTGAGTTTTGCTTATGGTGGGATACTGTTTGCTTTAATTTTGGCGAACTTGAATATTTCAGAAGAGATGAAAACCTGGCTTGCTTATTGGATGAGCTTAACTTTTCTTGGTCCTATTGCGTTAATCTATGCAGGCTTAACTGGAAACACGAGTATTTTGCAATATACAGATATTATCTTTCAAGGATCTTTTGTCGTTTTATGGATTCTCCTAGCCTACTTCGTCGGCATCAGTAAACAAAAATAAATTTCTCAAATCAATATTGATGCCGCGATCACTGCGTACCAACCCAAAAGAGAGATGTACTCGGAAACAGTGTGTACAAATTTCATCTCGTTTTTTTTACCTCGTATAAAAGCATTTATCGCCACATGATTGACAAGAAGAATAATGATCAGTACTATTTTCATTCCAAAATATGAAGATCCGTTATACTTTTGCGGATTGGTCATATACAGACCAAAACCCGAGATGATAAGAAGCGCAAAAGCAATATTTATCATTATACTTATAATTGGTAAATATCCTCGACCGTGCATCTGGTGAGGGTTGAAACGAAAGTAAAGCTCACGCGCGTAAGCTGTGGTGACACTCCCGGCACCAAATATAATGCCTACTTCATGTACAAATAACCACAATTTCTCCATATCTATCATCAATCTAGTACTACAATCTTTAATTTACAAGTGAATAAGACCTGACTCTTTTTAATGTGTTTCTATCAGTTGGTCCTCATTTGATCGGTAAAAAAAGTACAGCACGATTGAGATTGTTGAGAGTGGTGTGAACCAGGCTGGGACGTGGAGTCCAAACGCTTCAAGCACCATCACCATCCCCAGAAATAGAACCGAGTACATGGCGCCATTTTTCAGATAACGATATTTTTTTATTCTATCCATGTTGCTTATGGTCAGCTGTCTCAAAAGAATGGCACCAAAACCATTCCCAATAAGAATTACGAGAACTGACAACGTGAAAGCAAACGCGCCAAGTACTCCATCGATTGAAAACGACGCATCAATAATCTCAAGATATAATATTTTACTGAGCTCAGACAGTCCAGTTCCGAGTAATTTTTGCTCCTGCTCCTTGGCATTTTCCCGAAATCCATGCACAATAAAAAAAGCCGAAGACCCAAAAACAGCAGAAAGCGCCATGTATGGATTCTCATGGATACTAAACCAAACAATAATCGATAAAATAATCGATACGACTGCATAAAACCAGACGCCTTGCTTTTGAAAAAACCGCTCTCCGGGTAAACCGTATTTTTTCTCTTCCATAAAAAGCCAATGATAAAATACAAATAATAAAAAAACCCCACCACCAAGGAGAAGAACTGGAGCGGATTGTTCAATCGTGTCTTTGATATGAGGATCATTAGAAAATGTAGCAGTGAGAGCCTGCATCGGACCGAGCCCAGGAGTCGCCAACCAAACAATAAGCCACGGCAATCCCCCTCTAACGACAAATACAGCAATTAGGAGCCCCCAACTTAAAAACCATTTGCGCGTTTCCTTCTTCATCGTCGAGAGTACTTCGGCATTAATGATAGCATTATCGATGCTTGAAATAATTTCAAAAAGCGACAAACCAAGAACTATAAGAAGAAATGAAAAAATACTCATAGAATTTAATATATTATAATAGAAAAATGCTTGTTGTCGGAGGTATGATCGTAATTTTTTTCCTGAGTTTCATTGCGTTATTTGCCTTTCCCGCGCTCTCCCCCATACCCTACTTTCCGTCAAACAAGCGTGATTTTACTAAAATTATACAGGCGCTTCAGCTGAAAAACGATCAACAAATAATTGATCTGGGCGCTGGTGACGGCGCTGTCATTTTTGAGGCAGCTTCAATCGCCTATCAGAAAAATCTTAATACAAAATTTATCGCTATAGAGCTCAACCCTGTTTTAATCTTGATTATGCAACTTCGTCGTTTTTTTCACATAAATAAAAAAAATATATCCATATTACGTCGGGATTTATTTACATTTTTACCTGAAAAAAATGATTTGGCAACCTTTTTTTATTTATATGTCTCTCCCTGGTTTCTGGAAAAAATTTATGTACATCTAAAGAAAGAAATACAGCAGTTTCACGTTGTATCGTATATGTATGAAGTCCCCCGATTGAAAGCGCGACAAATCATCAGGGGACATCATAAAATATTTGTATACTAAAGTATGCTCAATGCACTTTTACAGTTTGACCAGCTATTTTCACTCGCTTTAACACGAATTATCCCCCATAATATACTGTTTGACTCGATCTTTGCGTTTTTATCTTTGAAGGGAAACTCCATCATCACCTGGGCAATCATTATTTTGCTTCTTATTGTTTTTGAAGAACAGAAAGACAAGCGATTTATCGGCTATTTTTTTGCCAGTTTCATTATTACGAGTTTCATCACGAATGATATATTAAAAAATATCTTTGAGCGACCACGGCCGATTTTTCACATCGCCAGCTCATTTATCTCGTGTCCCTCTGACTTTTCATTTCCTTCAGGACATGCAGCTGGAGCATTTTCGGCTGCTGTTATCTTGGCTCACTTTGATGCGAAGCGCAAATGGATCTACTATACGATTGCGACACTTGTAGCCTACTCAAGAATCTACTTAGGCTGTCATTACTTTTTGGATGTTGTTGGTGGAGCACTTTTTGGATCTTTAATTAGTATTTTAGTTTTACAAATTCATTCTCAATTGCAGAAAAAAAGCATAAGAAAAAGATCATAAACTAATATCATTTTTCTCCATCGAATAGAATTTTACGCGATCTCCTCGAAACATCAGCTCAATTTCGCCTGTTGGACCGTTACGGTGTTTGGCGATGTAAATCTTCAAAATACGTTTACTCGTGTCAAGAAGGTCATTTTCCTCCTCCTGATAGATAAACATAACAACATCGGCATCTTGTTCAATCGCGCCTGATTCACGAAGATCTGCCAGTTGCGGTTTTTTAATTCCCCGTTGTTCAACGGCTCGGGAAAGTTGAGACAAGGCCAAAACTGGAATGTGAAGTTCGCGAGCCAGATTTTTCAATCCTTGTGAGACAAAAGAAACTTCCTGGACACGTGAATCAAATCGTCGGCCGGCATCGGCCAGCTGCAAATAGTCAACAATAAGAAGCTTGATATCTTTGTCCATTTTAAGTTTACGGGCCTTCGTACGCATCTCAAGAATCGAGATACCCGGTGTATCATCGATGTAGATCGGCGCATCGGAGAGGTCGCCCATAGCCTCAGTCAACCGTTTATAGTCATCATCAGACAACCGGCCGGTTTTCAGCCTCCAAGCATCAATCTCGGCTTGCCCCACAAGAAGACGATCAACCAGCTCTTCCTTGCTCATTTCAAGAGAAAACATGCCGACTGGAGTTTTTGACTTGATAGCTGCCTGAAGTGCAATATTTAAGGCAAGCGTAGTTTTACCTACGCCTGGGCGGGCTGCTAAAATGACTAGGTTTGACTGCTGCATACCGGAAAGTTTATGATCTAGATCTGCAAAACCTGTCGGCACGCCCCTCATGTGATCTCCCCGCTTGACAAACTCTTCCAACCGTTCAAAACTTTCGGCTAAAATCTCTTTTAAATCAATAAAGTCGCTGTGTAGATGTTCCTGAGAAAGGGCAAAAATATCGCCTTCAGCCTGGTCAAGAAGCTTCCTAACATCGCCAACGTCATCAAATGCCCTCTGGACCATATGAGATGACATCTCGATCAGTTTTCGCTTTGTGTATTGATCTTTCACGATCCGTCCGTATTGTTCAACGTGGGCTGAGGTTGGAACGATGTTTATCAAATCTGTTAAGTACTGGGCTCCGCCGATTTTTTTCAGGGTGCCTTTCGTCTGGAGCTCACTTTTTAAAGTTAAAAGATCAATCGGTTGCTGTTTCTCAAACAACGATAACATTGACTCATAAATCAGCTGGTGAGCCGGTACATAAAAATGTCCCGATCGCAGATACTCAGCTACCAAACTAATACTTGATGAGTCAATTAAGATAGAACCGAGGACTGACTTCTCGGCCTCATCATCATGTGGTGGTACTTTGGGGGACGGCGCGGGCATACACGGTATAGAAAACTGTTAAGCGTCACTTTTTAAAACAACGACCTTCATCTCTTCTTCTCCAATCATGTCTTTTTTTATCGTTAACTTCGGCAACGGCTCTTCAGCTGCTGTACCCATCACCTTTAAGAAGTCATCAAGTGGCGCCAATGGTTTAAACATTTCTTCAGTATGTGAGGCAGTTTTATAATGCATCGGAATGACGATATTTGGCTCTAATTTTTTGACAAACTCGGCTGCTTCCTGAGCAGAAATCGTATAAAATCCGCCAACAGGTACTAAAAGTACATGAATTTCCCCAAGCTCCTGTATAAAACTGTCATCGGGAACTAAACCTAGATCGCCGCAGTGTAAAATTGCCAACTCCTCAGTCTCAAATTTATAGAGAATATTTTCGCCTCGCTCGGCACCCTTTTTTTTATCATGATAACTTTTAAAACCGGTTATACGAACGCCCATTTTTTCGTAGTCGCCCGGCCAGTCAAGTACAAGCGGTGTACCTGATATACCATCGGAGTAATCATGATCTGGGTGGTGATGAGAGATCGTCACGATGTCTGCCTCTGTCTTGGGAAACTTCAAACCGACCTTTTTTGGATCATAAGGATCGGTAACTACCTGGGCTGTTTTTGACTTTAAAATAAACGAAGCGTGACCAATGTATTTGATATCCATGCGATCAGGATAACAAAAAACACTAAAAATTTCAATGAGAACATTGTAAAATATAAGGATCGCCTGAATAGTTTAGTGGTAAAACAAACCCTTGGTAAGGGTTAGACTGGGGGTTCGATTCCCCCTTCAGGCTCATTTTAGGCACCTTTCTTGAAAATTCAGTCTGTTATTTATCTATTAATCTTATAATAAATATACTTTATTCAATTAAATCATTATAGTGCCTATTGAAACAATATTTCTGAACTTATCCACATAGTATCCACATTGACCTTTTTTTATTTTTTAGAAGATATACTTATGAGTTGTTTGATCACTGGAAGTAATAGTTTTTCCTTAGGTAAATTCTTTAGCTCTGAAAGATATAACCATTTGTACTCCTCATGATCTTTTTCATTATCTTGATCGATAACTACGGTTCCGACAGCTTTTGCTACAAAAGTTAATCGGACAATATGTCTTTTCAGATGGGGACGAATAATATCCTGGGCGTATAATAGTTTCGGTATACCTACGAGCTTAAGTCCTGTTTCTTCCTTAATTTCCCTGGCTAATCCTTTCAAAAGCGGCTCTCCGGCGTTTATCCGACCACCTGGAATAGTCCATGAAGGTACTTTTTCATCTATTAATATTTTCGCGCGTTTTAGGAAGAGATATTTACCCTGTCGATTCTTGATAAATGCTTTAACTCCTACCTGTAGCTTCATGCAGATATTATATATTACACTCTCTTTTTTAGAAGTAAACCGGCGCCAAGAAGGGCAAAATCAGAAGCTAGAAAGATCAGACCAAATTCAGGTCCGGTAGAAGGTACTTGAGTCACTCCGGTAATCTGTTTTTCGATACACAGCTGAGCGGTATCTTCATCAGAAACATTTGCGTTAAATGCTTGAGCTCTATTTGAGATACAAAACAGTCCTTTATCGTTTGGCAAGTTAGTCTGAGCCACTACCTGCATTTTCAGATCATAACTTTTTTCCTCACCGGGTTTAAGGTCACCGGCTGAGAAAGAAATAGTCCGTGAACCCGTGTCAAAATTTCCTGGTCCTTCCAGAGGTTCAATATATGTAGGCACAAAATCTTTGACTGTGACACCAATAAGATTGGAGTCTGAAGTATTTTTAACAATCAATCGAAATATAACCACTGACCCGGCACCAAATCGGGGATCTGAAGGGGAAAGGTTATCAACAAAATCACTTGTGCCTGGTTTAGCCACTAGCTTATTTATCATGATGTTCTGGGAAGGTGGACATCCGCCATATTGACCATACTGACTGGTACAGCCATATTGAGCGCGAGCGGTCTGCGTAACCAAAAGAAGAGTCGCAAACAAGAAAACTGACAAAAAGACTTTTCGTATCATAGAGGGAAATTATACTACAGGCCTTATATCATGTCAACTATAGGTTAATAAGGAAAAGCAATACCAAAAGTGCCGTAACTATGACCATATGAATAAAGAGTAAACACCTACTGTGAAACTGGGGTATGAATCATGTGAAATTACGGTAATAATCCGGCCTTGGTATAATATTCCCTATGAAACTCAATGCACAGGAACTACGTACAGTCAGCGAGCCGAAAGCCATCGAACAGGCTGCTTCTCTACCCCGTCACCCTTTATACCTTGTTTTAGAAAATATTTATGATACTTATAATGTTGGTGGATTATTTCGGCTGGCAGATGCTCTAGCTGTCAAAAAAATCTACTTATGTGGTCAAACTGAGGTGCCGCCAAACTCTCGCATCAAAAAAGCCTCAATCGGAACATATAAACTGGTGCCCTGGGAGTATAAAAAAACCGCCCTTGAGGCCATTGCTGATATAAAAAGATTCGATCCGACAGTACAAACCGTTGCAGTCGAACAACACGAGCGAGCGACACCTCTTGCGAAGCTTGAAATAAACTTTCCTCTAGCATTTCTAGTCGGCAATGAGACAGTGGGCGTGACCACTGAAGCATTGGACGCAGTTGACCACATCGTTGAAATACCGATGTGGGGCATTAATAAGTCGCTCAACGTCATCGTCTCAGCTGCCATCGTCGCCTACCAGATCATGCTTAAAAATTGTAGACTATAATCCATTGCCCTTGGTAAAGGTCTTGTCTATAATAGGGATTCATGCTTATTTCAGACAACTTAATTGCCATTAGGCAGGTTGCTGGACGAAAGAATGACAAGGAAGTTTAAAAAAGAACTTACGCCGATGAGAAGAGATATTCGAAAAATCAAGACAGATATAAATCTGATCATTAAAGTTTTTGATAACCAGTATCTAGATCATGAAAAAAGAATTAAAAAAGTGGAAAATCATCTTCGGCTAGCCCCAATTTCCTCATAAAAGTTTGATCGGCGATTCTCTGGGCGGTTTTTTCTGTATCTATTATTTGAACAGAGTATAACTATTTTCTACAGGTTGTGATCTAATCGTTTTTCCATTCTTACTTATTTATTAATCTTCTTTTACTTTTAGCTTACTTGACTGTCCTATAATAATGTGATATAATTCACTCCTATATGAATAAACTATATATAGGTTTAGGCTGTAATATAGGTACAAAGTCTTTATCCCAATTATCTAACAAGAAAAAAACGGGCATTCCCCGACCTTCTTTACCAACTTCATCATATTTTCTTTCTCCATTGACCAAAGAACGTATTTCACCAGAGAATTTTCATTGCAGCCTAGGAATTGGGCCTGCCTAAACCAGGCCCGGTTCGTGGGCTTCAAGCTCATGAAGTTCTGCCGCAACAGGCAGGACGTGATCTATCAGGAAGATGGAACAGCTCCATCGATACCTGATGGAGCACTTTACACTGTGACAGGAAGTCAGCTGCTTAAAAAGCTTGAGCAGACATACCTCTTGTCCTTGGACTTTGGAGAGTAGACAGTAGCCTCAAATTAGCTTTGAGGTCAACTAAAGCTTGAAAAAGTACAAGTCCTGCGTAGTTCTGAAACTACAACGGAGCACCTTTACATTTAGGATTTTAGGGAAATTTTTATTTAAAAAACCTATCCTCTGATCTCATTATGAGAATTGGAGGTCGACACTTTGATGGTCAAAATAGATTGATCTTCAGTGTGTCGACCTTCAACCAACAGGACCCCGTCACAGAAAGAATCGTTCTTTCCGTCCTTTCAAGTACCGCAAGGCAGCTTGAATTAAAGTAGGGTATCTATTTAACTCTCGGATGAGAGAAGGAGGAAGTATGTGACCTCCAAAAGTTCAAAACAGGCACTAAATCCGGCATCCGAGAGAATAATAGCCGAAAGGTTACAAAACTTCATCGTCGGATATGAGGATGTTGAGCCTGAGGAGATAGTAACTGACGAAAGTCAAAATTCTACTGAGGAGGTGAGAAAAACGGGTTGCTTATACTGGCTTGTCAAACAGATAGTTCTGCACACTGCGGGACCGATCTTCGCGCTCCTTTTGGATCTCGGAGAAACATTCTGGCACTTTTGGAAAAGGAGAACTACGATGAACACAACAGACCCTCCAGATCCACCCATGACACAAGAAGTGGAAAACCCTTTTATGGGTAGGTCAACTGTTCAGGGAATGGCACCGGGAAATGGTAAACCAAAGAAAATTGGATTGTGCGTCTTCGCAACGATAGCGGCAGTAGTAGTCTGGTATATTGGCTTTTTAATAGAGGCTAATTTCCGTCTAACCAACGCTACCTTACTGCTAACGCTAATTGTGGTTTTTGTAGGCTTTACGTTGCATGTCCTTAATCAGGATGCGCACAAGTGAAAGGAGAAATTGAGATGAAAGTCTTATTTACCTTTACTGTCTTGTTAATTGCGATTACGATTGCGGGATGCAATGTTAATCCAATTGGACAGGACCTTACTCCTACACCTATAGCAACTCCAACGGATACGCCAACTAGAATAATTTTAGTGCCTACCTCTACATACACAGCGACACCTACGGCAACTAACACTATGATGCCTATCCTAGTTACTCTCACACCTACAGTTATTGCGACGTTCACAGCCACAGGCGCCTTGACCGCAACACTGATCGAATCACCGACATCATCGAGCTTAATGACGGCAACAATCACGTCTGGTACTACGTTTACCCTGACGTCCCAAGGCACAATGCCTACTCTGCCGACAGATGCAAGTCATGGAAAGTGGACGATTAGTGAAAACGCTGACATCAACAAAGACCCGATCGTGCGGGACTGGCTGAAGCGCCTGGAAAACCCCAATCCGGCCCAGTGGAAGTATTTTCCAAATATCGGCAATCCCGATAGGAAAGACTTTCCGTCTTCCAAGACGAAACCGGCCTCTTGGGGAGCTGAGTATGGCGAAGATGAATCTCCATTTTGTGAGAACCATCCCTGTGACTTTGTAGTTCCGGCATGGCATTACAGGCTCATTACAGCTGATTACAGCTTCCTAGGGCAGCAATGCCGGGGCACCGACTCAACTGGCTGCTTACTCCTGCTTTTTAATGTAGGAAACAAGTCAGTTATTTGGCGAAACCAAGATGCCGACAACGGCTTCACAGTCATGGGACGCTATTGGGATGGTGACCACCTTGAATGGGCAGCGCTTGGCTTAGTAAGTCACGCTTCAGCAAATATGCTGGGTATGCAGACTTTCGCTCATCCGGGTGAACCGCTAAATTTTGGCACTGGTAGCAATGCTGGCGCAAACTGCGGCAATCCTGGAGCCTGCACTAAGGCTATCGACGTCCTTTTAGTGATCTCAGCTCAAGAGAGAATATTGGCTACTGCTAAATCAACAGTAACCAAGTAAGTTTGTATTCTCATGAGCGAATTAGTCCATAGAGGTCGGAGACGATGAAAATTGCGAGTCGCGCGTAGCGCTTGCGAAGTTCCGGCCTCTTTAGGGAAAAGGAGAAAGAAATGAACTGGCAAAAGTTGTCTCAGGCATTAGCGATTGTTACCGTTTTGGTAGCGCTCGTTCTTGTTCCAGAGATTGGGCTCAACGCTCAGGCAAACGCCGCGAATTCTCATCAGATATCCTCTGGTGGAAATTGGCAAGTTCCCGTAGGCTGGTCATGTTCAGGAGACATAAGTGTCGACGGACAGGTCCTTTACGACAACGATGGCTCAACCAAGCTGGTTGTGTTTTTCGCTGTGAGCGGAAAAGCAGTTGCTCCTTGGGGTGCCAGTTGCGCAGCAGTTTCTGGTGAAGCGATGATGACAAAAGTACATGCAAATGTATTGAAAAAGTGGAATGGAAATCAACCCAATCCACAGTCACAAGCGCAATCAGCTGCTGCAGTATCTGCATCACAACCCATTGCCCAGGCCGCGCCGACACCGATCGACAGCAGCCCGTACAAGTTCCCCGAGACTGATAAAACCATCTCAGGACCGTACCGAGTTTACTGGACAAAGCACGGCGGCTTGATGCAATTTGGATACCCGATTTCGGATGTCATGAATCGCGTCAGCAAGACCGATGGTAAAACCTATCAAGTTCAGTACTTTGAACGCACTGTATTCGAGCGTCACCCGGAAAACACCGGTACAGACTTCGAGATACTTATCCCTCTTATGGGAAAAGATGCGTACTACAACGAAGTAGGTAACCCCAGTTGCCCTGGTGATCATGCGATGCAAAGAGACGAAGTGTTCCTTGTCAAAAAGGGATGCAGCGCTATGGGCGACATCGAGGTCCAATCAAATGGCACGTTTCAACAACTTGCCCAAGACAAAAACCCCAACACAGGTTTGGTCGTCAGTTTCACTGAAGACACACTTGTTAGAGCGCCGTTTGGTGCCGACATTAGTCCTCTGGGCTCTTGTACCTTGGTTGACATCATGGAAACCAAAGGTTGCGGCGGTAACGGTTGCACAGAGGGTGTCACTCTCAGATACTGGCCTCACAGATAACGGTATACGCAAGTCTCGTTCACGAGACTCTCGCCGGGTCGGCAAAATTGATAGCACAAGCTATTGGTCTTCCGACCCCGGAATTTTTTCCCTATTAATGTCCTAATATGTTCCCCCTAACTTTTAATTTTCTTTTACTACCAATTTTTTGGTAGTCATGCGTAAGCATGTAGAGATTTAATTTAAGGTTAGGTGGGTTCTTTTAGCTGCAAAGCAAATTTTTGTGGTTAGAAACAGCCCATATGAACAGTTCAAAATCATTGATCAACTCCATCATTTTAGCGGTCTTAGTACTCGTGGCCATCAGTGCTGCCATCTGGAAGTTCGACAGCTACTTAAGGATCAAAGCCATCGACGATTGTTTCCGTATCTCCCAGTTTAGCCAAAATCTCCCCAATGGTGCTCATGTCTCCTACCCGATGTCTGATATCTATCAGAAATGTCTGAAAGAGAAAGGATACACCGGTTCTTATCAGTAATTTCTTCCATGAAAAACAATTTTTTAGTTAAAAACATCTTTGTTCTGATTCTTTTGGTTATCATCAGCCTGATCGCCTATTCAACGTATACCCCGGGTGCTTTTATCACCGGCTGGGATACACTTCACCCCGAGTTGAGCTTTTCGCTTAACTTCAAAAATCTTCTGTTTGGCGTTTGGCGAGATAATCAAGGATTGGGTGCAGTTGCCGGTCACTCCCATATAGCCGACTTACCCCGAGTGGTCATCTTGTGGCTTTTTCATTTTTTTATCTCGCTTTCTAATCTTCGCTTTAGCTATTTTATGCTCTGTCTTTTTTTGGGACCACTTGGCGTATATTTTCTCGTCAAGTATTTATTTTCAAAAAAACCCCACGCTTCCTTGATCGCTTTCTTAAGTTCACTTTTTTATCTTTTAAATTTGTCCACTGTCCAACAGTTTTATGTTCCCTTTGAGATGTTTACCACCCAGTACGCTTTTCTCCCCTGGATAGCTTTATTTACCCTGCAGTATCTTGCCACTTCAAAGAAAAAATTTCTGATTCTCTTTTCTATCATCACCTTACTCTCTACCCCCCAAGCTTATGCCGCTCATTTATGGTATCCCTTTTTCGGGATTTACTGTCTTTTTTTGGCACTTTTTATTTATTTTAAAAAAACTCGCCAGTCGCTTCTACACGCTTTCATTCTAGTCATACTGACTCTCACCCTAAACTCATTTTGGTTGCTGCCAAATTTATACTTTATAAAAACCTCGAGTGCTATTCCGGCTCAGAGTAAACAAAATCGTCTTTATTCACAAGAGTACCGACTGAGAAATCGTGAGCAAGGATATTTAAAAGATGTGGCGCTGATTCGCGGATTTTACTTTGATTGGCAAGTGTATGACTTCAGTAAAGAAAAACAAACCCCCCTGATGCCTGAGTGGACTAATCATCTAAAAAATCCACTTATTTCTGCGATTGGCTACCTGACGTTTACCAGCTCAATGATCGGACTGATTTTTGCATTTCGAAAAAAAGAAAAAATATTTATCTCGTTTTTACCTTTTTTTGTCGTTCCGTTTATTTTCTTGATGAATCATACCTTCCCGTTTAGTTTAGCATTTGACTTTCTCTCATCGTTTTCCCTCTCCGATGAAGCACTTCGTTTCGTTTTCACGAAGTTTTCAATTGTGATTCTGTTTAGTTATGTGATTTATTTTTCTTTATTTTTACATTTTATATTCAGTCATATTTCAAAAAAATGGATTGCTACTTTCGGCGTGATCACAACAATTGCTTTTTGTGTCTATGCCTGGCCACTTTTTCAGGGTCATCTGGTTTCTGACAAAATGAAACTTGCGATCCCTCAAGAATATAACGCTTTCTGGAACTTCATGAACAAACAACCCGATGGCGTGGTACTTTCTCTACCACTATATAACTTCACCGGTTGGCAATACTATGACTGGGGATATCAAGGTGCCGGCTTTTTATGGTTTAACTTGAAACAGCCGCTGATGGATCGTGATTTTGACCGCTGGAGTGTTGCTAACGAGGAGGCATTTCGTGAACTTCACTATGCGTTGTACGCGAAAAACTACGAGGCTTTCTCAAAGGATCTGCAAAAGTTTAATATTCAGTATATTGTCTGGGATAAACACGTGATCTCTCCTTCGGAAAAAAACCGCAACCAGATTTTATATGCTAGAGAAATCACCGACACGCTCACGAGTTTAAAAAAAATGAATGCACTGCAACCCATCGGACAGTTTAACAAAATAAGTGTCTATAAAATTAATCTGAAAAAAGTCCAAGCAGCAATCAAAACTATTCAAACCAATATTACTCCTGCTTATCAATGGACTGATAGTGATGCTGCCTATTTTCAGTGGGGAGATTACTTAACAGATACCAATAGTACTTCCACCGACACCGTTTACTATCCATTCAGAAATAGTACTGATGCTGCAGATCGCGTGAAACCGGAAATTGTCGATCTGGCCTCGGATGAAAAAAATATCACTCTAAAAAACTTTACCCAGAAAATCTCAACTTATCTTCATGTCCCAGACTATTTGCAAACTGAGTCGATTTTGTTAAGCGATATCTATCTTGAAAAACATTCTGGTAATGAATATGTAATTCTTTTTAAACCACTGCTGCCAGATCATTTATTTACGCCTTTGCAGTTTAAAACAGAAATTCTTACTAATAAAAATTTACTGTTTTTTACATTCAATGGTCAGAGTTTTTCAGTAAATAAATCGAGTTTGCCAGAAAACAAATTAACTCTCATTGGTACCGGTCAGATTTATCTGAAATTACCCAACTATTTCAACGGACAACCTCAAATGCTTGAAGAGGCAGACTCTGAAGTCAATACTGATAACTTAACCGAAAAAATTGACTTTCCCGTCAGAAAAACTGTCTACGATTCTAAAAAAATTCTTTCACTGAATCCGAATAAAAAAGTTCTTTCCTATGATAGTAAAAATAACGCAGTGAACTTTGAAACAAAAAATGAAACCGATGGTGCATATATTCCCCTGGATTCGTTAAATCATAGCTTAGGATACATACTTGTTTTTAATGCTCGCACTGTGGCTGGCTTACCGCTTCGCATCTGTTTGAAAAATAATTATTCAGATATCTGCACATTATACGATGAGCTATCAAAAACGAAGAACTTTAAACAGGATTACTTTATCATTCCACCGATTGACGATTCATTTGGATATGGGTTGAGTATTGACAATATTTCTTATGGAAATTACGAAACTAAAAATCAGTTGCGTGATGTGTATGTTATCCCCTTCCCTTACACGTTTGCATCACAGTTATTTTATACTACTGCACCTCAGACGCATGAATATAGTCCAAAGGATTCCGAGTATTCCTATCTAAAAATTTCGCCATATCTGTATGAGTTTAATATTTCAGAATCTGTTAAAAAATCTTCATTGATATTGTATCAGTCCTTTCACCCTGGTTGGAAAGCCTATCAATTAAAGGGCACTGATTTTTTCTCGGTAAACTTCCCTTTCATAGACGGCAAAGAACTAAAAAATCATCTCTTGATCAACAATTGGGCCAACGGCTGGCAACTTGACCAGCTCAGTTCCGGACAAAAAACCATTGTCGTGATTTTTTGGCCACAATATTTGGAATATTTAGGATTTCTCCTTTTAATTTTATCATTTATTGCAATTCTTCTGAAAAGAAGTTATTCTCAAGACGGGTAAAGAGAGTTTTTTTATATGATTGAAAATCAACTCGGTCCAGCTCTCTCGCGAAGAACATTTATTCTTGCCGGCATTGGTCTGGGAACGGCGATAACTGGTATGCTCAGTGACCCTCAATCAAGTGATCTTGGCCTACCACCAGCTCCAACAATTCATCATCCAGCTGAATCAGCTATCGACAAAGAATATAACGCCGCAGATATTGAGCAGTTCATTCAGGAAGGTGTTCAAAAATCTAGCGAAACCAAACAACACGAAATCATCTCGCTTCCTTGCGGCAAAATACAGGTAGATCGACCTATTCGCTGCACTATTCCTGAAGATGCCAACGTTAGTATAGAAGGCAATGGATTAACCACCTTACAACTTGATCCGTCTCTTTCGGATATTCCGAAACGTTGGGGCTCTTTTGCCAAACGAAGTATTCTTTTTCTTGAAGACGTCGAAGGAAAAGTTGAAGTTGCAGGTATCAACTTCCAAGGTGGATCCAAACGCGCAGGAAAATATGGTTACATACCACCCGACAGCCCCTGGGACGCAATGCTTTTTATAGATGGAAAAGGATCTGGTTCAAAGTATGATCCGGCGATGGATCAGGCCTGTCAACGTCGCGGTCAAGCCACAATCAACCACTGTACCTTTTTTGATTCAGAATCAGAGGGTATTTTGGTACAAAATCTGCAAACTGCCACTGTCGCCGACTGTACGGGTCAAAATCTTGACTCTCTCGTGACCAGTGCTTGGTGTGACAGCATCACAGTAAAAAAATTACAAGGTGAAAACTTCACCTCAGATGGCATTTACATAACAAACGCCCAATATGCTCAACTGAAAGATTCTTCTATCAAAACTGCCCGCCAAGGATATGATATCCAATCTGAAATAGCCCAACTCACCGGCTGTGATGCCTGGGACTGTGGTAAAGCATTTGAGTTAACCTGTTCTGAAACTAATCAAACCATCTCCAGAATAATTACCTTAAAAAACTCCAATACATCGGGGTGTATGGAAGTTTACTCCATTGGACCAGTCCAAAATCTCTTTGTTTCAAATTGTTTGAACGATGATGTTGGTAACTGGAACCGGCTTTATAAACAGGGAGATTTTTTACACTCATCTGGCTTAGTTGATCCACAATTACTTGGTTCCTGGGGTACGCCCGTGGTTGACTATGAGGCAGTAAACAGCCATGGCCAAACCATCCGTTTGAACAAAAATATCAAGTTTGAAGACGTAAAAATCAGGATTGGTAAATATGCACCTGATTATTACTGTGCTTCAGAGTATCCCGGCATTGAAAATTCCTATGCTTAAGAGCTGATAACCAACCAGCTTTGCTATAATGATTTTAGTATGATTAACCACTCATATTTTCAGATTCGCAATCCCAAAGACGACGAGACGCCAATTGAAGCCGCTACCCAAATTTTTGCTTCACTTCTACCCTACCCTTATATTCCCAACTGGAAAAAATTGATTGTTCACCCAAAAACCTATGCCTTTGAAATCTATCTTATTTCTCAAACTATTTACTTCTACCTGACCACTCCTCAGGAAAACGAAACCTTGATTCAAAGCTTGGTGACGTCTTCTTTCCCCTCATCTGTTCTGAAAAAAACCACGGATCCCATGGATCTGGTCTTCAAGTCAAATCACCTCATGGCTGGTGAAGCTATTCTTAACTCTCACTTTTACCTGCCGGCGAAAACGTACATGGACTTTAAAGATATTGATCCCCTGGCTTCATTAGTCGGGTTTTTATCCAAGCAAGACGCCTCAGCCCGAATGGCTGTCCAGATTGTAGTCACGCCAGCCTCGTTTCCCTGGCAGGACGCAGCTGTGGAAGCCGCCAAAAAACAAGCTTACGACCCGGTGGCGGCCAAGTACGGACAGAACCCTCTCAGACAGCGGATCCTGCAAAAGGCCTCCTTTCAGGGCGGTAAAGCGGCTATTCGGCTACTTGTCGGCTCCCAGAATCAGCAAACTCATCTTCTCCCGTACTTACATAATTTAGGCGGTACCTTCGGCTCATTTTCTCTGGGTGAAGGTAATCAGTTTGTTTTCCACAGACCAATAGTCAGGAAACAACGATTGATCAAAAAAATTAAGAAGCGTACCATTGGTCATTTTGAACACACCCACCAAATACTAAATGCTCAGGAACTGGCGACTTTGTGGCATCCACCCGGCTATCTGCTTTCGGGGATTAAAAATATCGCCTGGGGTAAAACGCTTCTTGGTGAACCGCCTGAGAACTTACCTGTGGCAGATGGTTTATCAGAAGAAGCCAAACATGAGATCAACTTTTTTGCTCAAGCCGAGTTTAAAAATAAAGAATCGATCTTTGGTATTAAGACACCAGACCGACGAAAACACATGTATATCATCGGTAAAACTGGCGCTGGAAAATCTACGCTGATAGCCAACATGGCTATTGATGATATAAGAAAAGGTCGGGGTGTCGGTATAATTGATCCTCATGGAGATCTTTGTGAAACAATTCTAGAATACATCCCTAAGCGTCGTCTGAACGATGTAGTATACCTTGAACCATTTGATACTGAACGACCCTTCTCTCTCAACGTACTTGAAGTCAAAAACAAACAGCAAAAGGAGCTGGTTGCATCAGGTATTGTGTCTATTTTTTATAAAATTTACGGCGCCAGCTGGGGTCCGCGCCTGGAGTATATCCTTAGAAACGTGATCTCAACGCTTCTGGAAACTCCTGATAGTACACTAGTAGATGTTTTAACAATTTTGACCAATCCTAATTACAGAAAAAAAGTCGTTGCGCAACTTGAAGATCCGGTGCTCCGAAATTTCTGGGAACATGAATTTGCCAAGATGCCTGAGAAAATGAAAGCTGAGGCTGTTTCCCCTATCCAGAATAAAGTCGGTCAATTTGTCACATCGAAAATGATCAGAAATATCGTCGGGAAGCCTAAATCCTCGATTAATCTGGAAGAAATCATGAATGAGGGAAAAATTTTACTTCTCAATCTTTCACAAGGGAAACTCGGTGAGGACAGCGCAGCTCTTTTGGGGGCGATGATTATCACCCAGATTCAACTGGCCGCCATGAACCGATCATTTCAGAAAGAAGAAGAGCGTCGCGATTTTTTCCTATATGTTGATGAGTTTCAAAACTTTGCCACGACGTCTTTTATAAAGATACTCTCTGAAGCTCGTAAATATCGTCTCAGTTTAACTTTGGCCAACCAATATATCGACCAGCTGGATGAGGATGTGTCAAAGGCTATTTTTGGCAACGTCGGTACGATTATCTCATTTGTCATGGGTGCGCGTGACGCTCACATCATGACTCGAGAATATGCCGAAATTTACTCAGAAAACGACCTTGTATCACTTGGTAAACACGAAACTGTCATGAAGCTTTGTATCGACAACATGACCACTGCCCCTTTCCCCGCAAAAACTCTTCCTCTTCCTTCAACAAAGAATGAAAATAAAGATAAAATCATGAAACTCTCCAAAGAACGTTACGGAAGAAAGGTATAACTTAAGCTTCTGGCGAAGTCGTATCATTTTTTTTATTGAAGGCGTCGCGGATTTTTTTTATGAGAAATGCCGACAGACCAGTTCCAATTGCTTGAGCAACTTGGGTGGGACGTGAAGTCACGAAACCGACAACCTTTTCCTCAACATTTTCTTTCATCTGCTCAATGCTCTTTTGGGCCTGTACTGCTGCTTGATAGGCTTTCCAAACAAGGAAAATCAGAAGCCCCATAAAAAAAATCCCCAGAAGCATAAATATACTCGCAAGTGTGAAAAAAATTCCTTGAATAATTTCCATGTTAGTTCATTTTTTCTATATCACTCGTTTCATCTTGATTAACGATTTTCTTATTCTGCGTATCGACCTCTTGCTTCATATCAGGCCAATCTTTAATGAGTGAATCTTTGAGTTTTTTTAACTTCTCAGTATTAAATTTACCACCTTTTTTGACTTCGTCAATGACATTTTGTACCATACGGGCATAATCATCCCCATCCATATGTTTCAGCTGATTAATCCCCTGCATGACTTTTTCACGTGCCGTGGCATAGATACGAACGCTCTCGTCACTCACGTCACCAAAAATCTCATTCACTTTCGCTTCAAGTTCACCCGAGTCCATCATTTTTTTCCACTCTTTCATTTTTTTATTTAAAATAATCCTATTTTGCTTGCCCGTTTTCGGAGACAAAAGAAGACCAACCACTCCCCCAATCACTGACCCAATGACCAGACCAAGTCCAAAACGTGAGGTTTTATTATTTTCTGACATAAATATACTTTACTCTTTCTGAAGGGAAAAAACAATAAGAGATACGTAAGGGCTTATAGACCACTGGCGTCGTTTTGGATATCTTTTACGCCTTCTGTTCCTGTACCAACGTCAATTTTATTAACTGCATCAGGAGTATCTGGAGAAATAGTCGGTGTCGGTGATGGTTGTGGCGGTGGTGTGTTGTAAAGGGTCTTTGCCGAAGTATTTGTTTCAGTTGACTGTTTCAGTGATTGTTGTGTGGTTAAAACGACTGTAGCCGCGATAAGAATAATAACTACCGCTCCCGCGCCAGCGATGAGGAACTTGGCGCCGCCAAATGTCTTCGCGCTGGTAATTGGAGGTAGCGTCGATTGAACAACACTCTCTGGCGTTGGTGTAGACACTCCGGGGTATACAGGATTTGTTGATTTATCAATCGGTGGATCCTGAGGTACAGGCGGCACCGATTGAGGCACTTCAGGAACAATTGGCGGCGGCACTGGAGCAACCGGCTCAGCTTCTTTTGGTGATTCAGGAACAGGTACCATAGGAGTCTCAAGTGGCATTGATGGTAGTGGCGTTGAGTTAGGGACTGGGTTTTGAGTTTTAGTGTCGTCCATAAGAAATTACGGGTGTAAATTTGATTCAGAGGAACTAGTATGAATTGCTTGCTTCAGATGTACCACTGCCTGAGCAGTTTCCATCACAGCCTGTTTGGCGTCAACAACTGTTTTATGAGTGCCCATCAGGTCTGATTCAAGTTGTGAAACCACAGCTCCGACAGCATTTTTTAGGTTTGACTCATCTGATATCGAAACCACATAGTCTCGTGCCGCCTGGGTAGTTACCGCTGTTCTTGCAGTTGTAATAGCGGCTTGGGCTTTAACAAGAGCCGCCGAGACTGAGGCAGTATCTATACCGGCAGCTCTAGCTGTGTCAATTTTCGTGCTGAGTCTATCCAAAATACTAGCCAGTTTATCCAATACTGTAGACATTTCCGTAGTACGCATCCTGTTGACACTGCTTATTTTGTTATCTATCCGATCAACGAGAGCTCTTTTTTTCTCATCTTTTATTGTCTGCAGTCTTTGCTGATATGTCTGTCGCTGCGTACTGATTTTTTGCTGAATCTCTTGACGCGCTTGATTTAAGATTGATGTCGTATTTGATCTTGTAGTAGTGGAAACCGAAGCTGTTGTTGGAGTGGCAGATCCAGTTGATGTTTCCTGGGCATTTACTCCGGTAACGACGAGTAAAAAAAGAAAGAAAACTGCCGCACTAATTTTCAATTGCATACAATAAACAGTAATATAATGCCTTATAGATGTCAAGTAGATTGAAGAAAAAATACTGAAAAATTAATACGACACACTTCCTGTGCTTGTACCAGAAGAATCGGGTGAATTACCTCCGCAGCAGTAACCATTTGTACAGTGATTTGGATAAATACACTCAGCACTACATGCTTGGCCTATATATCTACATGAGGGTGTAGGGCTGGGTGCAGTATTAGAGCAACAATGAAATCCAGATGCACACGTACCGTTGCCTGAACCATAAGAGCATTGTGTAGAAGAAGGTATACAAGTTCCATCACATGTATATACAGGGGGTTGATTGGCATCAATATACACATGATTTGGATACTGAGAATCTACACAGTTAATTGTTACACTACCCTGGTATTCTGATCCGTCACCAAATCTAGCGGTAGCAGTACCATATAAAGGAGAATCATTTGGACCACCACAATTTCTGAAGCTATAAACAAGAGACCATTGGTTGGGATTCAAATTAGTACCACTAAGTGAAATGACATGCCATTCCAAAGCTACTTCTCGATAATTATTATGCACATCAAACACGTATTGATATCTTTTTGGAGGTAGCGGGCTAGTATGTAAGTCTGGATTACCACCAATACCACCACTTGACCAGTTTATTGAGGGTGCGGCAGCATTTGAAGTATTGGAATAATTAGCTGAGTTTGATAAAACTCCAATACCAATTACGGAAATAATTAAAGCAATAACTCCAAAAAGAGAAAAAACATTTGTCCAATCAACTTTTGTAGACTTTGTATCTATATCCAGATTCATATCAGATGAAATTCACTATAGGGAGTTTTATGTTTGAAGTCAAGTGGAAAATTGCTTCAGTAGTTCTGCAGCATATTTTTTTCGAGATTCTGTAACTAGGATACAAACTGCTCCTAAAGACTGTTGTCCATAAATAACGATTGCGCCAAGTGGAGCATGTAATATAGCTACCAAAGCTAAAAGATCTTCCTCGCCGCGGATTCTCAACGTTTGCTTCGAGTTTTTTTTAAAATACACTTCGATCATTTTTCTCAGCGCTTCAGAGGCACGTTTTGAAATTGTTCCAGCTTGATTCACACGTGCCGACACTGTCTGCCATTTTGGTGAACTTTGAAATCGATGTCGCTGCGTCTTGAGATCAATAATCTGAATATCAGATACAAATCCGTTTTTTTCAAGTGATTGACTAATAATGTCCCCTACAGAAATCACCATACTTGGACGAGTTTTTGTAATAAAATCGATAATTTTTTTTGCTGCCGTGGAAAAGTTCATCTCATCACCGACAAAAACTGTCCCCTGAGGTTGACGGAGATGTTCGCGCAACTTTTCTGGTAAAAATAACTTAACCGCACTGTTATACATATAGCGATAAATAATGCCCTCACGATCAATTTCACCTTGTCGAATACGAGTGGAGCTAATGGTTTTTTTATCGTGACTTTTTTTTAAGTTGATCTTTATAATTTTCAACTTTCGCAGTCCTGATTTATTTCTGAGAAGGTTAACTTTCAGTGCGTTTGGATAGGTGTTTGAGGTTACTACAATGGCTTGAAGAGTTTTATCAGTTCCTGCTGTTCCATAAATGTCACGCAAAGGAAAAATTTCAACTCTGAGAAGATACTTTCTTTCCTGTAAAAATGACAGCAGATTTTTTCGTCTCACTTTATAGGATTCTTTATTATTTAAGGAATTTTTTGACTGGATAAACTCATTAGTAGTTATACCTATTGTTACAAGTTGACTAATCTTGAATGTCTGATCTATAAAATATTGATGGCCAATATGAAAATGATCAAAAGTACCACCAATAATACTATGGTCAAATCGATACTTCCTCATAAAACGTAATTATACCAATCAGAAGAATTGATGAGAGTAATTTTCCTGTAAAATAGGTAAAAATGCCATTTGTTAAAATTCTGAAAACGTCAGTTGTATTTCTACTTGTTTGTCTCCCGTTTCTTGTCATAACTTACTTGACATTTCTCAATAATCCTCAGATCTGGCCAGATGAGGCACTTTTTACCGACATCGCAGTTAACACGGGTAAGTTTGGCTATCCGGTGACCTCGTTGTTTGGCAGTCATGTGGCTGACTTGGGTATACGAGCATTTTGGACACCTCCGCTGTACTACTATATTCTTTCTGTCTGGATACATGTATTTGGCTCAGGCATCGTCGCTGTTCGTTTATTTTCGACAATCTGCGCAGTCGTAGCACTTGGTGGTATTTTCTTCCTCACGCAGAAATTTTTTAAAAAAAATATTATCTCGTTTATCGCTGTATTTATCGTCTCGATTGATCCTGGATTTTTACGATCTGCACAGATGGCTCGAATGGAGATGGTCACATTTGTACTTTCTCTCTTGGCATTTCTTTTTTACTTGTCGCATCTTCATAATTCCAGTCGCAAGTCACTCTTTTTTGCGAGCTTTTTTTGTGGACTGGCTTTTATCACCCACCCAATGGGAGCTCTTTCTCTAATCGTAATCTTTTTACATATTCTCCTAACAAATAGAACAGTCAAAAGAACAGTTGTCAAGATTACGCTTTTTGCCATACCGTTGATCGTTGTGACTGGAATCTGGTTAACCTCAATGGTTTCACACCTTAACATTTTTTTTAAACAAACCCAATACCAACTTGCTCTGAAGTCGACGATCCCCTATTATGTGGTACAGTTTTTTCAGACAGACATCTTTGGAGCAATTTTCCTGATAATCTATGCGGCAATTTTACTTTTTTTCATCTGGATTTTTTTTAAAAATCGTAGCTCATTCACGTTGTTTGTACTTATTGGAGCAGTGATCACTTCTATAGCGGTTTTTTTCGGCCGAGAGATCTGGTATTCGCTGTATATTCAACCATTTTTAGCCTTAATGATGATTTTTCCTCTAAATCAAATAACGGGGAAATTAATTTTTAAGTTTTTGACAGTACCCCTTTTGCTGGCGATGTCGTTTGTTATGGTATATCTTGCGATACAGACCATTCTTGACGTCAAGTCTCATAGTTATGATTACAACGAGTTCACAAAGTTGATTGAAGAAAAAGTCCCTCCGCGAAGCAGTATTTATCTGAGTACCATACCTGATGCCTACTTTGGTTTAAAAAACTCAGACTATCAACTCTACGAGTTTCCTCCCATACAAGTACCTAATAAAGATTATTACACAGAACTAGATCAAGCTGACTATATCGTCGCAAAAATCAGTACCGACGATCGACTGTTGAAGTATATTTTCGCCAACCAAGTCGAGCAAATACCAATAGATCAAGATAATGGTTACTTTGCAGTGCTCTTTAAGCTGAAACCAAGAAATAAGCGCATTCCATTGTTATAATTGATCCATGAATCTTTCAATAGGCATTGTTGGGCTCCCTAATGTGGGTAAATCGACCCTTTTTAATGCGCTTCTTAAAAAACAAGTTGCGTTTGCGGCTAACTATCCTTTTGCGACGATTGAGCCGAATGTTGGAATTGTTGAAGTACCAGACGAACGGCTGCCAGTGCTTGCTAAGATTGTTCACACTACAAAAATCGTGCCGGCAGCTGTTGAGTTTTATGATATTGCAGGGTTAGTTAAAGGAGCTGCCGAAGGCCAAGGACTTGGTAATAAATTTTTGTCACATATTCGGGAAGTTTCGGCGATTGTTCACCTTGTAAGACTGTTTGACGACTCAAATGTCATTCATGTTGCCAATAACATTATTCCCAAAGATGACATTCAGATCGTTGAAACTGAGTTAATCCTGGCTGATCTGGAAACGGTAAAGAAACAGCATGAACCCCGAGGTAACGCGCCCAAAGAAGAAGTTGCTATGTGGCCTACGATTCAGAAAATGAAATCTCATCTGGATTCAGGCAACCCAGCAAGAACTTTATCACTGACTAATGACGAAAAGATACAGCTAAAACGCCTTAACCTTCTCACGATGAAACCGGTCATTTTCGTTTTTAACGTTTCGGAGAAGCAACTTGAAGATAAAGATATTACTCGTGACAAAATAGAGTTGATCCTGGGAAAAAACACACCGTATATTTACTTAAACGCCAAACTGGAAAATGATGTTCTGGCACTTTCTGAAAAGGAACAAAAAGAATACCTTCATCAATACAGTCTTGAAGAAACCGGCCTCAACCGACTCATTAAAAAAGCTTACGAGACGCTCGGTTTAATCTCCTTTCTGACAGCTGGTGAAAAAGAGGTACGCGCTTGGACAATTGAAAAAGGCACTCTAGCTCCCCAAGCGGCCGCCGTGATTCACACAGACTTTGAGAAACACTTCATCAAAGCCGACATAATCCCCTACGCTCAGTTTGCCGAAACTGGCGGCTGGATCAAGGCTCGCGAAATAGGGAAAGTGCAAACAGTCGGCCGCGACCATGTCATGCACGACGGAGACGTAGTTGAGTTTAAAGTCGGAATATAAAATCTACCAAATCGATTCAAGCTGTTTGCTAATCTTATCTCGTAATTCACTGGTAATATTTTCGCCAAACCAACCTAAATAAACATGATTGCCAAACAACTCAACAGTTATATGTCTGGCAAGATCTTTCCCAATCGGGAAATTGAGTTTGGCGTCAAAAACGTCAGTAATGCCTATCCCCCGTTTCCGATAAAAATGTATTGGATTACTAATTCTTAATTTAATTTCTGAAAGTTGTTTATTACTTTTTGAATCGACAAGTAACCAACCTAAGTCCTTATTCCAAGCTGCAAAATCTACATGATCTTTAACATCGAGTTTTTGCAGCTCTTTTTTATCTTCGCTATCCGGAACAACTAACACCCATTTATGCTGCTGATCCTGTTCAAAATATCTCATTAATGTTGCTTGCGCACGTGAGCCTGTTATGATTGTTTCGAAGTTGTCTGCAATGTCTGAGAACTCTGATACCGTAGCTAATCGTCTCATCGTCTTCATGAAAAATAAGAAAGCATTTTTTTCTGCAATTGCGTCTGTGGTAAATAGTGATTTATTTCCTAAAAAATAAAACAATTTCACAATATTTTGATTAAATTGTGCTCCGATACTTGCTCTGCGATATGTACCCGATTCCTGATCTGTCAAATGAGCTTTCATGATTTTTCTGTATGGTGTAATCAATGCTTTATACTCATCGAAAAACGACGCAGCCGGTCCGGCGTTATATTTATTATATTTGACTCTTTCGTCCATAATTGAAAAAAATGAAAGCGCCGCTTCAAACATAGGCTGATCTGGATCTCTTATAGTTTTTATCGTTTCCTTGACGTCATTGGTAATGAGTGTATATATATCTGGAGACCGAACTTCACATTCCGTATCTAAATCGTCTTCTTCCGATGGTTCAAAAGAATTTACCTCGTAATCTTGAGTTAAGGAAAAAAGTGGATAAAGAACTCCTTTCCATTTAGCAAAATATGTTTCATTAATTTTGCTATGATTATTAGTCTCATCCATATTGAGTTTGGTAGGAGTATATAAAATTTCCGGCATATTATTTTTTTAAGATATAACGCAGGTACGCTCTAGGAAAGCGCAGTGCTGAAAAGAAAGAAAATACTACTCCCTGCCATCCGTCCAGAAAGCCCTTGTGACGTATCTGAGTGAGTAAAAACCAGTCAATCGGTTTAATAAGCATATATAAAAAAAAATTCCACGCTGATTTTGGAAGATGTTTCTCTTCAAAATCATAGGCAATAAAATCAATATACCGACTATTCCTTTGAAGGTAACGTGAAAAAGTTGGTGAATCAATATGAAGCAAATCATGTTGTAACCAACCAACTCGTCCATCAACCTGCATCACTTCGTGAACATCTTTCATAGGAAATCGTGCTCTCCCTTTTTTAACAAGACGAATCGCGCCATCTGGGTAAACACCGCCATAGCGAAGGTACTTTCCGAGAAAAAAGTTACGCCTGGGAAAGTAGAATGCCACAAAGTCGCCGTCATTTTTACCAGTAACACCATCTCGTTTCTCAATCAGCAGCTGATGTCGTAAAAAGAGCTTTTTATGAGGTAAATTTCGTTCGTATTCTTCTAGTTGCTCTTTATTCATATTGATCACATCTTGAATCTCAGCTGCTAGTTCCTTACTTAGTCGTTCGTCGGCATCAAGCTGAAGAATCCATTCGTTTGAAGCTGCCTCAAGCGCCTTTTGTTTATTGACATGAAACATCGCCTGATTATCAACCACAATGACGTTTGCTCCCAGTCCACGAGCAATCTGAGCTGTTTTATCTATTGATCTACCGTCTACGACAACAATCTCATCAACGATCTCCCTGGCTGACTCGATACAAGCGGCAATAGTACCCTCTTCGTTGTAGGTGGCGATACAGAGGGATAATTTCATAGTTGTATTATATAATATCTTCATGATCGCAGCGGTAAACTATATCCTGACGACGGTGGTGCTTATTATCCATATTTGTTTACTTTTATCTTTACTCCTATTCATCTATGTTAGATTGACCGGACGGAAGCTCAAATTTGTAAAAAATATCACGACATTCATAGGTGCAAACGCTTACTATTTAGCTTTCAGCGTATCATTACTGGCGGTCATGACAAGCTTGTTCTGGTCTGAAATTATGAAGTTTACTCCATGTATTTTATGCTGGTACCAAAGAATCTTTATGTACCCGCAGCCGTTTCTACTTTACACAGCAATTGTCCGCAACGAACGAGTCTTAAAACCATATCTTCTTCTTATGAGTGGTTTGGGGCTTATGATCGGACTCTATCATCACGCCATGCAACTTTTTCCCAAAAATTTAGCTCTTCCCTGCCAAGCCATCGGTGGCGTATCCTGTATAACCGGCTATAAATTTTATTATGGATACATCACCTACCCTTTGATGGCGGCTACCGCTTTTACCCTTATTATTCTATTTCTCTCGTTGAGTAAAAAATCAGTTCGATAACTCTGCCATGTTGACCATAGTTCAAATCCCAGCACCAGTACTCACAGCTCCCGTTAAAGAAATTACGGTTTTTGATGAAAAATTAAAAAAACTCTTAAAAAATATGGAAAAAACACTACTCGCCCAAACCGATCCTCAGGGCGTTGGCTTAGCAGCACCTCAAATAGGTATAAGTGAAGCGCTTTTTATAATGAAACCGACCGAGTCTTCGCCGACTGAAGTATGTATAAATCCAAAAATTATAGAAATAATTCCGGATCAAACAGGAAAAAAAATCAAAAAAGAAGCCCCATATGAAGGTTGTTTGTCTGTACCACGTATCTGGTCACCGGTGAAACGGGCTAAAAAAGTTATTCTTGAATATCAGGATAAGACAGGAAAAAAACTTACAAAAACATACACTGGATTCAAAGCTGTTATTGTTCAGCATGAAGTTGACCATTTACATGGTATTCTCTTTACTCAACGAGCACTTGAACAAAAAGTGCCTCTCTATGAGGAAAAAAATGGCAAATTGAAGAAGCTTGATTACTAAAATGGAGGGGCTATTTTGATAATTCAGCCTGAACTGGAGCCTCATTGGCTAAGGTAAGAAATGGATGGACGCCCTCTGCAACATCGTGACGGATGCGTTTCAAGCACTTTGTGCACAGATGAATACGCTTCACCTTACCAGATACAAGTATCTCTACCCGCTGCAGATTAGGGAGAAAAATTCTCTGGGTTTTTGGAGCTCGTTTCTTCCAGCGACCTCCGGCAACTCCTCGATGATGGGTGTGAGATCGGCCGTATAGGACACCTTTCCCGCAATGATAGCAAAACATACCCTTTTATGATATCATGGAATACAGTCAAAATCAACCATGATCAGTACGTTTTTCCAAAATCCCCTCGAATTTTTTATCTATGTTTTAGCCTTGATAGCTGCTATTGCCGGCCACGAATTCTCCCATGCGCTCGTGGCTGATCGATTGGGTGATCCGACACCGAGAATTCGTGGCCGGGTGACCCTTAATCCGCTTGCTCACCTTGATTTATACGGCTCGATTTTCTTATTGCTCTTTGGTTTCGGCTGGGGCAAGCCAGTTCCCTTCGATCCCTACAACTTGAAACACCCCCAAAAAGATAGTGCTTTGATTTCTTTAGCTGGTCCTTTGTCAAATTTTATTATGGCTTTAATATGCTCTATATTATTGAGATTGTTTATATTATTTAAGCTAACTTTTCTCATTACTATAGGAGCTATTGTCCTCGTGCCTTTTTTGAATATAAATGTCTTGCTTGGTTTATTTAACTTACTCCCTATTCACCCGCTTGATGGCTTTAAAATAGTTGGTGGGCTTCTCCCCCGTGAAAAAGCCCATGAATGGTATCAGCTTGAGCGCTACGGTTTCATATTTCTTATTATCTTAATTCTTCCATTTGGGAAATACTCAATGCTTAGCTACATAATGAACCCGGCAATAACAGTTTTTCTTAATCTTCTTGTTCCTGCAGGTTTTTCTGGCGGGGTGTTTTTATAAAAAATTACTGAGTTGTTACTCGTTGGCGACACTTGATGTAGTCTGAAGTACTACACCCATGAACGAAGTTACTTTTGATGAGGTTACAGTTCTGTTCAGTTTGACAGTTGATTGTTACAGTACTTGTTTCTTCACCCGTATTCTGATCAATAACAATCCGCTGTATCGGTGATGGTCGCTTCACTGGTGCCTTGCTGGCTCCTCCTGAAGTCGGAATCGATCCGTCGTCGTTAGCCGTCGTAAAACTCCAGGCTGAACCGTTATTGGTATATTCAGTATCTGTACCGCCAACAATTTTAAAATAATATGTAGTTGCCGCTTCAAGAAGGGTTAAGTCCACTTTATGATCTTTCGTCTGTTCAAGCTCTGGTGCCACCGCCGTCAAATCGGTGTCTGCCGGGCCTTTGCCGTATTTGACGGCTCCTTGAACCGCTGTACCCGTCTCCCAGGTAATTGACGCTGTCGTTGACTTAATGTTGGTTATCGTGACGGCGCGAGGTGTTTCGTCCACTGCTCTGGTCATCACGCCTTTGAATCCGAAAAAAAGACCAATAGCTCCGATAGCTAGACCAAGAACAATAGCAAGAATTCTTTTTTTAGCCGGTTTTACAGAGACTGCCATGTTATCTTAAGAAAAATAAACGAATAACTGCTCCCGCAATTAGAAAAACTGCACCACCCATACCCATTGGTCCGAGATTATCAAATCCACCGGACTGAGGCAGCTGACCGGGTGTTGGCGTGGCACCTGTGCCGGTCGCGGGCGTCGGTGTCGGTACGGTACCCGATCCAGAACTACCACTGATGGAAACAGATGCGGTTTGATTGAGAGTACAATCTATGATGTTTGTAGCGTTAATATCGCTTTTGACGATTTTGGAAGAGTTGCTGGCAGATGCATTACAAAAATATTGAAGTGTATCAGTGGCATTGGTTAACGCTCTGAATGTGACTGTGGCAATCGTACCTACGCCTGATTTTGGAGAAGCTGGCTCAGTCACTCCCCATATGGAAACTTTACCTGAAGCAATATTATTACTGACAGAGGGAAAGTACGTACCAGCTGTTACCGTCATCGCTTGCAGCTTGGACGGATCATAGGTGACGTAAGCATCTGTACCGGCAATCTGATCTGTACCAGGATCCACAATAACCTGAACTTGAATCGTGTTACCCGCTGCGACAGTGTAGGTACTTTGATTAAATTTTAAAAAACCGGCTGCTTGGGCTCCTTGTGCAGTTGCGGCTAAGCTGACTAAGCATATCAAACCACAGACTACAAAGGTGTATAGTCTTCTCATTTTATATTCATTGTGGAGCATTTATCAGTAAATTGCAAGCGTTATTGGAGTCAGTTGAGGAGTAAGAAGCTTTGATGATGCGTCAACCATCTTAGTTGTTTCCGGCCCTGATACAGGCACGAGCGAAATGGTAGTCGTACCCTTTCGTTTTGGACTGAGTACGACAGTCAAAAGGCTTTGGTTGATAAATACTGTTTGACTGGTTACCGATGGGGATTTTGAGCCTGTTATGGAGATGGTACCTTTCTTTTTGAATGGTACGACCTGAAAATCTGGACTTGATGACTGAATTGACACCACATCAAAAAAAGACGGATCGTAGTTGATAAGGGCGTCGTATCCGACGATATCATGCCCTGAAGAAGAGGCGGTCAGCGCTAAAATCACTTTGTCTGATTGGGCAATCTGAGTTGACCGATTATTGCTTTCTAATTTCATCCAAAGATTTGGATCATTAGTTGGGGCTATTGGAGCATTCACGATCTGAGAACCCTGGTTAACTGGCGCATAGGTTTTCGCCTGAGACAAGAATATTGCTGCAGTAACTATCAGGAGTATTACAACTATCAAAACAGCTAAGTGATTTTTTTTCTGATCTTGGATAATTTTTGAATTTGTGACCATATATTCAGTATAAATTATTGTCCTTCAACTGTGTCATCATATTTGATACTTAACGCTGCAATAACCAATGAGTAATCCTGGGTGTCAATACTACCATCAAGGTTAAGATCAGCTACTATCAATACGTTTGGATCGGTTTTACCGAAATTTTGACGAATAAAGCTCGTGTCCTCAGAATCAATCACGCCATTTTGCTGGCCACCAATAGGTAAATCGCCAGCAAGAAGCAGAATATTGGTGAAGTCGTAGTTATTTAGTCCCTGTGACATTATTATGCCGTCACGAGTACAATGATAAGCACCTCCAACTCCTTCAGTTGGTTGGGTATCACAGATTCGTTTCTGCAAATGTTTCGGACCTTTCAGGTAAATAGAATAGCGTGAACTCAGACTCGGATCAACTGGCAGATCAAAATTTAACTGACCCGACCAGGTTCCATCCGTGTTTGGGGAAAATAACACAGTTTGAACAACATTGTTTGTCAGTAATCCACCTTTGACTTGTACCCGCATGTTCATGCTGCCAGAAGGAGACGACTTATTTGTTATACCCTGAAATCTTACCTTCATATTGACTGTGGTGGATCCATTGCCTGGAGCTGGTGAGAGAGTCGGACCACAATGAAGATTGCGGGGATCACAGGTAGGCGTGGGTGAAGGCACGCAGGGAATTTCCTGGTTAGGATTACATACTGGGGTTGGTGTTGAGGTAGGACGTCCACACTCAAGATTTCTAGGATCACAGGTTGGTGTAGGCGTAAACCGACCACATTCAAGATTACGCGGGTCACAAGTAGGAGTCGGCGTAGGTACGCCAATTGTTGCCGGATTAACCATCATTTCATCTGAAATTATCGAAACCTGATCATGGGTAAGCTCGTTGATTTTTCTTGTGAAATAGTGAGGCTGATTATAATCGATATTGATAATACTCGGATTAGTTGTTCTGGCAGTGAACGTGATGGTGACTACATCCACGACATTATGTTGAACGATTGGGTATCCATCAGGGCTGGGGAAAACTCCCCGTATTTGAATACGTCCCACAGAAGGAGTTGGAATGGGTATGTTCGGGCCATTGCCGGTGCCACCTGATTGCGTACCCAGTCGATACTGGACATTGTTAATGGTGATATTGGCAGTATCGTAGATCAGGTCGAAAACGTAATCAAGAGCGACAAAACTGATTTGGGGATTAAGACGGATTGTAGTTGTGAACTGTTGACCGGGTGTAAGCTGAGCAGTGTTTGGAACAAAGTTCATTTGGAGAAGCTCAATCGCTGCCCTACTCCGCTGTGCCTCTTGCCGATAAATATAATTTAAGAAAAAAGCGACCGTCAAGGAGATTAATACCAAAAAGAAGACTATCTTGAGAAGATGTTTTTTAAAAAATCTCATTAGTGTATGAACTCTGGTTTAAGAATAGCACAGGAAAAAGAAAAAAGTCAAGGAGCTGGTCTAGATAACCTTTAAAAGCCGAAACAAAAGAAACGTAATAAAGTAAAATAATACCACCTGAAACAGTGATAAATATAATGTCAAAAACACTGCCACTATCGCCAGAATAAAAAAAGCCTCGTTATGGATCGCCGGCAGCAAGCCTTTTGTGAGAAGAATAAGGATAATTAGTGTTAACAGCGTCGTTTTATCAAACCAAACCAGGTTCCAGCCAAAAAACATCGCCACAGCCACAAACAGAGCAGCCAATATGAGAAAAATCTCTTTTGTATCTAAGTAAAATGGTCCTATATACATAATCTAACTCTAAAATAATATCTTATATTTTGCAACTTATTGATGCTCAAACATCTCTTTTGGTGGTGGTGAAATACCCTTTGGCGAACTTACCTTGATGACCCTCCCATCAGAAAGTGTATAAGAAGTTTCAATGTACTCAACTTTATCAAGAGTGTATTGAGTTACGCTAACATTTTTTTCTTCTGCCGCTCTAACACCTTTAGCTACAGGAGCTAAATTCCCTCTTAGATAATCGGCTACAACTTTCTGATTAACAGGTTTATTTTTATCCCAAAAAAAGGCAATATCCTTTGCAACATGTAGTGCATGTTTAACACTCCAGACAAAATATTCTCCTGGATATGCTCTCAATTCTGGTGAATTATTAACAAAATACGCCCGATTTAAGTAAGATGAGAGTAAAAAACTCACAGCAAGGGCAAATAATATGAAAAAAACCTTGGTTTTATTTGTAAATAATTTAAAGTTCATAGTTAAGGATTTTGTAATGTATTTAATGGCTTACTGCTTGATTGAGTAAAGTCAATATTAATAGTATTAATTCTATCAAGGATAATTGGTGCCGGAAAACCGTTTAATAATCCCACATAACACCTATACGCTTGTGTTGAATCTTTATAACAAAACCAAGCTTCATAGCGGAATTCCTTAACATCAAAGTTTTCATCCGGACGACCTAACCCTTGGGTATCGACTACCTTGTGATCTATTTCTTTTATAAGGGGATGACTATATCCATTATTACCTATTCTTCTGCTCAACTCTGCTGAATTTGCTGCCACAAGGTAATTATCCTCAAGTGCATTAACTTTCCAGCTAACATTAAATGCTGGGTAACTCTTTTTCAGCTCTTGTACATATAAGCGAAAATCTGTAGCAGAGGTATTCAAATAATCATCAAATCGTACATTCCGCGTATTAATATTAATGTTAAAGTAGGCAGTTCTTGGTGTCGAATCACAGAGTCCAGGATAACTTCTGGGGTAATATTTATTGTATCTTTCACTAATTGTTAGTGGTCTTGCCGATAGCTTATCTATAGGCGTAGCATCTTCAACCTTACAGTCAGAAGTTTTATATATCTCAGTACTAGGATTTGGTTTATAAAAAGTAAGCTGATGATTGTCATCTTCTATCTCATAAAGTAACGTACCATCATTGACTCCACCACAGGTATGTAAATCTGCTGGTTTACAAACATTTACCAAAAGGGGCACTGCTGGTGAAGTCTCCCCTATTTCAAACCGCTTATTTGTATCAGCTGAAGTCAAAAGGACAGGTTTACTCAAAGAAGTAGCATAAATAGTTGGCGGAGATCCATCTTTTTCAAGAGCCGCATATATACCAACTTTTGAGTTAGAGTCGGTAATACCAAGATCAATATTTTTCAGATCGTATCCTGAGTTATCGAAGTTAACAGCGTTATTATCTCTGATATCTTGCCACCTAACTTCAGTTTTTCCTATTTCTTTTGAGTCCTTTGTAGTAAGAATTTTAAGAATTAAATTCTGAGGTTTAGCAATTCCAATATAAGTCATGATATCATGAGGATAAATATTTACTCGTTTAATTTGCACATTGTACGACAGATGACCTGGGTTATTAGCAAACTTAACAGATGATGGAGGTGGCGGAGGTGGATTATTTGAGTTTGTTGAAGAATGTTGTGTACATTGCTTATAGCCGTATCCACCCGGGATATCTTGACCATTACAATCCCAACCTGATGGACACTGTTGTTGTGGACCACATATATAGCTACCTGCTGGATTAGTTGAGTTTGGAATGCACTTGCCAGATTGAAAACTACCAGTCCCTGCTATTTCACCACAAACTAAATTAGCCGAAGGGTTACAAGATCTTCCGTTGTAACAAGCCTCATTCTGATTTGCATAAGGAGATGTCGGTGCAGCTTGAGGCATACATGTGCCAATTTGAAAACTACCAGTTCCTTGTAAGTTGCCACATTCAAGATTTAAAGATGGATTGCAAGGATGACCGTTATAACATGCTTCTCCTTGAGAAGCATAGGGAGATGATTGGAAAAATGTTGGTGTTGGTGGTAATGATTGACCAGGTCTTAGAGTAACTGTAGGTGGTTGAACAGGAAAATTTGTGGGTGTTGGCTGTTGAGAAAGAGGTAATAATGCAGCTTGATACTCTGCTGGGATTGAAGGAGCTGATCTAATACCGCTCCAATAGCGAGCTTGGTCCCAATTATATTGGCCATTGGGTTGTCTACAAGAAACATAGTTCATTCCAGCAACCATCATGTTTTCACTGTATCCGGAAGCAACGCTACAATCGTATCTAAAAAAAGTTTTTCCGACGGCTTGAACTGTTGCCAAATACTGACAACTTTGACCAGACTCCGAAGCTAAGTTGCGCACATAACATCCAATATCTGTACGTGGTGAAGCTGTGCGAACGTAGCAATGTGCTCGATCTCTCCCTAATGACGAATCAAATCGTTTATCAAAATAAACCTCTTCAACAGCATCGTTGCAACTGCCAATAGGCTGAGAGGTAGGTGTCGGTGTAGCAGCATTAGGAACAGATGTGGGAGTAATTAAGGCGGGTGGATAGCGCAACATCAAACAACGATTATCTTGAACAGTAGTTGGATCACCATCCCCAAAACGATTGTAGCAAAAATTACTAGTTGCCGGGTTAACATTTCCACTATCTGGATTACCAATATTTTGTAAACACTCTGAGCTACTAACACAATAACTTCTTTGCGCTCTGATATCGGATCTCAGAAATCTTGTCGAACCGCAGTCAGGTTCCCAAGCAAAACTATTAGGAGCACTATCTGGAGGTGGAAGAGAAATATATTGATTGGTTGGGTCACAGACTATCCCAGTGGCCCGAGTGATACTAATATTTTTATGTTGACTGGTGATAAGTGAAGTAACAAAAACGCTCAGTCCCACTGCTACCATGGCTGCGATAGTGAGAAGTGTCGCCACTTCTCCCCTTTGCCAAAAGCGTGCATCTTTTTTCATACTAGTAGTATCTACACACTAGCACAGCCAGAAATAAAAATCAATTATGTATCTGAAGAGGTGTTTATTCTTCCTCGACACCAAGAAGTTTAAGGACGACGTCTTTTTTATAGCGGCGATCGCCGCGGGAGTTAATACGAATGGCTGGCAACTTGCCTTTCTTGCCCCAACGTTTGATAGTTAAGGCTGAAACTCTCAGAAGATGGGCGACTTCACGAATCGTGAGTAAGTCGGGAAGGTCTTTTAAAGAGACCTTACTACTGCTCTTTCCTGCATGTATCATTTGATCCATTATAGAAAAAACATTTGCAGATGTCAATAACAAACTGGATCAAAATAGTTAAGAAGTGACATCTTGTGCCGGCGAAGGTGATTGAATAAGAGCGTTTAGCTTCTTTCTGACATCGTCTAAACCGGTAATCTGCTCAGTTTTTTCTACTTTATCCATAAGTGTTTTATAGACTTTTTTTTCAATCTCAGCATATAAATCATTTTTTAATTGACTATCAGGATTGTTTGGATCAAGAACTTTCTCCAGCTCAGCGTTCATATACGATTTAAAAAGTTCCTGAAACATAAGCCAGCAAACTTTGGTGACTTCCCACTGTTCTGAAGCGTTCATATTATCGTAGCGAGAAAGAATACTCGTACGAATATCCTCATC
This sequence comes from uncultured Gammaproteobacteria bacterium, assembly GCA_964484325.1. Lineage (GTDB taxonomy): Bacteria > Patescibacteriota > Microgenomatia > UBA1406 > GWC2-37-13 > CAYLXX01. The sequence continues at coordinate 154,544 of CAZAEE010000002.1, forward strand.
CATTGGTAAAATCTGTAATAATTTCTTGGTATGTATTTGCATAAGATTATAAATGCAGTGCTCTATCTTCAATATTTAGTAGAACATTAATATATATATGGTTAAACTGCAGTTGAGTCAAGCCCATCTGACGAATCTGATTAAAAGCATCAGTAATATCTGTAGTTGTTGACGACAATCCGAAGTTTCGTACAAATAACTCTGTTAAAGCATCCTGTGGCAAAAGCTGCATAGCATTTTCAAATGCACGTTGAGCATTTTTATCTGTTGTGCTTAAATCATAACGAAAAATGTGTTTTAACATGAGATCATATCCTATTGGAATATCTTTTCCATGTCTTGTTACGATACTCGTATCTGTCATTTCAGGAATTCTTAAATTTTGAGCTATAGTTGAACGTTCATCAAAAGTAGTCTCCATAATGCGATCTTTCTCTTTTTCACAAACATCTGCGGCCATTATAATTTGCTCAGCAGTCCTTTTTGCAGTCTCATCAATCGGGTCATCGCGTTTTTTCTCAAGTTGTTTCTTTTTTCTTTCCAATTTTTTCACTTGTGTTTCTAACTCAGTTTTTCTTGCAGCTAATGTTGTTTGACTAGCAGTTAGTTCAACAACTCTATTTAGCTCTACAGTAATTGCTACTATTTTCCCCTTTATTTCTGTAACTTCTTGTTCTTCTAGACGGATATTTTGGTCAATTTCAATAAGCTGCTGATTTCGGCTTATTTCCAAGGTTGCTCTTATATTTAGATTAGCTGATGCAATAGCATTTTTAAAGTCTGTTTCTATCTGTTTTCTAAAGGTCACTAAATCTTTGGCTCTCTTTGTAGTTATTTTTAAATCTGCTTCATAATTTGTTCGCAAATTTGTCTGCATTGGCATCTTTGCAGTTGCAATGGCCACCTCTTCAACTTGATCTTGCTGCTTTTTTGTCACCTCACCTAACTCTGTCTGCGAATCAGTAAGATCTTTACCAACTGTCTCTATATCATCTTTTATTTTTTTAATAATCTCTTCCTTTTCTTCTGGGTTTTGAATCTTTTCAGCTCGGGTGCGTAAAACACTTGCACTCTCTTTCCCTTTCTCAGTTGATAATTGAGCCTGACTGATTTCTTTAAGCTTCAGCCCGAGAAAATGTTGAATAGTTTCTTCCTGAGCCTTAAAAAACTGCGCAGTTCTTTCACCTCGAGAAACGGCAAGTAAGCCGTAATTTGGAGTGCCTTGCTTCAACTTTAATAATCTTACTTTTGCATACTCTGTATCAATTCCTTGAGTGATTTCAGACGCAGTTAAACCGCCGACATTTAACTCTAACTGTAGCCTTCCCCAGGGAGTTAAACTGGTTATATCTGTATCTTGATAGCCTAACGCCTGATAAAATGCCATCTGGGCTTTAGCAGCATCAAGCAAGAACTTTGTGTTCAGTCTCATAGCTTGCTGAGGAGCAATTTGATCAATATACGCTCTGTATTCTAAGGACATTTGGCTAATATCTATACCCATATCTTTCAGAAGCACTTCAGGGGACTTAAAAATATCTTTGGGATCATTGCCAAATCTATCGATCCAGCGACCAATTTTTTGGGCAAATTCTTTTCGATCCTCAAGTTTTGCACCAATCCCGGCAAAGTAACCGATATCCTCTCGAAGTTTATCTTTATATTTAATTGGGTCTGATTGAAGACCAGCCAGATCGAGCTCGACTTGTTTACCAAAGGCAGCTGTTCGTAAGAAAATCTCCTGTTCTATCATAAGATGTGCCAGTTCCCAGCCTTTGGCAGTATCTAACAAATTCCTTCCTGATTCTTTGTATGCAAGCATAAAGTCCTTTTGCATTTGACTCATGGAAGAATTAGATTGTTCAAAAATCGTAAGATTGATGTAAATATCTTCAAGTAGATTTGAATAATTTTTTTTAAGAGTCTCTTTGGGCTTAAAATCCCCTTCTCTCCCTGGAACTATTTCGTTTAATTTAATTTTTGGACCAGTATCTTCATTAACTATGACTGGTTCAAGCGAAGGCTCAGGCTGAGAGTTTTCTTGAAGAGGCTGTACTGGTGGTGCATTGTTTTCAACCAATAAATTATCGCCAGGAGTAATTGATTGAGATCCAGCCTCTGGTGGGGTTAAAGTAGCTCCAGCCATATTGTTTCATAGTAAGTAATTTGGGAAATATTTGCAAGTAGGAGTTGATTTTAAAAGCCATTTTGGCTACTATAACTATACAATATGGATAGTGAAGCCAGTATTGGACCACAAGTAAAACCTCAGGAACAAGTAAAACCAACTGAATTAAAACCGGTGGTTCCTTTGACAATCTATTCTGAACCAGCACGTTTTGGGGCTCTATCGCTGTTGCATCAAATGAGTTCTGCTCTTCGGGAAAGAACCGAATCAAATTCTTCACCCGAACAAAAATTTTTATCTGAAAGACTGACGGTGCTTGCAAATTTAACTGAAGGCAATGACTATCGACTGCCGCTTTTATATATTAGAACTAAAGTCGGATCTCCAGATGCCGAAAAAACTTATTTTGGTGTAAGAATAAGCCGTGCCAACGAGGAAGAATTAATCGATAGAGATGGAAATAAATTAAGCAGAGCTCAAGTACTTAACGAAACTTTAAAAGAACTTAGAGATTTACTGGCAACAAAGCCTGAAGCAATGAAAGAAGCTAAACTTTCAAAAAACGAGTCAGTCTATCTGAGTTTACTCATTAAACCTGCTTCTCCTTCACCGGAGAATTCAACATCTCAACCTATCTCAGAATCTCAAGCCTCTCCTTCCTCACAACCGGAAACAGAGACTACACCCGAGACTACTCAGGTCCAAACCACACCTGAGCCTGCAGAACCAAGTGAAACTGAGTTACTCAAAGCTGTCGCCCGTGAAAAAGGTATGATGACTGGAAATGATGTTAAAGCTTTAATCGATGTTATGGTACCGGTTGACCAACGCAGATGGGGCAATGAAATGGAAGCAGAACTGCAGATTTTGTATAACACACCTGTTTTATCATGTGAGCAGGTCATCCAAGTTTTTAATCTAACAGGTATGAAATTTAATCGAAAAAATATCGCTGGAGCTATTAAAGATTTCCAATATGCTGCCAAGGATCAGAAACTTGCAGAAAATAGCCGTCAACACTACGGTAAACTAGCCAAAGCCCTTCAACAAGTTGATTACAGCGTCCAACAAAGACTCAATATAGATGCAAAAGATATCTACAATCATGAATCATTCATTAGAGAATACTTTCGCGTAGTTGAATCTGGACAGTTGGTTGATGAAAGTGGTAAACCTCTGCTTCGTATAGGAGACATTAAAGAGTTTCCAGGTGTGACGCCTGCGGAGTTGGACCGATTGAAGAATCTGGGTCAAGTTGGATTCATGGCATTTTTAGCTTTGCTTATGAGTCTTGACGCTAAATTAAAACAAATGAATCAAGGCATGATAGCTGCATGATATACTTAATTTCAAATGACCTGTCCGACGTGTAAACAGCCACTGCATAAACAAACAATAGACGACCAACAGATCTGGCACTGTCCTAACTGTGGTTCAACTTTTTTTGATGAAAATAGTATAAACCGCATCACGATCGCCTCTTCTGAGAAACTTTTGCAGGATAAAAGAGAGACGTTTGAAGCGCCATCTATTTTGTCGTGCCCGCGCGATAAGATTTTTTTTCTCCCAATGGAAGCAGACTCAATCCCCCGCAATGTCAGGTTATTCCAATGCCCGCAGTGTAAAGGTATTTTTGCCAGTCCCCAAGATCTAGTTGATTTCAAGAAAGCACAAGATGCCAAAATCAATTACTTTAAGCTCTGGCAGATTCCCCTACCAAATTTACAAGCGGTGATTGTACTTAGTTTAGCTGTATTTTTAGTTCTATCGGCAGTTATAACTACGTTCTCTTTGAGAAAACCTACTCTCACTTCTTCTCAAGCATCAGGAATCATTGAGAATCTCTCAATAAGTTCTGCAAATCGATATATGTTTGTCACGTTTAGAACCTCAATTCCAGTGACGTCAAAAATTATTCTTCGTAGCTCTACTGGCGAATGGATTGAAAAACAGATCAGCCAGCATCCAAGTATAGTCCACCAGTTTGTTTCAGGAGATATTCTCTTCCAAGATCAAAGTAAGCCAGCTACCTACCAGATTGTACTAACAGATAGTCATGGAAATAGCTCTACCACTGAACCTCAGATCCTTAAGTTAACCCAATAGATCATTTTTCTTTTTTATACTTTTGCAGTTTCGTAAGGACATCAACCACTTTCGTCTCGACACCTTTTAGCTCGAGGCTTGCCTCAAGCGGATCAACGATGTTGACGTTTAAACCAGTACCCAGTTCGAATCCGGCTCTATATACAAATCGAGGAACAATACGGATATACCAGTTGTCTTTCGGGTAAATATAGAAGTTGTAGCCAAACGGTATGTTTGAGATCTTGTGCACTTTATAAATATGATATATCCGCTTTAAAACATTCTGCAAAATTACCGCCAGGACTTTTATCTCCTCGTCAGTAATATCACCAAAAATCGACTGCGTTCTTTTTGTACTGATCCAGACTTCATAAGGCCACTGAGAAAAATCAGGACAGTACACAGTAAAAAATTTATCATCCTCAACGATGTTATTCATTGGTTCAGCAGAAAGAGTGTCCAGGTTAATCTGTGATGGTACGACAACTAACTGCGAATGAGGATGATTAATTGAACCACCAGCGTGTTCCCCCTGATTGCAGAAAATGATCACCTGACCGTTTTTTTTGTTGACGATGAATCGTTCACGGTAAGTTCGTAGTATGAGTTCTACATGACTGATTGGTAAATGACCGATATCGCCATTATCATCCGGTGAGTGAATAATCACTTCGTGTATATCAGTTACTGGGTATCTGTTTGGCACCACGCGTACTTGCCAACCGGGTTTATCTTTTTCACCTTTACCGATGCGGTATACCTCGTTAGGGCTCATTGACTCATTGCCTGGACAAAATGGACAGGCATTTTTTTTTGATTTATCATTAAATCTGTCTTCCGGTCGCGAAAGTCTCTGAGGTGAAATGATCACCCAGCGACGAGAAACAATGTCAGGCACATATTTAGACATACAGTATTTATATCAAGTTATGAATACAATACGCAAGTTGAGTTATTTTTTTAAAAATGACAGCTCTGTAAAAATAGAGGAAAAGATCCTCGGCAGCCGTGCTTGCTCCTGAGGAGTAAAGTTCTGCAAAACGTAAGACTCTCCAGATATATGTGACTCACCGCGATTGTCAATCCCTATACGAACTCTCGTGAAGCTCGTTGTGCCAAGCTGTTGTTCAACCGATTCTATTCCATTGTGAAGCTTCGGTCCAACACCAATCTGGACCTTCACTTTTCCGAAAGGAATATCAAGATCATCATGGACAATATAGAGGGAAGGGAGCGGAATCTTCAGAAAGGCCATAATTTTCTGAACAGATTTTCCTGATAAATTCATAAAAGTTTGAGGCTTCATAACAAGTATCTCTTCAGTTACTGATTGATACTTGGCGACTTCGGCATCATACTTATTATCAAAACCTGAAATTGCTGAAACGTCCAGATTTTTCGATAAAAACTCATTTACAAGATAATCTATAAACATAAATCCGACATTATGACGGTTTTTCTTGTACTTTTCGCCGGGATTACCAAGACCCACTAATAATTTCATGAAACTATTCTAGCATATCCTTTTTGATATTTATTACATCGCGCTTGACAGGTTTTTTTAACTCTGTTATAGTGATACTAATCTCACTTACCTCCTCTTTCCGTTGTTCAAGCACTTTTTTGGAACGCGGAAAGTGATGACCGTTACTATTTCCAGTAATAGAGTTCTATGAATCGGACCAACTTGTCCTACCTGAAAAATCTTTCAGTGAACACACTTGAAAAGCTAGTGACAGACGAAGGAATCTATGCCTCATCTGCTCTAGGAATGGAAGGTCTTTACCATGGATTTTTTGGCAGAGATACTGCAATCACTGCCTACTTAATTGCTCAGGCTGAACATCTGGGAAAAAATAATCAGTTTCTCTTTAAAGCTGTTCGAGGACTTGTGCAGTTAATGAACTGGCAAAGCAAAAATGACAATCCTCATACGGGCGAAGAGAACGGTAAATTTCCTCATGAAATCCGTCTTCATGAAAATGACTACAAACATTTAACCACAGACTTGACCCAAAAAGGCTGGAAATCTTGGTATGTTGATCCGCACGATAAAGTTTTAAAAAACTGGGATACCAATGATGCCACTCAGCTCTGGATCATCGTTATTGCTCGATTGTATGAAAAAAACATGATTGAGATTGATGGCGATCTGCGCCATGCTCTTAAGCAGGGACTGCTTTGGTGTTTACGAAATATCCGAGACTTTGATGGACTGGCTGGCTTCAGTTATAACCCGGAGCGCCCGTGGGCTGGGTGTATCAACCAAACATGGAAGGACAGCGAACTAGCCTATCTTTACGAGGACGGTACTCCTGCTCCCCCGCCGTTGAAGGATGTTTTTGTTAACGCGCTCACTTGGTGCGCTTTACAGTATGGAGTAAAACTATATGCAACTTCTGACTATCACTTTGCTCATGTACTGAAGGAAAAAGCCGCTTCTCTAAAAAAAAGGTTTAACAATCCGCAAACAGGGTTTGTGATGATTGACTCAAAGACTGATTTTTACTATGCTGAAGCCCTGGATAAAAACAATACTCAGTTAAGAGGTATAAGTTGTGACCCGGCACTGGCGTTATGGGCGTATTGTGATGAAGAAACTATCATCGATACTCACTATCTTCCTCATGTTGTGAAAAGAGTTATGAGTGACGATATGTTTGATCCTCAAGCAGGTATTCGTACCTACAGTTGTGAAGGAAAAGTTTATGATCCAATTCTCTACCATAGAGGTCCCCACACGTTTTGGCCTTTCGTGAGCGCTCTAATCGCCGACGGTTTAAATCATTTTGGTTATGATTATGAATCTAAACAGCTTCTTTTGGCGATGGTGAAAGGCATTCAAAGATTTGATAGCTGTATTGAACTTTTTGTAAAAAACAACGAAACGTATGAACGATTTAAGAATCCTTTAGCAGATCAAGTGAGTTGTACCGACCAAGCCTGGACAGCCGCCGCATTATATTTTGCAACTCATTTTTTAGAACAAGATAAAGAGTTCTAATTATTTTAACTTTATTACCCATTTATTCATTTGTATTAACTTAAAAGTGATTGACAAAAAATACCATTTACCTAGAGTTCAAAACTTATCTTATTCACTCCTTGCCAAACAGATTTTACGCCAAGAGAAACACTATGGACGCAAATGGGTGCTATTTTCAGATATCGATCGGACTGCTTATCGCAAAGGTGTAGACAATAGCTCTCTAACTAAACAGATAGATGATGGATTTTGGGGCCTTGTATATATCACGGGACGTCATCTTCATGGAGTAGTTGAACTTCTCCAAAGTGGCAAGTTAAAAAAACCTCACGCTGTCGCAACCAATGTAGGTACAAGACTGTATTATCTAGATGAAAACTCAGCGGACAAACCCGAACGTGATCTGACTTGTCAGGACTTTATTGAAGACAACGAGTTTATTAAAAAAACACGTAACTGCGGATTTAGTAAATCAGATGTTCATGCGAAAGGTAAATCACTCATTCAAGAAATGTCTTACCTAAACCCAGATTTTCATCTGGAATTTCAGGAGCAGGAAAAAGATATTAACTGGAAACATATCGGTACAATAGTAGATCCTTTTAAAGTGAGCTTCGTTTACTGCTTGCCTTCTGAATGCCCCAATGAAGTTAAAAAAGACTTTATAAAAAAAATTAAAGAACACTTCAAAGGTTACTGCACCGTTATCTCAATCGCGCTTGACTCTCCACAAAAAAATACCTGGTGCCTTGATGTAGTCCCCTTCGCCAAAGATAAAGCGATTAAGTATCTTAATAAAAAGATGCAGGTTAAAGGCGTCATTGCCGGTGATAGTGGTAATGATATACATATGCTGCTGGGCCAGATTGGTGAAGCTACTCGTGATTTCTTGCGTATCTGTGTCGGTGGAACTACCCATGATGTTCTTGAAGAAATAGCCAAAGTCAGCATCAGACAAGAAATTGCCTCTTGGGTCTTTCGGAAGCCGAATCAGTCTGATGAATTTATGTACGCCTACATTGAGTCACGCAAAGACTGTCTTGGTCCTATTTCTCTGGCACGGGCAATGAATGAAGCAGAACAAGCGCATACTTCGATATACTCTTCCAATAAACAGTAAATGAGATCGCTCCTCCAACAGAATAATTTATGTATAATATTTTCTTATGAATACAAATAGCAGTAAAGTCAATCGAGTCTGTATCATGAACCCTCACGGATATGTCCAGTATCCTCCGCCTCTTGGAAAAACTGATACTGGCGGTCAAACAACGTACATATTACAGTTGGCGAGAGCCCTTGGGAAAAGAAATATCAAAGTTGACATCATCACACGACGCTTTGAAGATAAAGCTGAAGAAGAACAACTCTGGGAGAATGTCAAAATTGTTCGAATACCAGCTGGCCCCAAAACATTTGTCCAAAAAGAAAAAATGTACGAACTCATACCTGAATTAGTAGAAAACTTCATGCACTACATTGAACGCACGAGAAAAAAGTATGACATTATTCACTCTCATTATTGGGATGGAGGCTATGGTGGCATTCTTCTTTCAAAAATGCTCGATATCCCCCACGTTCATACACCTCATACACTAGGTAAATTGAAAAAGCTTGAAATGTCTGTTGAAGAGCTTCCTCCTCAGAAACTAAAACCAGCTTATAGATACCATGTACGTATTGCTATAGAACAGAAAATTTATAATAGTACCAACGCTATTGTAGTATTGTGTGAAACATCCCGTATCCAGATGCTCCAACACTACATTATTGACTTTGAAAAAGTGCACGTGATTTACTCAGGCATAGACACAAAATACTTTAATCCTGAAAAAACCGATGCGGACCGGAAACTGCATTTGAAACCAAACGCTATATTGACAGCCAGCCGGCTCGTCCCTGCCAAGGGTCTTGATCGAGTAATTGATGCGTTAACTCTTATCAAAAATCGGATCGACTTTCATTACTATATGGTTGGTGGAGCGTTTGATGAAGTCGGCTCCAATGAAGAAGAAGCGACTGAGAAGCAGCTTCTCGAGCTCGTTAAAAAAGATCGACTCACTGAACGAGTCACTTTTGAAGGAATCAAAGATCATGATCAAGAAATGCCTCTTTATTACAGAAATTCAGACATCTTTATTCTCGCGGGTCGCTATGAACCATTTGGCTTAACGGCTCTTGAAGCGATGGCCTGTGGTACAGCCCCAATTGTCTCTTCGGTAGCCGGAGCCAAAGAAGTAATCATCGATGGCTTAAACGGTTTTATTGTTGATACGCATGATCGGAAAGCACTTTCTGAAACAATATATAAACTTCTCAATGATGCGAAATTAAGAAAAAAAATCTCCGAGAATGCTGCTTTCACCATCAAAGAACACTATTCCTGGGAAAAAATTGTGGAGAAGTTTATCTCGTTATATAAAAAATTGATATGAAAATCGCCATAGTTGCGCCGATTGAAGAATCAGTGCCTCCTAAAAAATACGGTGGCACCGAGTGGATTGTTTACAACGTCGCCGATGGTATCAGTAAAAAAGGTCATCAAGTCGATCTGTATGCCGCTGGTGATTCGAATAACCAATCACAATACAAACTCGTACCCATTGTCGACCGAAGCATTCGTACTCTTCCAACTGTCGGAGATGATCCAAAACTGAGAGAAACTACCAAACTGCTCACTTATTCAGAAACTGTAGAGATACTAAATACAAAAGACTATGATCTTATCCACAACCACGCCTCCTGGCGGCTCCTTCTCTTTGGTCACCAGATTAAAACTCCGATTCTAACTACTCATCATGGACCCTTAAGTTATCGCTATCAAAACATCATCTTCAGAAAATATAAAGAATACCCTTATGTATCAATCTCCAATAACCAGCGTCGCGACTTCCCCGATCTTAATTTTCTGGCCACTGTTTATAACGGTATAAATATCGGGCTTTTTCCATACTTTGAAAATCCAGATCTAAATAAACATGAGTATATGGCCTATCTGGCCAGACTGAGTGATGAAAAAGGCGCTCTTGAAGCTGCCAAAACAGCGGTACTTACTTCCAAACCACTACATGTGGCCGCAAAAATTGATTTGGTCGATCGACCTTACTACGAACGCTTTAAGCCATTAGTTGACGGTGAAATCGTCAAGTTCCTTGAAGAGTTTGGGCCAGACCAAAGAGTGACACATCTGCAAAATGCACGCTTGCTTTTGGTACCAATTAAATGGGAAGAGCCATTTGGCCTTATGTTTATCGAAGCAATGGCCTGTGGTACGCCTGTTGTTACCTTTGCACGTGGATCTGCTCCTGAAATTATTGTTGATGGTCAAACTGGATTTCTCGTCAATCAATCTGACGAATTTAAACGAGGTGACTGGATCGTGAAAAAAACAGGCGTCGAAGGACTAAGCGAGGCTGTTGAAAAAATATATTCTCTTTCTGATGAAGAGTATCGAACAATGCGTCGGGCTGCGCGTAAAAGAGTTGAGGATCATTTCACCGTCGAACGAATGGTTGACGGCTACGAAGCAGTGTATCAACATATAGCCAATAAACGATAAATGTATCATATAGTCTATTGAAAGTTTATTCGGCTAGAGTAAAATAAATCGATGCAATCAGTCAAAGATATTTTAAAAAAATTCGACCCGTTTGAAGATAAATATATTTCACGAGAGTTTCAGTCGTTTGGCGTCCATCTGGCGCAAAAGCTGGAAGATAGTTCACATAAAAGTCTTTACATTAAACTTGCCAAAAACACTCCCCGACCTGTACTTGAGGAAGCGCTTCGTTTCGTCATTGACTCCAAAGCACGAAAAAAAGGTGCTTTGTTTATGTGGAAGCTGAAAGAAATGGGTGCTATTGGCAAAGCCCCCCCTGCCAAGAAAACTGCAAATTCTCTTACATAATACTAAGATCATTTCTAGTCGACCTAATATCGACTGATTCTTGAAGATGATCAATGTACTGTTTGGCAGACACTGCCTGTTTTTTTGTCTCCTGAAGCAGGTTTTGCAGACACGAGTTCACGAACATAAGATCATCACTATGTCTTGCCTGACTCTCAAGAATACGTATAAATACTTTATCTACCCGATACACCTCTTGTATTCGTTCTAACATGGGGTTCGTCTTTTTCATATTTTTTAGTAAATAATAACGTAAAATAATATTACTTGGGTCGGATGAAAGTACCACAAGAAATTAGTAAGAATTATGTAATGATTTTTTAAAAGATTAGATTGTCATTACAACATAAATGAAGAAACTACAAAGAACTCTTGAGAAGTTTAAGATACTCCTCTGTGCGCACCGCTTTTTGACGGGTTTCTTTCAATATTTTTTGAATACATCGGTGGACTTGAGCAAACTGTTCACCACGACGGATATGATTTTCAAGAATCGGGATCAAAGCTTTATCAAGACTGTAACTTTCCTTTAATTTTTTGAAAATGAGGTTGCTCATAGGTTTTGACTTTTGGGTGTCAAATTATACTCTTTTTTATGAGAAAATGTGAAGATTTTTAAAAATAACCATAAGTCCAGTAAGCTACTTTACCGATACCTTTTTTGTTAAGATAGACTTTTTTCAGGCTAACAGAGCGATCATCTTCATACCAAATGATGTGATTTACCGCAAATTCTGAAGCTGTCGAGTCCACGTAGTCAATCTCAGTTTCTCCTGATATTGCATCTGGTTGTACAAGGCAGTTTGTCCACTCACAGGAGTCAATAAACTGATCTTTTATCTGAGCCATGGGAATTGCTTTCGCCTGCTTCAACGGTCGCTTCCGATCATCAACGGTCCAATCATATCCATACATACCAAAGACAATCGTGATTTTATTAGGAGGCACTAAAGTAATATAGTCATCGACCATCTGTTTAAAGTCATATCCATACGTTTTCTTGCCTCCCAGTGGAAAGTTTGGGCCTGGCTCGCCGTAAGCTTTATGAAAATCATAAGCCATCACCAGAATTTCATCACTGATTTCAGCTATATGCTTAATATCAAATGGTCTTTTCCGATAAAAAGTGTCTCCATAAACTGCAACATCAAACGTCAAGTTATTGGCTTTCATTTGCGTATAAAAATTGTTGACTAACACATTGATCTGACTCTGTATATCAGAAAACGGCAACGCTGCTAGTTCAAAATCTAGTACAACTCCTTTAAAATGATTGCTACGAGCAGCTTCGATGGTCTCACTAATTATTCGGTCTTGCGCCACCTTATTTTTGAGGATAGCTATGTTTGTGTCCGAATTAAGTAGCCTGAGTGTCAGATATGATTCGTGCCCTGCGGCAACTTCATCAAATGAGGCTAAACCTTCGTACCCATCATCATTTTTTATGATACCTTTCATATCGGCGGTAATACCGAAGTAAAATAGTCGTGCATAATCAAGATTTGAGCTGTCTTCTGGAATATCCCAATAAGGTATAAAAATTGACTTGGTATTATTGGTTGTTTGAGGCGAAGAATCATTTGATTGAGCCTTTGGTGCAGTTAAAGTTTTTGATACTCTGTCAGAGCGATACTTTCCAACAAACCACAAAGCTAAAAAGATTATAAGAACAATGAAAATCATTTTTCTCATAGGGTTATTATACATCTTGACCTTGACAGCCGAAAATTTTTACTTCATAATGTGAACTATACATGAAAATTACGCTATACACAGTCACGGATTGTCAGTTCTCCAAGCAGGAGAAAGAGTATCTTACTTCACGCGGATTACCTTATATCGAAAAAAATCTGGAGACAAATCGCGAGTACCTGACAGAGATGTTGGCGGCGTCAAATAACTTTGCTGGAACTCCCGTAACAAAAATCGAAAAAGATAATGGTCAAGCAGTCGTTTTAAAAGGTTTTACTAAAGAAGAGTTTGATAGAGAGCTTCCAGAAGCATCAGCTATGGCAATGCCTGTTATGAACGCTCCTGTTGTCAGTGCTTCCGCTCCGGCAGCCCAAGATCCGTGGGTCGCTCCAACTGATACTAACCCACCAACACCCACTCCTACAATACCTGAACCGCCTGTGACTCCACCAGCTATGCCTGAACCAACTCCCTCCTCCCCACCAGTACAAGCTCCTGAAGCACCAGTCATGCCTCCAATGCAAGAGCCAACTCAACCTGAACAACCAGTTAGTACTATGAGCTCAACAACAATGCCTGAACCAACTCAACCGCAACAGCCACAAACACCCACCGAACCACCAACTATGCCGCAACAGCCTGAGCCAGCCTCACCTCCTCCATCAGCTCCCACTCCATCTCAAGTAGCTGAACCGCCTGTGAATGCGTCTCAAAACGTACCGGGCTTAAACTCAATTCTGGATCAACTACAATCAAAATCTGACAATACTGCAGGCAACTTGTCTTCTGATTCCACCTCTCATCCCCAAGCCTACAACTAAATAAACCGTTCGTAATGATCTTCTCTTGACAGAAGGTAGTAGTTTTTCGTATTCTGTAGTAATTGTTATGGATTTTTCTACGTATGTTCCAATCATTGCTATTGGTGGACTTGTTGTTTTGGCTATTCTTATTGCTATCGCCTACTTTGCTTCAACGCGAAAAAAGAAGACGCCTTTGACACCAGCTGCTATACCACCTGTACCAGGTCCAAAAGAAGCGTCAGCCCACTTCCCGCCTAACCCTCAGGTCGCGACACTGCACCCTCATCAAGGAAGTATGAAACACGGTCCAAGTAAAAAACTTATCGGCGGAGCTCTGGCTGGATTGACTGTCATAACAGTTCTTGGGGTCTCTTTTTTCGTTAGTAATCAGCAACCTAAATCACTTCAGGAAAAAGCTGCTCCGGTAACTAACATTAACAACAATGTCCATTTACAAACTACAGTAGGAGAAGTACGAGGAGATCAGCTCGTTGCTGGAGGTACGTTTGGCTATTACAGCACTCAGCCGGTTTTTCCGACACCGACTCCAGTCGATATTAAAGTGAAAGTAACTCTGTATTACTGTCCTGATGTTGGTGATCCGAGTATCGAAACATGTACTCGACAGGTAGGCGTGGACAATCAACACGCAGTCTTAAAGTGGAACGATAAACAAATTGAAATAATTGGTGGTATCTTCATGAACCAACGCTGCGGTTTATACAAAGTCGCATCCACATTTCTACCATACAACTCCTCAGAAACCCAAGGTGATAAAGCAGGTACTGCATTTTACAACTGGGGTCGCTCCTGTGAAACACCAACGGGTGCACCAGCTTCTTCATCGGCTTCTCTCAATCCTGAAACAGCCACTACTTCAGAAGCGTCATTGATAACCACGCCTATCCTAACACCTGTCCCAACGGCAACAGACATACCTACTCCAACACCGGCAAGCAGTGCTCCGCTGGTCAATCCAACTGCTACTCCATCCCCCACCGTAACACCGACGGTATCACCGACAAACTCGGGTATTGCCACTCCAACACCGACTGAGATTATCTTGGCTAACAATGTCACTTCCCCAACAAGCGCTACTACCCCGGATCTCTCTCCGACTATCCCAGAATCAGGAAACCCGGTGCCATTTGTGGCTATCGGACTGCCACTACTTCTTATCTTTTTGGCCTTTGTACTCTGATTTGATATAATTATTAAAAAGTACTGCTTATCTGTCAGCGCTTCTTTTTTAATTTCCTATGAACATCGGTATTTTTGACTCAGGTCTAGGCGGACTTTCAATCCTGAGAAACATCATCAAGCTTCTTCCAGAATATAATTACGTCTATCTTGGAGACAATAAAAACGTTCCTTATGGCGAAAAATCCGCAGGCCTTATCTATGATCTAACTTGTCAGTCAATCAATTATTTAGCAAAAGAAAAAAATTGCCATTTGATTATTCTTGCTTGCAACACTGCCTCGACTGTCCTTAGGCGAATTCAACAAGAGTTTTTACCTACCTATGCAACACCTCTCAAGGTTTTGGGCGTTATTAGACCGGCGGCAGAAGCGATCCTTGAATCATCTCAACAGCCAGTTGGAGTACTGGCCACTGAAGCGACTGTTCGATCAAGCAGCTTCATCTATGAACTTGAAAAGCTCGGTCAAAAAAGACCGCTTCCTCAACAAGCCTGTCCAGCTCTCGTACCGCTTATTGAAGAGGGACATGTATCAGATGAAGAAATCCGACGGGTTGTTCGTGACTATACTGCTGAGCTCAAGCAAAAAGGAGTCAAGAGTTTGCTTCTTGGATGCACTCATTATGAACTTATATCAGATTCTATTCAAGAAATATCCGGGTTATCTATCATTACCGAAGGAACAATAACTGCCAAAAAGCTGGCGAACTATCTTCAAAGACATCCGGAAATCGAGAAAAAACTTTCCCGCCAAGGTAAGCGTGAATATTGTTTTACGCACGTAGACCAACAATATGAAAAACTGACCGCTTTATTTATGAAACATTTTGACCAAATACAAACCGTCCAGCAAGTTAAGCTAACTGATTGATTGTTGTCAAAAGCTCCGCAGGAGTTGTAACTATGGCAGTTGGACGATGTCTTTCAAGGACCTCTTTAGTATTAAACCCCCATGAGACAGCGATAATTGGTATATCAAGTTTCTGACAGGCTTGAATATCTCTAACTTCATCACCGATATAGATAACGCCAGAGGACTTGATATTTTTTTGATGGAGAATGTGATTTAATGTCGCTGTTTTGCCGAAGATGTTTTTATTTGAATAGATAAAGTCAAACATGGTTAATCTTTTCTGCTCAAAAAACTTCATGACATTCTCTTTAGAGTTTGATGTCATCACATCCAAAGTATAACCAGATTTTTTAAGACTTTGCAGTACCTCAACCATTTTAGGCTGAATCGCTACCAAATCCATGCGCTTACTTAACTCAGAGCGGACTTTACCAACAAAAAATGGCACTTTATAAAGAGGCACTTTAAACTCAAAAATAAGCTCTTGAGGAGTTTTACCTCGGAGACGTTTCAGGTCTTTACTGTCAATTTCTTTAATACCGTATTCCTGAGCGTGTTCGTTAACGATATGGACAATTGGCTCGATCGTATCGGCAATAGTCCCATCAAAGTCAAACAGAAGCAATTTTTTATTCACCATAGGAAAATTATACTATCTAATTTTTATCAAGAAACTGAGCGTAATATTGACGCTTCTCGTCCACAAGCTCTCTTGGAAAATCAATCGCTGTGCGTAAATACTTATGTTTTTTTTCGTCAGATTCACGATATTGAGGATTATGTTTATATATATACATTTTATCGGTATAAACTCCTAAATGGTTTTGAAGATACTCGATAGTTTTCTGGAATTTATGAGTGGAGGTAGTTCTTGTATTTGTAAGGTATTTTCGAAAAGGAGCGAAGTGCCACCAGATAGAGTGATGGGTAATTTTGCTTTGTATATGGTGATCGGGGCTATCTTCCTTACTAATTGAAAGTTTGATCGTTTTATCGATATTACCAAATGCCCGGTTCTGTTCTTCGGTGTCTACCGGAATAACTATGTCAATAATATGATGCTCATTCTGCGTTTTTATATTAAAGAGGTGAAACCAATGAGGAGTTTCTTTCTCGTACTTTAGGGTAAGATAATACCCATCGTCATACTCAAATCCGCATTTGGCAATCTCTTCCGGATGGTGACCTGCTCGATACGCACTTTCCAAAGCTGAGTCAAAATAGACAATACTTTCCCGATATAAAAGGGACAACTTCTTTTCTAAAGCTTCCTCTTCTTGATTCTCGACAGTACCTAATCGCTCGACCATTGGAGCAATTATACCTTACCACCCAGTGAGTATTGATTATTGTACGGCCGGTGAGGTTTCTGAGGATTATTGCCAAGGTGGTTAAGAAACATGAGTAAGCCGATAACAATTAAGATGATTTTTATCAATTTATGTTTCATTGATATATAAAAACTCGGGTACTCATCTGAGAGGCCAAGCATATACGCATAGCTTGCCATATTGACTCGAGATGTATCCCGGTTAAACTCGAAAGTGCTTTCAGGATAAGTTCCAGCAAAAAAAACCGGAAAAGACGAAATTAATGTACCAAATGTTGCCCCGTTACCGAGAATATTGGTATATATGGCATAGGGAATAATGAGTACTAACCGTATGGCCAATCCTAAAAGAGGAATCGCAAACAATTTATTTGGTTTTTTGGGCTTGGCTATCTCGAAACTAAATGAATCATGAATATCAAAATCAAATCCCGGATACGTATCAGTCAACCCAATGACAAAATACCAGATTTTAAGAGAGTAGCGAAGCATTTTCCGGTTGATTGAATAAGCTGTATCCCAATAATTCCCGGTGGATAAGATATAAAATGGATTGATAAATCCTGTCATTATCCAGGAAACAATTCCCAAAAAGAAGGCAACGATCACCACCGGAATAAGCATGATTGACTTCATAACTATTCCAAGCACTGGAAAAGCATATAGACGATTGGGTGATTGAATTTGTCTAATTTTGATACTCGGATAATAGTTCGTGCCTTTTGTACTAGTTAGATCGGCCATTTGCCATATCTTAAGCCTTATATGAAGGTTTTGTCAAGTGCTTTGCGACTCGCTCAGCGTCCATTGCCGCTCTTCGAGAGAGCAGTCTCTGGGCACTTTTTAGCTTTAAATTAGCGTACCGATCTTGCTGCTTTTTGTTGTCAGCATTAACTTTCTTTTGACAATCATTGTTGGGGCAAATCATTTCTTTCGTCACTACAGTTGAGGTGCCCATCTGCTCTTTCCAGATCTTTAAAACCACACGTTCAGACCCGCACCGAATGCAGAGATTTTTATATGAATTGTTCATAGTTTAGCTTATTGTTAATAATTTCTTTTGTCGCGTCGAAAATTATTGTCTTTTCTATATCCGCCGCCGCCTGTTCGATTTTCTCGAGGTTTGGCAACATTGACAACAATAGCTCTTTCTTCGACTGTTTTACCGTCCATTTCGAGCGCTTTCTGAGCTGATTCCTCGTTGGCAAACGTCACAAAGCCAAATCCTTTTGACCTGCCTGTTTCGCGATCTGAGATCACAACAGCGTCTGTTATTTCACCGTATTGAGCAAATAATTCTCTTAATGAGTCAGAAGTAACTGACCATGGTAAGCTTCCTATAAATAATTTGTTTTTGTCCATTCGTAACACCTCCTTTCGAAGTTGTTAATTTGATGAAGTATTTTTAGAACTTTGATGTTTTTAATAACGAAGTTAAAAAATTCTCCTTAATATTTGAATTATACTATATTCTTACGAAAATATCTTTGATAATATCAAATATTACTTTCACAGGTTAAAGCTCAAAAATGAGCTCGTCGGTAGCGGCCAAAGCTTGAGGAAAGATCTTTTTAGCCTCGTTTTCCGCCCACAAGCGGTCTTCCTTTGATGTATAAATGTGAGCTCCGAAGTGGGTAAGAATAAGTTGTTTTACACCTTCCTCTTTGGCCAGCGTTCCAGCCTGTACCGGATCAAAATGCCCCCAGATATCAGGTTCGGCAGTTTTTTTATTACTGCACTCACAAATCAGAAGATCTGCGCCTTGGGCGAGCTTACGTGAGGCATCGGTGAAACCACAATCGCCAGTATAGGCGATCTTTTTACCTTCAAGCTCAATCTGAAATCCGTGGTCGACATAGGCATGATGTTGCTCCAAGGAGGCCGCTTCGAACGGGAGCAGTTCCTTACTACCAGACATTTCGTGCAGGCGTATCTGAGTTTTCAGATTAAAAATATTCTCCGGCTTTGGTTGATAACCGACGGTATATGGCGGATTGACAAGCGTTTCAAAGTCTTTTTGTCTATTTTTTCCGATATAGATATCAATACCTTGCTTGAAATCAAACTTCATCAATGTGTGAAGACCCGAAACATGATCAATGTGAAAATGGGAAATAAACATGCTGATAGGTTTATCCTCTGAAATATATTTATCCAGCTTATAAATGCCATTCCCAGCATCAAGAACAACATACTGATCTTTAGCATCGATAAGAATACAAGGAGTATCTCCCGTCGGACTCGAATACCATCCGTTTGTACCTAGAAAAGTCACTTTCATTCATTAATAATATCAAACAACTCCTCTTAAGGTATAATGACCTGTATGCGTCCTGAATTCCCATTTAACAAATACAAAGGCTTCTCAGAGTACATGGAGGAATACAACAATAATCCGCCTCCCTCCCATGATAGAAACATTCCAATCGTAAATATCACTTTATCCTCACGCATGGGACCTCTCGGCGGCACTGAACGTAGTTTAGTTCTGCCAGAAGAGCCAAACATGGCACAACTTATTACGGCTTATTCTCTACTAAAGACCCATTTCGTCTTCTCGGCGCGTCGTGAAAATCAATATATTGGATACGCGTTTAACGTGAATGCCTCAAGTGTATTCTCCTGGAGAGAATCTTCCCAGAAATAATGTGGCAGGGGCAGAGGGAATCGAACCCCCATCAAAGGTTTTGGAGACCTCTATTCT
>CAZAEE010000003.1:0-100986 GCA_964484325.1 uncultured Gammaproteobacteria bacterium
CAAACTCATACTTGCTCGGCATAGTATTTATTAAAATTAATAATACTGAGTGCGCGCGCCTGGACTTGAACCAGGGACCTTTGCAATGTGAATGCAACGCTCTAGCCAGCTGAGCTACGCGCGCTCGGGCTATTGGACAACTATATTATACTATTTCCTTGTTATTTCCGATTATCTCCGCTAGAATTATTCGTATGAATATCGTTAAAGGAGTAGTCGAGTTTGTCATGGATATTCTCGAAACAGTGGTCTTCATAGGATCACTTTTTATTATTACCTATCTTTTTATCGTCCAGCCAAATCAGGTCAAAGGTGAGTCCATGGTACCGACATTTGATACCGGCGACTATATTTTTACGAGTAAAATTACCTACAGGCTTCGTCCCATTCACCGCGGTGACATCATTGTTTTCAAAGCCCCGAGAAACCCCGATATTGAGTATATTAAACGGGTCATTGGACTTCCCGGCGACAAAATACGAGTCACAGGAGGAAGTGTCTTTCTAAATGATATCGAGTTAACCGAGCCATATACCAATAGTCGAACAGGAGTTTGGCTGGGCGGGTTTATTCAGGATAATCAGGTTGTAACCGTACCAAGTGGCGAGATATTTGTTTTAGGGGATAACCGGGATAGGTCATCAGACTCAAGAGAGTTTGGATTTGTCCCGATACAAACAATTATTGGACAAGTGTTCTATCGATACTTTCCGACTGACAAAATCGGTTCTTTAATAAATCCATTTCCCATGAATCTTCAAGCATTAAACCGGTACGCAGTTTTCATCTGGACTTAATTTTGCCGCTTAAGTATTTGATTACTGATGAGGTTTCTTCAAGATTGCCCCAGGTTTCGATGATGATTTTGGCTTTCACGCGACTCTGGGTAATTTTTACATCAATGTTTTGCTTGTCTTCGACAAGTTTTCTTTTAAATTCCTGTAAAAATTCTGGCGGAACATGTTTGCCATTTTCTTTTATCCCGTAAAGCATCTCTCGAATTAGCTCATCGGTACGGGCTGATGTTAAGCTTTTTTCAAGCACTTTCTCGTAAGCTTTTATCATTTGTTCCTGGTCTTTAAGTCGGGCGATAATGAAAAGATGGCTTATTGAAATCAGTTGAGAATAATACCCGTCAATAACCATATCCGGCAAGCGGTTTAAACGAACGATGTGACAAACGTAGGAAGCTTTCAGACCTAAACGTCTTGAGAGTTCTTTGGTTGTGACCTTATGTTTCTCTTTTAACTTTTTAAGGATAGCTGCTTTTTTAAAAAAATCTTGCTCATTCTCAAAGGAAGTTATCAGTTCTTCTACCTCGGTATTCATGCACTAATTATAGCAAAGAGCAAAATTAGACGACTGAAACGTACTTATTACCGCGGCGGGTGAAGAACTTGACCGTCCCCTCCCGAAGAGCAATGAGAGTAAAGTCTTTTGAGAGATGAACACCGTCACCAGCTCGCACTTTAGTTCCTTTTTGTCTGATGATAACGTTACCTGCTGTGACAGCCTGATCACCAAAAATCTTGACGCCGAGACGCTTGGATCGAGAATCGCGATTACCACGGACAGCCCGTTGGGCTTTTGTATGTGCCATATATTAGATTTTAGAGATTTTTAGTCGACTGAGTTGAGGTCGAAAACCACGCACTTTACGATAGCGGACTTTAGACTTGAACTTGGCAACTCTTAGCTTATCGCCTTTTATGTGATCAACTATGGTTGCTGAAATAGCTTCTTTTAAGGCTGGTGCACCCAGTTGAGCTGATTCGCCATCGAAAATAGCAAGAGTCTCAAGCTCAACTTTGTCATGTTGTTTCCCCTCGAGTAAATCGACAATAATCTCGTCATTTTCGCCGACGAGATACTGTTTACCACCAGATTTGACGACCGCTAACTTTGCCATTAAGAAATTATACCTGAAAATGAGGAATAATCAAGGGAGGAGTGCTAACCCGATCATCCAGGTAACTAAAGATGACCCTCCGTAAGAGATTAAAGGCAGGGTAATACCTGCAATCGGCAACAGCCCCACGTTCATCCCAACATTGACAAGCACCTGAAAAATAAAGTAGGCGAAAAACCCCAAGGTAAAAAGGAACTTATATCTTCCTTCCTCATTCCTTTCATAAAAATATGTCACTATTTTTTTGATTAAGTTATGGGCAATTATGCCATAGAGGAGGATAACCACCGCTCCTGCGACAAACCCAAATTGTTCAACCAGCGATGAGAAAGCAAAGTCCGTGTGATTTTCGGGTAAAAAGTGTAGCCCTGATTGGGTGCCTGCTCCGAGTCCTTTGCCAAAAAACTGCCCAGACCCAACGGCAATTATTGCCTGGTTCATATTGTAGGAAGCTCCCCGCTGGTCGACATGCGGGTTCATGAAGCCAACGATACGTGCCTTCTGGTAATCTTTTAAAGTCAAAAAAAGTAACGGCAAAATAAAAAATACGAGCACGGCAAAGTTTATAAGATAAACTTTTGGAATCTTTGAAAAAAAGACCAAAACCACATATATGAAAATGAATGTTAAGGCGGTGGCCAAATCAGGCTGTTTAAAAATGATGAGAATTGGAATCGCGGCCAATAGAAGACTGCGTACAAAAGCTTTTAACTGCTGAGCATATAACCTGTTTATTGAAAAAAAATCAGCCAGTCTCAGTATAAAGAAAATTTTAAAAAACTCGGATACCTGAAAGTTAAAAAAATAAAGATCAATCCATCTTCGCGAACCTTTAGCTTCGACTCCAATAATGTACGTTAAAACGAGAAGTCCCACAAATACCCAGTACAGAAAGTTCGAGTTGAATCTGAAAAAGTGATTACCAAGTTTCCTAACTGCGAAAAAGACACCGATGCTGATGATAAAAAAAATAATCTGAGAGACTAAGAGGTTGGATTTTATACCAAGGAGGGTAAAAGTGCCAAAAATAAACAGAAGAAATGATGATAAATAAATAGCAAACATGCTATCTCAATTATAGTGTATTTACTTGATGATTAGATTGTTACCAAGCGCGACCTTTGAAGCTAGTACTCTTTTTTTTATAAAGTCAATGTCCGGAGAAAATTTCGCAGGAACTGTGAGAGAAATTTTCTGCTCAATCGTATAGCCAAGTTTTTTTCGCTCTTCTTGAATCTGACGTACCAGATCTCTTAACTCACCTTCATGCTGTAACTGCTCATCAGTAACTCTCACCTCATTTTTTGGGTAACGGAAGTCGTTTATAACAATATTTTTCGCATTAAGTTCATCAAGAACAATTGTCCAGATCTGAGAATTAATCAAGTCATAGGTTTGTTCTGATTTCCAATTTAAAGTTCTAAGCGGTACGCGCACTTTCACTTTTTCTTCTTTTCGCTGAGCGTGACCTTCTTCAACTGCTTTACGCGCTTTCTGCATCATTACCTCTAATTTAGAGTCGATTAGTTTTTCACTGATTTTTGGCCATGAAGTCAGATGAACCGATTCTTCTTCCGTTAAGTTTTTATATAGATAATCGCTGATAAAGGGGGCAATCGGAGCAAGAAGTGCCAGATACGTTTTCAGCACCTGAAACGTTGTGCTATAAAACATGTTTTTATCAGTTTCACTTTCAGCCTGTGGTCCAACCCGCTGTCGACTTCTTCGGATATACCATTTTGACATATCATCAATAAACCCAGTTAGCTGGGTCACTACATCAACCGTGTCATACTTCTCAAGTTCACTTGTTACATCTTTGACTAAAGAATTAATTTTGGAAATCATCCAGACATCAAGCACATTTGTACTGTCGACTTGATTTGCAATTTTCCACGAATCTGCGTTGGCATACGTCGTAAAAAACTTATAGACGTTCCAAAGCGGAATAAGAAGAGTTTTTAGCTGATTACGATATTCTTCCTCCGAAATTAAGATGTCTTCTCCCTTCATGACCGGGCTGCCCATTAAATAAAGCCGGAGCGCGTCACCACCATACTTCTCAAGCATCATCTTCGGATCGGGATAGTTGCCGTAGTTTTTGCTCATCTTCCGTCCGTCGCTCCCGAGGATAACACCTGTTACAACAACATTTTTAAAGGCATTTGAGCTAAAAATCGCACCTGCCAAAACATGCAATACGTAAAACCAGGCTCTTATCTGACCTGTATATTCAACAATGAAATCAGGCGGAAAAAACTCCTCAAGTTTTGCGTCATGTGCAAATGGATAATATCGCTCAGCGTACGGTGCCGAGCCTGCCTCGATCCAGCTATCGAGTACTTCAGATACTCGTTTAACCTTTTTACCGCAGTTTTTACAAGTCACCTGTACTTCATCAATGTCGGGTTTATGCAAATCCGTTACTTTCTGGCCCGACGCTTTTTCCAGATCGGCAATCGAGCCAGGGACAAATCGTTCGCCACACTCGCATTCCCAGACCGGTACGGGCGATCCCCAGTAACGGCTTCGTGAAATACACCAATCAGGCGCCGCTTCCAAACTTTTTAAAAAACGGCCATATTTAAAGTGAGCAGGAAACCAGTTAACCTGTTCATTGGTCTTTTTCAGTTCATTTTTTAACGACTGGATGTTAACGTACCAAGCATCCTGCGGCGCATAGTAGAGTCGAGTATGACATCTCCAGCAAGTCGGCACACTATGAGTATGCTTTTCGTCTTTATAGATTAAGCCTCGTTTTTCAAGGTCTTCATTGACTGCTTTATTCGCTTTCAGATAATACAGTCCGCCAAACTGCGGTACGTGTGGCAAAATCATACCTTCATCGTCAACGTGAAGGACAATCTGAATGTTTTCTTTTTTCATGACTGCCAAATCTTCTTCGCCATACGCGGCAATGGTGACGATACCTGTTCCCTCATCGGCTGTAACAAAATCTCCACCGATAACAATAAAGGCTTTTTTCCCCGGGTCAATCGAATAAAAATCATAGTGTGGTTCAAACTCCAAGCCTAAAAGTTTCGCTCCCTTAAATGTTTCTAATATTGCTGGTTTTTTTGATGTCAGAATTTTTAAAGTACTTTTTGCAAGAATATATTTCTCATCGCCCTCCTGCACTTTCACATACGTCAACTTTGGATTGACTGCCAAAGCCGGGGTTGCAATTTTGTTCCAGGGAGTCGTTGACCAAGCCAAAAGAAAAGTATTTTTTTGCCCTTTCACTTTATACTTGTAAGTTGTGGCAGACTCCTCTATTGTTTTATAGTTGTCAGAATCCATGGCCACTTCAAAGTTTGAGATCGGTGTAGAACAATGTGGGCAGTACAAAGAAATTCTTAGACCTTTGTAAATTAAACTTTTTTCATACATCTGTTTAAAAACCCACATGACTGACTCCATATACGTCAGATCGTTGGTTTTATACGCATTTTTGAAGTCAACCCAACGGGCAATGTGATTCACATACCATTCCCATTCGCCAGAAACTTGAGAGACATATTTTTTACATTCTTCAATAAACTTTTTAACACCGATTTTCTCCTCGATGTCTTTTTTTCGTTTAACTCCAAGAAGAGCCTCAACTTTATTTTCAGCTGGTAAACCGTGAACATCCCAGCCCCATACTCTACGAACATAGTAACCTTTCATCGTCCAAAACCTCGGGAATATATCTTTCGGGATGCTTGAGAGAAGAGTCCCATAATGGGGTAATCCAGTAATAAAAGGCGGGCCATCAACAAAGTTCCATTTTTTAGCGTTCTGGCGCTTATTCAAAGACTTTTCAAAAATTGCGTTTTCCTGCCAAAATGTAAGCATTTCCTCCTCAAGAAGTGGAAAGTTCGGTTGTGGTTCAAGAGGAGTAAACATAGATCAAATTGTATCATCAGAAACGGGATTATTCAATTTTGAAGAAGCAGTTTTTTCGGCTGAAGAAGATAAAAATATTTCAGCAGCAACTCTTCGGACAACAGTTGCTATCGTCTGATTGACAGCTTGTTTTTTTATGTGACCCATTCTCTCACCGATTTTAATGTAAGACAAATTTTGTCCATATCTTAGTTTTACAATTTCCTGATGTCTTGGATTAACTTTCGAAAGTGCTCGTTTCATCTGAGGTGTGAACGTATTTGTTGAATAAGACAGTTTTAGCGCCATTTTCGTAACTTGCTGTTCAACTTCAGACGGATTTTCGAAAATAACTCCTGATCGCTCAAGATAAGAAATAACTTTTTTTGGCTGATAGAGAAGTCGGCATAGTTCAAGCTCTTCCACTATTTTCAAAGGATTAATACTTAATGGATCTTCAATTACATCATGATATAAACCTACTTCATCGCCAGACAGCTCACGAGCTTTATCCAGACTTTCTACTTTCACCTGCCACTTATCCATAGTATCAATTATTTCTGAGGTTAAAGGGTCTCTCTCAAGATCAAGTGCTAACAATCGTTTAGCTTTACTGTATGTATATTGATAGCGTGAATAAACGCTATGAATAGTACCAACAGTATTAATTGGCTTTTCCATTGCCCGACAAATTTCATTCCATATGCACGGAATTGCGTATGAGGCAAACGTATTATAGTTTTCATACTGAATATTTGGATTTTTGTAAGACGGATCAAATGATTTGGCCGCCTGAAGTAACCCGATGTTGCCTTCTTGAATAGCATCCATCAAAGGAAATTTTGAATTTGCCAGTAAATAGGCCGGAGTTAATACAAGATTAAGGTTACCCTCAACTATTGCTTTAATAGCTTCTGCCTGTTGCGGTTGACCGACATTATTCGGATCTCTGACAATAAATGAAAGTTCTTTTGTTTCAGCATTGTTTAGGGTGGGAAACAAGGATATATCAGCTTTATAATCTCTAAGAAGCTCTATTTCCTCACTGATTAGACTGCCGTCTTCACTGTCAATTAGCCGCGGAACCGGCTGTCTGGTTAAACTTCTTCGACTTATGCGTTCAGAACCATTCATATGGTAAATATGCGATTTTAATTGAAGGGTTTTTTTCTATCTTGACGAAGAAAAGCGGGAATATCAATATCGCCTGACTTTTTTAATATATCTTCAGCTTCTCGACTAACTTCCAGATCTTCAGTCTCATCTTCAATAATTGTCGAGGCGGTAATTTCCTCCTCGATTGGCTCAACTTCAGGCTCCTCACGTTTGAACTCGGGTTTTTTATTAAATTTAAAAAGATTCAACTTTGACTCGTCAAACTTGGTCGCAACGACTGTAATCTTAATCTCATCAGATAAACTCGTGTCGATAGCGGCACCAAAAATGATGTCAGCTTCTGGATCAACTGTCTTGGCGATGATTGACGCTGCCTCATCAATCTCGGTCATAGATAAATCTGAGCCTCCCACAACATTAAACAGGATACCCTTGGCCCCCTCGATTGATGTGTCAAGAAGTGGGGAAGATATCGCCTGTTTTATAGCGTGCATGGCTCGTTTTTCTCCTGAACCGACACCAATTCCCATAAGGGCGGTACCGGCATTACTCATAATGGTACGGACATCGGCAAAGTCGACGTTAACCAGTCCAGGAAGGGTAATCAGTTCTGCGATTCCTTTTACTCCTTGGTGAAGAACCGAGTCGATGCGTTTGAACGCTTCAAGAATCGGGGTTTTTTTATCAATAACCTGTAAAATACGCTGATTTGGTACAACAATTAAGGTATCTACTTTATCTTTCAAGTGAAGCGTACCTTCTTCGGCTGCGTGTTTGCGCTTCACGCCTTCAAACTCAAACGGTTTCGTAACCACAGCCACAGTCAAAGCGCCAGTATCTTTGGCCACCTCAGCAACAATGGGTGAAGCTCCCGTACCAGTTCCCCCACCTTCTCCGGCCGTAATAAAAATCATGTCTGCTCCTGAAAGTTCATCTTTCAGCTTTTCGCGCGATTCTTCAGCCGCCTGTCGGCCAACATCTGGATCTCCGCCTGAGCCGAGTCCTTTGGTGAGGTTATCGCCTATCTGGATTTTGACTCCGGCTTTATTATGAAGAAGGGCCTGGGCATCG
Organism: uncultured Gammaproteobacteria bacterium; assembly: GCA_964484325.1. Classification (GTDB taxonomy): domain Bacteria; phylum Patescibacteriota; class Microgenomatia; order UBA1406; family GWC2-37-13; genus CAYLXX01. The sequence goes on from CAZAEE010000003.1 coordinate 7,964, forward strand.
GTATTGATCGCGACAAACTCGACTCCCGGTATACCACCATCGTTTATCATTGATGAGATAGCATTGCCGCCTCCGCCGCCAATACCAATAACTTTGATTTTGGCTGCTTGTCCGGCTCGAGGTTTAACTAACATTGATTAAGGAATAAATTGTTTAATAAGGTCTTTCAATTTGGTAAACGGTTTAGCGAACGAAAAGTCTTTCAATATTTTATTGAAATCTTTTGAACTACCTTGATCTCTTATTATATGGTTATTACCGTAAAAAATCAAGCCGATAGTAGTCGCATACTGAGGATCAAGGATTTCATCAACCAGACCGGTAGCTCGCTCTGGTTTACCTACTCGCATCGGTAATCCGACATACTTACGACCGGCTTCAACCATACCGATAGTGAGTGCGCCACCACCAGTCAGTATAATCCCAGAAGGTATCTGTTTTTCGAAACCGCTTTTTTCAATCTCTTCTGCAATATAGGTATAAATCTCCTCAAGACGTGGCCCAATAATCCCCTCGATGATAGTTTTGGCCGTTACATCTGATAGTGATTCAGGGATGTGCAGATCCTTTAGATCAATCTGTTCATATGTTTTTTTCTTCTGAAACTGATCAGCCAAATGAGATCGTTTACTCAGGTAAAGCTTTATTTTTTCAGCAGATTCAAGCGACACACGCAGTCCAACTGCAATATCGTTGGTGATATGTTTGGCGCCAATGGGGATGGAGGCAGAATACGATAAAGACCCTTCAACAAAAACACATAAATCAATTTTTCCTCCCCCGATGTCAACAAGAACAGCGCCCAAGTCTTTTTCAGTATCAGTTAAAACTGCCTCAGACGAAGCCAAACCGGCGAAGATAAAACCGTTGTTGACAATACCCAGATCAGCCAGACAGCGTTCGATATTTTTTAAGTTGGTTGATGAGGCGGTGATAATATGGGTATCAGCTTCCAAGCGAACACCGCTCATACCAACAGGATTACGAATACCTGACTGGCCATCAACACTGTACTCACGCGGCGAGACTTCAATAATCTGCCGGGTACTTGAAAGAGAAATAGCACGCGCCGCTTCGATTACTCGAGCCACATCCGCGTGGACAATTTCCGATTGAGGATTGGAAACAGCAACAACTCCATGAGAGTTAATCGAGGAAATATGGGGTCCGCCGACTGAAACGAAGGCCTTGGTGATTTTATGTCCAGCCATTCGCTCTGCTTTTTCAACACTTTCTTCAACTGAGCCTGTCACCTGGTCAATGTCAACAATCAGTCCTTTTTTAACTCCTCGAGAAGGAGTGCTGTTGAATCCAATGATCCGCACCTCGTTATTTTCCTTAGATTCAATTCCTACTACTGTCGCCACCTTCGAGCTCCCTATGTCTATTCCACAAATCAGTTGATCGGTCATATAGTTAAAATATTACAATCGGCTTATCAAATCTGACATCTAAACTCTTGAATGATTTATTCTCCAGCCGAAACTGTTTTATAATCGTCTCAAATTGATACTTCTGTAAATCTGAACTTTTATCTTGACTAAAGAGTATTTTCTCTTTATCTGCATATAATGCTATCATATTAAGTCCATTAATTTCAATTTTAGTGATTTTCAGTCCTAAATCAAGAGACGATTGTAAAAAAATAAGAGAAGTAAGCATATCTTTGAAGTCAAGCTTACTTCCTGAGGGATAAGTTGAGGTATGGAGAACCTGATAATAAACGATCTCGGTCAAATTTCGGGGCACTTGAGAAGTTGTGGCTAAAATAGTAGCGTCCGAACTGATGATAAAGTACCCATGATCACCTTTAATATACGCAGCCGGCGTTTGATACGAAACGGTCACGATTAATATATCTGGCAAAACTTTAGCCAACTGAATATTTTTTACTCCAGGGTTACTTATCTTTAAAAAAGAGATGATGGTCTCAGTTGGCGTCAACAACAGATTGTAATCATGCAGCTCTTCAAGACCTTGCATCTTCAGTACCATTGTGTTGGAATTTTCAGGGACAAGCTGAACGGTTTTTACGCGAAAAAAATACTGGATAGCACCAAATGCCGCGGCGGCTGCTACTAATACAAAACATGCAGCAATAAGGAGTTTACCGTAAGATGTGTTTGGCGATGATTTCGGCCGCATTGGGATTATAGAGGTTCTGTAATTTGTCAAAATTGGATGTGTACTCGGGTAAATTGTGCATCACCATGGTGATTTGATCATGAAGTTTGTCGTTGGTCTCGTTTTGATGGAAAATTTCGGCTGCGCCTGCTTTTTGAAGAAGCTGCGCCTGCTGCTCCTGCTCTTTGTACTTTGCCCAAGGAAGAGGTACTAAAATTGCCGGTTTTTTTAGGGCAATTAACTCGATGACGGTGTTAGCACCGGATCTTGAGATCACAAGATCCGCCAACTTAAACACATGACCAATTTCATCTGAGGTAAAGTGGGGTTTTAAAAAATAATTTTTTTTAAGACTTGAGGGTAACGTATCACGAAATAACTCTAATCTCTTGTAGTCATCATACTCTCTTACACTGCCTGTCTGATGAATGATGATGTAGTTTTCCAGAAGCTCTGGTAATAGTTTCTCGATATGAAGATTGAGGCTATGTGAGCCAAGTGAGGCTCCGGTAACATAGATCACCGGGACATGTTTGTTAATCGTGAAAGCAGCCGTCTCAACTTTGAAAATATCTTTTCTGATAGGATTACCTGTCACAATAGTTTTGCTTTTCGGGAAGAAAGCTCGTGTTTGGGGAAATGACACAAAAATGCGATAGGCAAATCTGCCAATGATCCGGTTGGTGAGTCCGGGAACTAATGTTTGCTCGTGGGTATAAACTGGTATTCGTCTTACATAGGCAATGCACGCTACGGGCAGCGCGATATAGCCTCCAAACGTCAGTACAGCATACGGCTTCTCCTTTGATATTATCTGCCAAGCGCGGACCAGACTGCGCGGCATAGTAAAGATATTTTTCAATATAGTAAAAAAAAGAAACCCGCCAGATCGTACAGCAGGCAGATGAATAAACCTGATACCTCGTTTATGAATCTCCTGATACTCAAATGAATGTTCACGTTCTCGTACAGAAGTAAACTTACGCCCGACAAAAACAATATTGCTTGCTTTGGTACGATTATGGTCGATTAACTCATCAATAAATGCGATCGCAGGCGTCACGTGACCGCCCGTAACCAGAAGTTTCATAGCTTCTATTGTAGCAAAAAAAGAGGCTTAAATCTCGATATCGACTGATAAGAGCGCGTGATCTGAAGCAGGCAATTTCTCTATTGAGAAGTTTGAGGCAATTATTTCGCGACTGGTGAAAATATAGTCTATCCGGTCTTTTTGTACAAAATTATCTCGTTGAGTAAATCTTGTCGGTGCAATTTTAACAGTATCGGTGTTTTTTAAATGCTTTTCGAGTGTCAGAACAACTTCGCTTTGAGGTAACGAGTTAAAATCTCCCATTACAAGTAACGGAGACTTAGCCAATAATGGAAGTAATCTTTCAAGCTGGATTTTTTGTATCGGTGTAAACGTTAGATTTGGCGAAAACCCTAAATGAAGATTTACCACGTTCAGTTCTTTTCCCTCATAACTGAGAGTAACCATCTGGGCAGTGCGGGGCTCTGTTTCTGGAGAGTTTATATACTCGGCTGCGGTACTCAAAAAATGGCAGGAAGAGGTTCTCAGTTCGTATTTTGAAAGAATAGAGTTACCAAGGTTAATCGGCGGTACTCTTTTTGTGGCATCAACTGACTTGCAGAAAAAATGACGATACCCTAAACGTTTGGCGATGACAGCGCCGGCATTGACACCATTAGACTCAATCACTTCCTGAAGACCAATGATATCCGGTTGCAACTCTAATAATTTTTCACCAACTTCTTCAACGTGTTTACTTTGCCAGATGTTCCATGAAGCAACTTTCAGTACCATACCTCTTATTGTATCAAACCATTTTAACTTTGTTCCGGCGGGCAATGTTGATAACGATTCCCACAAGCATGTAAGAAGTCAACATATTTGAACCGCCATATGAAATGAAAGGTAAAGGAACGCCAGTAAGCGGTAAAAGATTTACCATGCCGCATAAATTAATCACAATTTGCAAACTAAATAAAGCAAATATGCCTCCTGCCAGCAAGAAACCGAATCTATCGCTTGTTCCGGAGGCAATTTTATAGATGTTATATACAAGAATTCCAAATGCAGCAATCAGACACAGGCTGCCAATGAAACCGACTTCTTCACCGATGATGGCAAAAATTGAGTCAGTATGTGCTTCGGGTAGAAAGAGGTATTTTTGACGAGAAGCACCGAAGCCCTGACCAAACAATCCCCCATTTGTTAATGAAATAAGTATTTGATTGATATGATACGTGATCCCCTGAGGATCAAGCTGAGGATTGAAAAATGCTAAGATTCTTTTGAACCGATAAGGTGAAACTTTCACTAAACCAACAAACGCGACCATCGACAGGGGGACAAATAGAACCAGATAGTGAAGTTCAACTCCCGCAAGATAATAAATCATGATACTCATACAAAACAAAATCAAAGCAGTCCCCATATCAGGCTGCAGTACTACAAGAACCATCATTAATCCCAAAAGTGTAAAAAATGAAAAAAACCGTTTGCGCTCTCGGTGTACAAACCACGATGAAAGGTAAATAATCGTCGCCATTTTGGCAAACTCAGTTGGCTGAAGCGAAAAAAGCCCTAAATCAATCCACCGGCGCGCTCCACCGGCTTGAGAGCCAATTCCCGGAATGAGTACAGCAACCAGTAAAAGTAGAATAATACCTAAGAAAGGAAAGGCAATATAATACAATTTCTTATAATCAAAAAGAGAAAAAAAAATCATTGATGCAATCCCTAATCCGATCCAGATAGTTTGTAACTTCAAATACCTGAAACTGTCTCCATTCTCGGAAAATGCCCTGACTGAGGATGCCTCAAAGACAAAAAAAAGGCCTATGACAGAAAGAAGAATCGGTAAAAAATACAGTATTCTATAAATATTTTTTTTTGGCAGCTTTAAAGATACCAATGGTGTCCGTTTCATAGATTAGAGCTCGGAGACAATGCGCATGAACTCTTCACCGCGATGAAACTCATTGGTGAACATCGAAAACGAAGTTGCACCTGGAGAAAATAACACATACGCTTCGCCCAGTTCTTTAGCTTTTTGATACGCGCACTGCACCGCTTGCTTTAATTCTACATAGATTTTACTGATTTTGCCGGCGTATCGTTCCTGTAGCTCAGGCAAAATCTCATCAGTAAAGCTCCCTTTGAGAAGAACAATGTAAGATACACTGTTGAGTTTCATAATGAGTTCAGGAAACGGTAAGTTTTTGGCATTGCCACCAAGTATTAAAACAAGCGGTTTTTCAGGTAATGCTTCTATCGCTTTCACAGTCGCAATCGGCGTCGTTGAAGTGGTATCGTTAATAAACGTCACTTTATTGACTGTTCTCACTCGCTCCTGTCTATGAGGTAAACCTTTTAAAAAAGACAGTTTAGCCGCGGCGCGGTCCTGATTAATATCTAGAACCTGGGCCACCTTCAGCACGGCCGCCGCATTTTCTCGATTGTGTTCCCCTTTCAGATACATAAGCTGCATCGGAAAATCCGCCGCGCTATACGTGAGTATATGCGATGGTATTTTCTGGCCTTGTAAATACTGCTCAACTTGTTTATTGAGAATCAGATGGTCATTTTCTGTTTGATACATAAAGACAGCCTTTTTATCTTCAAGATATTCATCAATCGTGTGGTAATAATCAAGATGATCCGGATAAAATGAGGTAAAAACAGCAATTGGTGGTGACACTTTTGCCCTATGAAGCGCAGACAACTGCCAGGAAGAAATTTCAAGAACAACCGTATCTCCTGGTTGAATTACTTCAAGAAGTTGGATAGTCGAAACATTTGGTACATTTCCGGCCATATAGACTGAATGGGAGAGAGTTTTTTTCAGAAGTTCGTAAATCATGTATGCTGTTGTCGATTTACCTCTTGAGCCGGTGACGCCAATTACTTGCGTGTGACAGTTTTTTAAAAAAAAGGATACTTCCATTTCAACTGGTATCCTATGTGCCAATGCAGCAACAATTTCAGGTGCATCCCATCTCATTTTCGGTGCTTTAAAGATCAGGTCTGCTTCAAGAAAATCTGCCTCACTATGTTGACCGAGTTTGAAGGTAATGGGATAATTTTTTAACGCATTAAGGGAACTTTTCAGTTGTTTTTCTGTTTTGAGATCGGTCACGGTCACAACTGCGCCCAGTTTTGCAAAAAATGCCGCAATACCGACTCCTCCTCCCAGAAGTCCCAGTCCCACAACAAGAATTTTTTTGCCGGAGTACTGTTGTCTTAGATGATCCAGACGGTCGCTCATACCATCCATTATATAAATCCCCACTTCTTGGTCAAGTTTTTTTTCACGATGTTGATAAGCTCTTCGGGAACAATACTTGACTTGACAACGTAGTCTTTGGCACCCATCTCAAGAGCCGTTTTTCTTTCACTGTCTAATGCAGTTAAAATAACAACCGGAATTTTTTGCAAAGTGGGACTTTTTTTCACAAGATCAAGAAGATCAAAACCGTTCATACCTTCAGGCAACATAATGTCAAGTAATATTAGATCCGGTAAAAACGTCTGCAGTTGTGTCTGGGCATCCTTGACTGTCCCGGCGATATGGACTTCAAACTTAGCCGATTGCAGGATCTCTTGATAGAGTTTTTGAAGAAGTTGATCGTCTTCGACAAGCAATAGTTTATACATTGTTTGTTACCTTTATTTTTATTATAGCAAAAATACCTCAAAGAGTTTTTTATTTCATAAATGAGATCATCAAGCCAAAAAAGGCAAACAGAATGGAAAAAATAAGTAGTCTAAATACCACTTTCGGTTCTTGCCAACCTTTCATCTGTAAATACAGATGAAGCGGAGCTACCGGAAAGAACTTTTTATGCCAAAATCTTTTTCCTAAAAGTTGGATCAATGAGCTGCCGATCTCGATCACAAAAATGCCTCCAATGATAGGCAGGGCAAAGGTCTTTCCCAGTAATAAACCAATTACTGCAAACGTCGCACCAAATGAAAGCGCTCCGGCATCTCCTAAAAATATACGTGCCGGATAGACATTAAAGTATAAAAAAGCGATCAACCCACCCAACCAAACACCAATAAAAAGTGACGTTGGCGTATCGATAATCGAGGCAGCAATCACCCAGAAACAGGACAAAGCAATCATCAGCGCCCCCGGTGCCAGCCCATCAAGACCATCAGTGATATTAACCGCGTTGGAAAAAGCCACAATCACAAAAGCAGCAAAGACAATGTAAAAAACTGATAAATCAAATACTCCAAAAAATGGGATATACATAATATGAATTTTCAGCTCGTTATACAACCAAAATGCAATGATCAAAGCCAAAATGATCTGGATAATTAGTTTGTGCCTGAGACGCATTCCAAAAAAAGACTGCTGTCTCCAGAAAAAAATCTTGCTTAAATCATCATACACACCCAAAAAAGCAAAGCTGATAAACGTAAATAAGATAATCTTTATCTGGGCAATGATCGATGAGTAGTTGGAAATCATGGGGTAGTTAAATAAAATCGAAAAAATAAGAAAAAATATAAAAAGAAATGTCGTTACCAAAACAATGAGGATACCACCACCGACTGGCGTACCAGATTTATGTTTGTGAAGCGAGTCAAATATGGGCGTCGGCTTATTAAAAGCATCTTTGGTTGACTGAGTCACCCGCTGAAACTTCATCCTGTATAAGAAATTAATAAACGGCACAATCAAAATGAAGTGAATAATGAAAGAAATAATAGTCGTGAAAAAAAAGAGCGACATGATGTTATATAAGCTTTGGTAAAAAAATGACAGCCGCAACGACGACCGCCCCAATTGCGTAAAGAAGCATGGCCGCAGCTGAGACGTCCTTGGCGATACGGATGTCATCTCGAATTGCGGTATCTATGGCATCTGTCGTTTCCTCAATGGCGGTATTCACCGTCTCAATAGTTAACCCAAAGATAATCATTATTATGATAATAAGAAACTCTTCATAGGAAATATGTAAAAACCAACCAAGCAGGATCGCCAGAAACGATAAAAAAAGATGCACCTGATAGTTTGGTTGGGTTTTTAAAACATGCAAAACACCATTCCAGGCGTTTTTGAGGGATATCGTATGCTTTTTCAACATAAGAAAGTTACAAGTATGGTACTAATACTTTAGTCAACTTTTGTGAGTCATGTCGTAAAATACTGCGGGTCAACTCGTCTGCCTGAGACTTGGGAAATTGATGCGTGTCGACTAAGTCCGCTTCTATTATACTTCCGGTGTATCCGTTCATTCCAAGATCATTTTCAACCGGCGTCTCCTGATGACTCTTATACCAATTAAGAATGTCTTGGGGAATTTGGCCCTTATGAACAACGACGACTTCGGGTTCTCGACCAAGGTAGTGGGTAATATCGTTGACGTAATCCTGGGCTTTATACCCGGTGGTCTGACCCATCTTGTTCATAAGATTAAGTATATACACTATTTTGGCATTACTTTTGACAATCGTATCTTTTGTGCCTGAGGTTATAAGAGTCGGTATGATGCTCGTGTATAAATCTCCCGGACCAACAATAACAACATCGGAGTCTGTAATGCGCTCCAGTGCTTTGGGATTAGCCTTCACTTCCGGATCAAGATAAGCTTTCACAATACGGGAAGTTTCTGTATTGTTTTCATCAATATTTGCTTCACCTTTGATCACTTTGCCACTGGCATATTCCACGCACAAATGAGTTTTTTCGTAGGTAATCGGCAGAACATGCCCTTTTACTTTGAGTACATACTCAACCGTTTCGATAGCTTCATCGTAACTTGAGCTCACCTTCTCCAAGGCTGAAAGGAAAATATTGCCAAAGCTATGGCCTTTCAGGTCACCCTGTTCAAAACGATATAAAAAGAGCTCCCTCCAAAGAAGCGGGGCATCAGACAGGGCGACAAGGCACTGTCTCAGGTCTCCTGGAGGTAAAACTCCAAGCTGGTCGCGGAGCCTGCCGGTTGAGCCGCCTGAGTCCATAACAGACACAACTGAGGCTAGATCGATAGACTCATTTTTCAGCCCCGAAAGCACCACATATGATCCTGTACCGCCTCCGAGCACTGTTACCCTTTTCATAAGAAATAGTCAAATTGAGCTAATTTGTATAGGTATTGTAGCTTAAGAGCCTAAAAAAAGCCACTTTTTTGTATAATTACAGTACCTTGTATCAACATATAGCACTCTTGATAAAATAATGGTACAGTTGAACTATAAATGCAATACCCAAAACTAGTTATCATTGCAGGAGGCGCCAACATAAACTTTGCGCCTCTAGCGACAAACAAAACACTCTTCCCATTTTCTGGGAAGCCTCTTATTCAACATACTTTTGAGATGGCTAAACGAGTCGGATTCACAGATATACTTGTTGTGACAAACGATGCCAATGATAGGTGGATATCAACCTATAAGCTCGAAGGAGTCACGATAAAAACCAAAAAACAGACGCAGCCTTTGGGTATGGCTGACGCGCTTTTAACACTCGAGAGTGAGATAGGTGATCAGCCGATACTTATTAAAAGTGCAGCCGATATGGTTGATGATACTTTGCTTCAGTCTGTCCTTGAGAAATCTCAAAGCGCTTATGCTGTTGTGCCGGGCATCGAAGTCAAGGAAAAATTTCCCGGTGGCTATATTAAAACAGAGGGCGATCGAGCAACTGGCGTAGTTGAAAAACCGGTCCCTGGCGAAGAACCGAGTAATCTTGTGATTTTAACTGCCCATTATTTCTCCAAGCCGGCCGAGTTTTTTTCATTATTAAAAAACACAACAAGTGACTCAGACGATGTCTATGAAAAAGCGCTCACTCAATTGATGCAAACTAAACAAGTTGATTATGTCCGTTATACCGGTCACTGGAAAAAACTGAAGTATAGCTTCCATGTTCTTGATGTCATGAACTTTTTTTTGGAAAATAATATAAAAAAATATACAGCGTCCACTGCAACAGTCTCACCAATGGCAACTATTACCGGAGAAGTTTATATCGACGAAGGCGCCACTATTCACGAAACTGCAGTAATTCTTGGTCCGGCATATATCGGCAAAAACGCTCATGTTGGCCAACACACATTAGTTCGCCAATCAATGATAGAAGAAAACTCGGTCATCGGATTTGGTTCTGAAGTAGCACGCAGTTACGTCGGTCCAAAGTGTAAACTGCATCACAACAACATTGTCGATTCCGTTCTTGAATCAGATATTAACCCAAGTTATGGCACCTGTACTGCCAATTTACGTCTTGATGGAAAACCGATTGAGCTAAAGCTACTAGATAAAACAATTCCCACTACTCGTCGAAAACTTGGAGCTGTCATTGCCCGAGGTGCTTTTTTTGGAGTGAACTGTTCATTGATGCCAGGAGTAACAATAGGCGAAAATGCCAAGATCTTTCCTGGGACAGTCGTATTTGAGCCACTAAAATCAGAAACTATTCTGAAATAAATCTTCTTTTTTCGGCTTCTAAAAACAATAATAATGCCTGGGTTCTATTCCTGGCATGAAGTTTAGAATATATAACATTAAGATGATTTTTGATCGTGTTGTAAGGTTTGTCATCAGGTACTACAGTTTTATTATTATTTATTCTACTAATCATTGTTTCTAGTAAAGCAATTTCAGCATTAGTTAATGAATCAAATACAGATAAGTCTAACTCTCTTGCTGAATAAGGAGACTGTATTAATCCAGTCTCAACACCTTTTATGACCGCCTCACTGGTACTATAAACATTCATTTTTTTTAAAATCGAGGTAATATGATTTTTGAGCGTATTTATTGATATTTTTGATTGCTTTGTTTTTTCATCAGATTTTATTCTATCAGCTACTATTTGTAATATTTCTAACTCTCTTATTGTGAGGTTTCGATTTTCATACTTGTTTTTACTTAGCTTCATCGCTTCAGATTTAATTCCTATAAGTGTCAGTGGAAATAATAATCCATACTTTTCGGCTTCTACAATCAAGTCTATATTGGTTGGCCGAATCTGCTTCCCGTCAATGATTTTTTCATTTTGTGCTCTCAATATATTAAGTTGATTTGCAATCGTATTAATATTTAGATTCAAATCGTTACCTATTTCTTTGTAGCCTTTATTTGCTACTAAGGAGAGAAATTGTAGCTGCTTGAATGTAGCTTTCATATTTGGAGTCTCAATCCAAACTGCGTTTCTCGGTCTTGTGATTTTAACAGGAAAGTACGTTTCGTCGTAATATTTTGGTATAGATACACGTACCTCTTCGCCATCATCTTCTATATAATAATTCGGGGCAGCTATTCTTGCAAATGCATTATTTTCTAAAGTTATCCTAGAGGAATGTGAATAATATCTTTCTACCATGTGAAATACTAGTGTAATTTAATGGCTAAACTTTTTCAATATCGCCACCGAGGGATTTGATTTTTTCGACAAAGTTCTCATAGCCGCGTTCGAGAATTGATGCACCATCAATATATGACTCACCTGGTGCTGTTAAAGCAGCAAGAGCTAGAGTGGCTCCGGCGCGAAGATCATTTACGTGTAAAACTCCCTCGTGCAATTCTTGAGGTCCGCGAATACGTATTGCCTGATTGTATTTTTTAGCAGGGTCGAAATGGAAAAAGAAAAACTGCTTTGGATCATGCACGGGAATTTTAACAAACTCGATATCTGCTCCTAATTTACGAAGTTCATCAATAAAATTAAATCGGTTTTCGTAAATACGCTCTTGGATGATTGATTCTCCTTGAGCTTGAGTCATGAGTACTGTCCAGGGTGGCTGCCAGTCGGTCATAAAACCCGGATGAGGGTTGGTTGTAATACTAACTGCTTTGATTGGTCCTTGATAAAAAAATCGAAATGTTTCCTCGTCTTTTTTTTCGACACCGATGCCGGCGGTTTTACACATTTTAATAAACTCGTGAATCAATGACTCCTGAATTGGGGTAACGGTAACGTCGCCTTTTGTAATTACTCCCATGATTGCGTACGTGACTGCTTCGTTTCGATCTGATGAGATAGAATAGGGTAGTTCTTGTCTCAGTTTTTCAACACCTTTAACTCTAACGTTTGCATCTTCACGGGAGATGTTGGCGCCACCTTTTTTTAAGAAATTTATCAGGTCGTCAATTTCCGGTTCAAGAGCGGCATTTTCAATCAGTACTTCTCCCTGGGTAAATACTGACATCATAATCAAAAGTTCTGTACCGGTGTGTGAAGGCTTATCAAATCGATAATGACCTTTGGGGGACTGAGGCATCTGGGCGTTGTAGTAACCGGTTTTTGAGTCATACGCTATCTGAATCCCAAGCTGCTGCAAACCTTCAACCGAGCGATCAATCGGCCGGGCACCGATACGACAACCACCTGGGTTGGGAATATAGGCAGATTTGAATTTATACAAAAGTGGTGCAAACAATAGAAATGAGGTTCTAATTTTTTCGGCATGTAGAAAATCGCACTTATTACTTTTTAAGGTGCTACCATCAACTTTGAGAGTATTTTTACCGATAAACTCTACTGTCGCTCCCAAGCTGATAAGAAGTGTAATGAGCTCCTGCACATCATTGATACGAGGAATATTTTCCAAATACACAGGGCTATCAAAAAGAAGCGCACCAATAATGGTTTTTAAGGCCACATTTTTGGCACCGGATAACTTGATTTCTCCAGTCAGTGGTTTACCGCCTTTGATGATATACGCGTCTTCTATTGTTGTACTCATATAATCAGCACTTCCTCTTTTAATTGTACCCCAAACTTTACCGAAACAGTCTCTTTGATGATCTTGATTAGTTTAAGAAGATCTTCTGGCTTGCCTTCTCCCTGATTGATTATAAAGTTTGCGTGTTTGTCTGAAACAATAAAATTCCCGATTTTAGTATTTTTAAGGCCGGCTTGATCGATGTAATAGCCAGCCGAAGCTTCAGGATCGTCACGGCTGTCTTGAGGGGTAATGTTTTGAAAAAAACACCCGCTGGTTGCGACACCAAAGGGCTGAGTTTTTTTTCGATACGCAAGCGCTTCATCAGAGTGTCTTTTTAGCAAGTCTTTATCTTTTTTTTTCAATCGAAAAACTGCTTCTAGAACAACTTCTTTTGTTTTTTGTATTATGCTGTAATCGTAACCAAACTGAAAGTAGTTTCGGTCCCGCTTATACTCAACTCCCTTAAGTGAGATCGTATTGGCAAAAAGTAAGCTATCACCACAGTAGGAAACCGGTTTCGTCCACTTGGAGTTCATGTAGAGTGCGCCACCAACTGTACCTGGTAAACCAAGCTGATACTCAAAACCGCTTAAACCTTGTCGCACAGTCTCAAGCACAACTCGAGAAATTGGGTAGCCTGAGGAATATAACAGATCTGAATACTCAGGTTTATCTTCAACGATCTCTGTCCTCATGTAGAAATTTTTGACGACGATTCCAGATATGACATCTTTTGTTACGGCGATGTTTGATCCGCCTCCTAGAAGAAGAAACGGGACAGTGTGTTCATGGGTAAACTTAACAATTTGTATCAAGTCTTCCCGTGACTGGGCCTCAATATAAGCTTCAGCATAAGTTTTTGTGCGAAGAGTCAGGAAGTTGGAGATATCTTTGTGGCGTTCAACTTTCAGATTGGGTAATTGGTTAGTTAGCCTTTGCAACAGTTCATCCATACGTGAAAACTCCTTAAGTAGATTTCAGCATAGATAGTATATCAAATTTCAGCTTATATATGTCACCTGCTCCCATAGTGAAAACGACGTCACCCATTTTGACAACCTGTCTTAATTTTGCCTTTAGTTCATCTATTGACTCATATGAAGTAATCGTGGTGAAGTTTTTCTTTTGGGCGAGCTGTTCGAGTTTTTTTGAAGTGATGGTGAAGTTGCTTCTTTCTTCTCTGGCTGAGGCAAAAACGGGAGCAATGTACGCTTGATCAAACTGAGACAATGCTTCAACAAACTCATTTTGAAGCTTTTCTGTGCGAGAGTACGTATGTGGCTGAAAAATCACCAGCAATCTTCTGTTACCAAATTTTTCTCGTGCAGCCTCAAGAGTGGCTGTTATTTCTGAAGGATGGTGAGCATAATCATCATAGAGATCAATGCCACCGGTTGAGCCAACATACTCAAATCGGCGCTTGGCACCAATGAAATCAGGCAGATATTTTTTTACCTCATCAATATGAAGTCCCAGCTGATGCAACAGCACGATTGCTCCACAAACATTTCCAACAATCTTACTCCCAAAAAGTCGGGTTTGAAACGTACCAAGCAAATTTCCATTAAACCACATCTCAAAAACACTCATCTGGTGCTGGGTAGAAAGATTTTTTATCTGATAATCTGCTTCTTCTGTCTGTCCATACGACACGATTGCACCTTTAAATATACGTTTGGAAACATCGCGAAGGTTGTTGTCATCAAGACATAAAATAACTTTGCCTGTTTTTGCAGCAATTTTTTTAAAAAACTCTTCAAACGTTTTCTTCGTATCATCGATTGACAAATAAACATCGGGATGATCAAAGTCGATTGATGTACAGATCGCATAATCAGGTGAGTAATACTCGAGTTTCGGAGTCCGATCACGCGGTGCATCGACAGCATACTCGTCAGCTTCAAAAACAAAGTAATTTGTTCCATGAAATCCCCCGCCGGCAACGTCGTTAAAGATAGAAGTGCCAACAACGTAACTTGGTGAAGCCTGCAATTTATTTAAAAGATAGACCAAAAGGCTGGCTGTAGTAGTTTTGCCATGCGTACCACAAACAGCCAGTACTTGGCGAAATCCCCGACTGATAGTATTGATAAACTCAGCTTGAGAGAATACGGGTACTCCTCGTTCTTTTGCTTCAATTACTTGAGGATTGGTTGTTCCCCCATTGGAAGCCGAATAAACGAGTGCATCGCAATCGTGCGGCACATATTTCTTATCAAATGAGGAAATGACGCGAATCTGATTTTCAGTAAGCGTCTTGTCTGTATCAAACTCATCTCCCACATCAGACCCAGATACGTTTGACCCCATTTGTTTTAAAAGTATCGCGATATTGGCCATGCCAACGCCTTTTATACCAACGATAAAAACATGAGTATAGTTATCCATGGAATTTTTTCATGATAAAACTAAACATTTCGCCATACTTATTTTTATCATCTCTTTGATAAGAAAAAAAACGGGCTACGTCACATCTTGTACAGAATGGAAAAAAATCAATATGTTCTTTTTTGATCCCAGACTGTAATAGCTGCCAGTAGTTTAAATAAGGTAAATTAATAGTTGTTTTACCCAACCGCGTTTGAACCAGCCTGTCTTTGATTTCTTCAAATTCTGATAAAAACTCAAACTGTCTGTCTCCATAAATTTCGTAACAACAAGCTCCGATTGAGGGACCAATAACGGCGATTGTGGTTGAGGGGCTGGCCCCGTGTTTCACCATTGCCTTAACTATTTGCTGTGACATCTTTTTGAGGGAACCACGCCAGCCCTGATGAGAAATGGCAACTATGTCGGTCTTTCTGTCAAAATATATCACTGGAACGCAGTCTGCTGTGACTACTGTCAACATTGTACCAAAAGCATCAGTGATAACACCATCTGTTGTTTCAATCGGTGCTAAATGTTCTGAACCTGACGGAACATATTCGATATTAACTGAGTGAATTTGGTTTGGGACAACCAGTGAATCATAGGTAATATTTTTTGTATTAAAGTATGAGATCAAATCTGATACCTTCCGTCCATCACCACTCATGCGAGTACCAAAACCAGCGATTATCTGATGCTCGTTAAGAAGCGTCGACTCAAATACTTGTAGTCCTTCATTATACGTAATCATGCTTTTACCTTCAGTACTTTTGCAACTGCTTCTCGATCATCCCAAGGATGTTCTTTTTGGCCACGAGCCAAACTTCTCTCGTGTCCCTTACCGGTGATTATTACCACATCACCGTCTCGGGCAATATCAACAGCCCGTTTAATTGCCCGTTGTCTGTCAATCACCATCGTATAACGCTTTTTTGAGTCTTTATTCAAGTATTGAGGCGGAATATTTTGAAACCCTTGCTTAAGAAGTCCCTGCGCAATCTGTTCGTTTATCAGTTTTGGATCTTCAGTACGATAATCCTCCTCTGTTAAAATCACAACATCAGCGTAGCGGCCGCTCGCCTGCCCCATGAGATGTCTTTTATTAGTATCTCTGAGACCTGCGGAGGAAAAAACATGAATAATCCGCCCGGTTTTCGGCAAGGTTGATTTAACTGTTTTTAGAGCTTCGAAAATGGCATTGGGAGTATGAGCAAAGTCGACAATAACCTGGAAATTACCATCGTGCACGGTTTCCATGCGTCCCGGAGGCAATTTATATAGTCGGAGACTTTCCAAAATATGTTTTTCTTCTAGTCCAAGCAACCAGACAACTGCGTAAGCGGCTAAGTAATTATATTTATTAAAGTATGCCAAACGCATATCTAACTTCTGGTCAAGATCAATTTTGAAGTCGGCATCTTTTTTTAAACCATATGTTTGGAACATTCTGTTGTGAAGTGTCAGAATACGTTTCAAAACATCGTACGATTGATCGTCGCGATTGATGAGGGCCGTTTTTGACTCAAGTAAAAGACTCGCTTTTGTCATGCCATAAGCCTCAAAGGTTTTATGATAATCGAGGTGTTCGTGAGTAATATTTGTGATGACACCTATTTCAAACGTGACTCCAAAAATTCGATTCTGATCGAGTGCATGAGAAGTTGTTTCAAGAACAAAGTATTCGTCCCCAGCATCGGCGCTTTTTTTTAAAAGTTTCTGAACAAGAAAAGCACCCGGGGTGGTAGTGTGTAAACCTGTATCAAACTCTTCAGTGCCAATTTTCGCATAGACAGTTGAGATCATGGAAACTTTCTTCCCGGCGTGTTTCAGAATATGATAAATTAATGAAGTCGTCGTCGTTTTACCATCAGTACCGGTAACACCAATTATTTTCAGACGTTTACTCGGGAAGCCATAGTAAATGCATGCGGCCATAGCTTCAAAAAAATGCCCAATATTTTTCAGCTTTCTGATCATACTAGTATTATACCTCTCCAGATAGCAAATTGAAAATTTTTTTTATATAATGAAATATATGCTGACTTTACTTCTTGCAATATTCTCAGTTCTTTGGATACTTGGATTTTTACAGATTCCGAGTTTTCAGATAACCAATATTTACTTGTTTACCATATTCTCCAAGCAGGTAAGTTTATATGATTTTTTGATATTCCTGGCTATTATGTGGTTGATTGGTATACTACCTTCACCTCTGCGCCAAATTATAAGTGTCTTTTTTATTATTTGGCTGTTAGCTTTTTTTGGTATTATCGCGATTGTTGGACTACCAAATATTATAGTTATGGCAATTATCATTGGTATTATCATTTTTCTGCTTGGTGGACTCGCGTAAGCCAAAAAACAAGTGAAACTGATTTCCTTAAACATTGAGGCCAGTAATCATCTGGATCGAGTTTTACCATTTCTACAACAGGAATCGGCTGACGTCGTCTGTCTTCAAGAGGTGATTGATACCGATGTTGAGGCGTTAAAAAAATCACTTCACATGGATGGTGTATATGTACCAGCCGTTTATATAAATATTGGAAATAAACCAGAAGACACACTCTTACCTATTGGTACTCACGAAGGAACGATGATATTGTTTAATGAGGAACCGAAAAACATACTTTTACTTCCCTATGTAAAACAAGATAAAAGAGTTCCGTCATATAATGGTATTCCAAACAATGTCAACAGATTTCTTTTAGGTGTTGAGCTTCAAATGAATCAAACTTTCTACCGCGTTTTCACTACTCACTTTACATGGACGCCGAACGGTAAATCATCATCTCTTCAGTTTGAAGATATGGACAAGATGCTGACTCAGTTAGATACATTCGAGCAATATATTCTCTGCGGTGACTTTAATGCACCCCGCGGTGGTGAGATCTGGCGCCTGTTAACAAATCGCCTGCATGACAATATTCCTCAATCAGTCACAACGACCTTAGATCCTGTTATTCACCGCATAAAAAATCTCCAGTTAGTAGTCGATGGAATATTTAGTACCCCGTCATACTTGGTGACTGGCGTTCGGTTAGAAAGTGGTATTAGCGATCACCAGGCGCTCATTGCTACTTTGACAACTGCAATTTAAATAATTTACTTATCTGGCGGGATGTTATAGTACACCATAAGATCCTTGGCGATGTCGAAAAAAAGCGGTGCGGCAGTTTCTGCGCCCCAGGGTGAAGCTTTCGGTTCTTTTAAGATGACAAGCGCGATAAACTTAGGTTTTTCAGCTGGAGCAAATCCGATAAAAGAAGCAATCGTCTTTGTCGGATCATAGTGTCCGGCTATTGGTACCTGTGCCGTCCCTGTTTTGCCTCCCATGGTGTAGCCTTTTGGCTTTGCCCATTGAAACTCCCCGTGTTCAACAGTTGCCACGAGCATTTTTTTTAATATTTCAGAAGTTCGCTCATCGAGAATTTTTTTAGAAACTTGCGGATCCCGCTCTTTAATCTCGTCACCGTCAACAGTTTTTTTTACAATATACGGCCTCAGGAGATTGCCTCCGTTTATGACCGTTGAGAACGCCCGAATCATCTGAATCGGCGTGACTGCTATCCCCTGGCCAAAGGTAACTGTCGCATAATCAATCGGGTGCCAATTGCCTCTTTGTCTTAAGATACCGCCAACTTCTCCCTGTAAATCAATACCCGTTGGCTGCCCAAAACCATACTGAGTTACGTATTTATAAATCTGGTTATTGCCAAGTTTGCTACCAATGTAAACCATCCCAACGTTGGATGATTTTTCAAGAATTCGAGTTATGCTAATTTTGCCTTCATACTGGTTATTCCAGGTTTGGATTTTGTACTCTCCAACCGGTACTGGTCCGGTCTCATCATATATATCATCAGGTTTAATCACATGGTCTTTGATCGCTGCTGCAACAATCAATGGTTTAAACGTCGAGCCAGGCTCGTAAAGATCAGAAATACTGGCATTTTTAAAATCTTTTCCCGTGTAATCATAATAGGTACTGGGATCAAAATCAGGCAAGCACGTTAATGCCAAAATTTCACCCGTGTAAGGATCAGCGACTATAACACACCCTTGTGATACCTGATAAGTATCCATAGCGGCCGCGAGCTTTTTTTTAACAATGTTTTGGACTGATTTATCAATTGTCAAATAAAGATCGCGACCATCCTGAGACTGGACTCTCTGTTGTACACCAAAAAAGATTGGTCGTCCAAGAAGATCCCGTTCTGACTTTAGGAAACCAGCTAATCCAGCTAACTCTTGATCATAATACCCTTCTATGCCAAAGTACCCTACGTTATTACCTTCTTTGTTCTTGCCGACAAATCCAAGTACATGGGCCGATAAGGAAGACTCGGGATAAAAGCGCTTCTGTTCTTCATCAAGACCAATTCCCTTTGGAATTGCATGTAATAACTTGTCTTTTGTCGCACTATCGACGTTATCTGCGATCGAGATCCAGTCTTTTTGCATATCAATTCTAGCCTCAAGCGTCGCTTGACCCAGTTTCAGAATTGAGTCAAGTTTTTCGACCATTTCGTCTTTTGAAGCAATTAGCTTCGGTTCAACATGGAGTTTATAAAGAGTTTGATTTATGGCAAGAGGCGCGCCAAATCGATCAAAGATTTTCCCTCTTTCGGCTGTAATTTTATTAGTGTGCAGATAGTCTGTACTTTGAGGACTCGAGTTGACAACCTGGATAAAAAAAAGTTTGACGATAACAGACAGAAAGATTGCCAGAAAAAAGACAAAAAGCAGTTTAATTTTTATCATACACAGAACCATTCTTGGCAACTGTATGATTATCCATGTAGACAGGCGCAGATTTTTTGGTGTACTGGAGTTGGGCTGCCATTGACGCAGCATAAGTCAACGACTCAATTTGATAAGCTTTTTTCTCCAACTCGACATTTTGTTTGTGAAGTAACGTTATCTGAGATTCAAACCCATTAATATCGGCTGACAGCCGCATACCATTAATAAACAAAAACACGTTAGCTACAACGAGAAAAAAGAAAATAAACCAGATTGTTTGTTTAAAAACACCTTTCATATTATTTTGAAAAAACTCTCAACTTAGCTGAACGCTCAAATTTTTTATTTGATCTGTTATTGATGAGACTATATTGTTGTCTCAACCCGTTCTCTTGGATAAATTTCTTGACGATTCTGTCCTCTGCTGAGTGAAACGTAATCACAGCCACTTTCCCATCAGGTTGTAAAATGCCAACTGCTTCTTTCAATCCACTTTTCAAGTTGTCCATCTCGTGATTAACTTGAATTCGTAGTGCTTGAAAGATCCGACTGGCCGCCTGGGAAAAATTATGATAGTGTCCCTGACGACAACTTGCTAGCTCCCCATGGATAACTTTCACTAAATCTTCGACTTTTCTGAATTTGTTCTTAACTCGCACCTGAGTCACTTTTTTGGCGATCAGTTCTGAATGAACATCCTCACCATACCGTGCCAATAAACCATATAACTCTTCTTGTGTATATGTATTCAACACGTCTGCGGCTGTTTCTTCTAAATGTTTAACATCAATTCTCATATCTAGTGGTTCCTCCTCATACTTAAACGAAAATCCCCGAGCTGACTGAGACAGCTGCCTCATGGAAATACCCAGATCAAAAATCACACCCGCAACTGGAAAAAAGTGCTCTTTCCTAGCTAGCTGCCCGATTTGGGAAAAATTACCTACTGCAACATGCAGCAGCGGACTTTTAAGCTCTGCTTTAAGGTGTTCGAATTGATCTTGATCCCAATCTATAGCTAATACGTTTGCCCCTCTTTCAAGGAGTGCTCGCGTATGCCCGCCTTCGCCGGCTGTGGCGTCGATATACTTGGCACCTGACTTAATGTCTATAGCATCAATCACTTGTTGTAAAAGTACCGGTGTATGCATATTACAGACCAACTTGTTTCATATGCTTTTCCCATTTTGTTTTATTCCAGATCTCGAAATGATCGCCCACTCCGACAATGATCACTTTCCCCGGTAATTCTGCATACTGGATAAGCATCCGAGGAATTACGAACCTTCCCTGGTCATCGATCTCCAGATATGCAGCCGAGGAAAACATAAATCGTCTTTTTTCAAGGTTCTCTTTCTCAAGAAGCGATACGTGCAGCAGTTCTGCTGCGCGGTCTTCAAAGTCCTGCCTGTCGTAGCCTGCTAAACACAGATCGAATCCACGACTCAGAACAAAAACGCTTCCTTTTAAAAGTTCTCTCAGTTTCTTGGGGAGAAGCATCCGGCTGGGTCCACTAAACGATACTTCATATTCACCCAAAAACACCATATACATCCATTTAACGCCAAATTAAAATGATTGTCAAGAGAAAAAAACGGTAGGATTAAGGTATAATAATCAGGTAGTATGATGCGTTTTCTAGAAAAAACCCGGGAAATGATTTTTGCTCGCCAGACGAGCCTTTTATCTTCAACAATTATCATTTCGGTAATGGTCATTGTTTCAAGGCTATTTGGCTTCATGAGGTATCGTATTTTTGCTAGCTACTTTACCAAAGAGGAACTTGATATCTTTTTCGCCGCTTTTCGTATTCCGGACCTAATTTTTGAGATCTTGATTACTGGTGCTTTAACTACTTCACTTATACCATTTTATATCCGTTATCAGAAAAACAAGGAGCTTCAGGATATCAATATTTCCTCAATCATGAACGTAATCATGATTGTACTTCTTGGATCAGTGGTAATACTGACTTTTTTGCTGCCGTACATTATGGCGTTTATTACGCCCGGGTTCCCTAAGGAAAAAATCGATCAGATCGTGTCTTACTCACAAATTCTTCTGATCGGACAACTACCTTTTTTTATATTTGGTACATTTCTCACGGGTATTAGTCAGGCTCGCAAAGTTTTTCTAATTCCTTCATTGGCACCCATTATTTATAATGTGGCGATTATCATCTTCACGTTTTTCTTCGCTCATTCGCTTTATCTGCTTGCGCCGGTCCTTGGAGTAGTTGTCGGAGCTTTTCTGTTTTTTGTGATTCAGTTGCCTGTATTAGCAGTTGCCAATTTAGAGTATAAATTTCTTGTCATCCACAAAAAAGTCGTCATAGAGTTTTTCCGGATCGCAATACCCCGGATAGTGACAGTGATTGTGGCCCAGATTGAAGCAACCATTGATCTGACGTTAACTTCACTGATTGCACCCGGAGCATATACAGTTTTTTACTTAGCTCAACATTTACAGCTGCTGCCTGTATCAGTGCTGGGAATTGCTTTTGGACAAGCTTCTTTACCTTATCTGACTGAGTTATATCAGGAAAACCGACTGAGTGAGTTTCGTGAGATTATCGTTAAGTCTATTCTCAACCTTTTTTTCTTCACCATCCCGATTATGGGTATACTAATTTTTGCCCGTACTCCAATCGTTAGATTTTTCTTTGGCGGTGATAAGTTCGATTGGAACGCGACAGTGTCTACTGCTGTAACTCTTTCATTTTTTGCTCTGTCTATTCCATTTCATTCTGTCTATTACTTCATCACCCGCTGTTTTTATGCATTATTTGACAGTAAAACTCCCTTTTACATCAGCGTCGTTTCAATCAGCATTAATGCGCTTTTAAGTCTTTATCTTGTTGTCGGACTTAAGTTGCCTGTCTGGTCTCTGGCATTTTCATTTTCAACTGCCATTACATTCCAGGTAATCTTGCTTCTTATTCTGCTTTATAAACGAATTCATGGATTCAGTATTTACATCCTTCTTCGCCAAACTACAAAGATGGCACTGGTGGCTGCGATAGCTTCCTTTTTTTCTTATTATGTTGAAAAATTACTCGATGGGTTAATTCTTGATACCTCACGGACAATTAACGTATTTCTCCTTCTAATAATCACCGCAACAATCTATTTTAGTTTGTATTTTTTCCTGGCTTGGGTTTTTAATATCAGTGAAATCGCCTTTATTACAAAAATTGTCGGCAAAATGAAGTATTACCAAAAACGTATTTTTGAAGTTTATACAAGTCCATGATTCACGATTCTGAGAATACTAAACATCTTGAGGCTATAAAATCGATTCAAAAAAAGCTCTTGGGAAAAGAGCTGTCATACAAAGAGATATTCACTTTGATGGATCAAATCACTCAAAAGAAATTAAGCGACGTTCTTACCACTTATTTTGTGGCTTCGTCTTTTAAGGAAGGTTACAGCCCCAAAGAGTTATTTTACTTCACCAAAGCAATGGTGGAAACGGGAACAAAACTTAAGTTTGACGGGATTGTAGCTGATAAACACTCGACTGGTGGAGTAGCTGGAACTCGCACAACGCTTATTATTGTACCGATCATTGCCGCAGCTGGCTTCACAATTCCCAAAACCTCATCACGGGCGATCACGACTCCAGCAGGAACGGCTGACGTGATGGAGCTTATTGCCAATGTTAACTTTACACCAAAACAAGTTTATAAAATTATTGATCGAGCTGGCGGCTGCATTGTCTGGAATGGACAGTTGGGGCTCGCACCGGCCGATGACATCATAATTCACGTTGAAGCACCGCTTATGTTTGAGTCATTTGACAAAATCATCGTCTCGATCATGGCCAAAAAGATTGCCGTCTCAGCTAATCATCTTATCCTTGATATTCCCGTAGGTAAAACCATGAAAATACATCATTTTGAGGAGGCTGAGCTTGTTGCAAAAAAATTCATCGCTCTTGGGAAGCAGTTTGACATGAAAGTGGTTGTCGATATTAATGAAACGCTTGAGCCAGCCGGCTCTGGCGTCGGCGCCTACCTTGAAGCCAAAGATGTCCTGGCAGTACTCGAGCAGACACGCGATCGACCGCTCCGACTCGAGGCCAAAGCACTACGATTGGCGGGTAAACTTCTTGACATCTGTTACAAAGATGATCATCAGAAAAAAAACGGAGAAGATGAAGCGCGACGACTGTTAACAAGTGGTATCGCTCTTAAAAAATTTAGAGAAATCGTCAAAGCCCAGGGAGGGTCTGAGGAAATTTCCACAGAGAGATTAAAAACCAAAGCACTCATCAAACGAGTTACGTCAAGGAAAGCTGGTAAAATTAAAGCTATTAATAACTACAATCTCAACTCGATTGCTAAACTATTGGGCGCACCTGTCGACAAACATGCTTGTATTTATTTATACAAACACTTAGATGAAAAAGTTGACAAACGAGAACCTTTACTGGAACTTCACTCCAAAAATCTGTATCGAATAAAAGAGGCTGAAGTGACACTAGAAAATTTTCCCATTTATGATATAGAATAAATAGCGTATGAAACGAATTTTAATACTTATAATATTTTTAATTGTAGTTGTCTTAGGAGCGTTTATCATATACAAAGAAGGAGGCTTAGCTCCAGATAAAACGAGCACTAAAGCCAAAATATTTGTCGTTAATCGTGGTGAAGGACTCAATGCGATAGCTCAAAATCTTCATAATGCTGGTCTTATTCGAAGTAGAGTTGTGTTTTATTTGGTGGTGAAGGAGTTGGGTATTGAGAAAAAAATTCAGGCTGGTGATTTTCGGTTATCACCGGCGATGAATGCATACGATGTCGCAAAGACCCTTACTCACGGCACACTTGATATTTGGGTCACTTTAGTAGAAGGCTTGCGTAAAGAGGAAGTAGCCCAAATTTTTGCAGAACAGATGCAGATCCCTGAGGTTGAGTTTATTAATAAAGCCCAGGAAGGTTATCTTTTTCCGGATACTTATCTGATGCCGCGTCAAGCAACTGCCGAAACAGTCATCTCTATTCTCAGTCACAACTTTGATACCAAATTTGATACGGTAAGACTGACGAAAGCGAAGCAAATTGGTTTAACAGAGGCTCAAGTTGTGACTCTGGCATCGATAGTCGAGCGTGAAGCCAGAACACCAGGTGTGAAACAAGAGGTAGCCAGTATTATCATGAAACGGCTACAGCTTGATATGCCTATACAAAGTGATACCACTATTCAGTATGCTCTTGGCTACCAGCCGGGTGAAAAAACCTGGTGGAAAAAAGATATTACATTTGCTGATCTTGAAATAGATTCTCCATACAACACCTACCTACATAAAGGCCTTCCAGCTGGCCCAATCTGTAATCCCGGTCTCACATCAATTGACGCAGTCCTTAATGCAGATCCCAAAAGTACCCCATACCTGTTTTATATTGCAGACTCACAGGGACATATGCATTACGCTAAAACTGCCCAAGAACACCAGCAAAATGTTGATAAATACCTCAGGTGACAGCTTCCTTATTATTTTCTTCCAACTCCTCCTGATCTAGTGGCGTGTAATTGGCGGCAGTTGTTGGAAGACTGACTCGACTCCCCCCAATGAGCGTAAAAGAGAAGACAATGGTAAAAATGATACTATATATATAAAACTCAATCGTTGGTAACCGACCGCTGTCCCACGAACTCATAATCCCTCCACCAATAATTGATCCGGCCAATCCAAAAATTATATTTCGTATTGTTGCCATAAATGAGTCATCAAAAAGAAGTGATACTGCCCCTCCAGCAATCAATCCGAGTCCAAACCATACAGTTATATCCATATGTAAAAGTGTACTTATCTATTGTGATAGATCTGAAAGAGAGTGATAAGGGTTATGTAAGATATATTATTGATGTTCTGACAACGGGAAATGCACAATGCCATAAATCGTCCCATGGTTAAGATTGACAGATGAGTCAACAACGTTATTTATTGGAGACATAGAATTTTCATTTGTATCCATGTGATATAAAAGAGTCGTCTGTCCGTCTGTCACAAATGGCACCGAAGGAGGAGTAAAGTTATTCAAGTAACGGGCTCCGCTTGATATGCGAAGCTCATCCATGTATCCGCTATAATGATTTATCTCGCTGGGTCCTCTGCCAAGAGTCACTGGGGCAGTTGATTTACATCCAGAAGCAGTTGTTGCTGTAATCGGGTCCCTGGCACCATTCACAAACAAGTTCATAATACCGCCTGGTCGAACAACACCAGCAACATGATCCCAGTTTACCATTTCAGTATTTACGTCAGTATGACTAATGGTCTGTTGACTACAGTTGGTACCGTTTCCGACGACAAACCGATATGTTGTTGACCCAAAAGACTGACCGACACCAACGTTAAAAAGCGTACTTAACGAGAATACCATACCTGATGAGGCTGGCTCAGACACAATGTATTTCTCATCATTCGTTCTGTCGGACTTCACCCAGGATTCGATAGTAAATCCTTTCAACCAATCCAGTGAAACTGGTCGCTGAGACAGTATATATCCTTCCGGTGCGGTATTTCCAACAAGAAACAAAGCCGCCCTATTAAAAGGAGATTGAGTCATACTGCCGCCTACTCCGACGTTATTTGTCGGTGCCATTTTTTCTTTAGCATAGTTATTTAAAACTGTTTTTCGCAACGAAATAAGTTTGGATGTGAGAATCGAGATATAAACAAGCGAAGATATAAATATAATGATGCCGACAATGATAAAAACTCTGTTTAACGAAAACTCTTCATCCTCAATTAACATATCTGATTTAATAGTAGATAAGTTTTAAAATGGTGTCAAGTGTTGTCGTCTGTACTGACCCGTTTAATAACTTCGCGTGGTTTGGAACCTTCAGCCGGACTAACATACCCGGCAGCTTCCAGTTCATCAAGAAGCCGGGCAGCACGGGCATAGCCAACTTTCAAGCGTCGTTGAAGAAGAGAGGCGGACGCCTTATCAAACTGTGATATGACACCAATAGCCTGAGTGAATAACGGATCCTGGGTACCGCCAACTCCCTGGGTACCGCCAAGCAGTGATCCAACGGCGCCAGTAGATTGTTGAGTAATTTCCTCAGTGTAATGCACATCCGGCACCTGCGACTTAAGAAATTTTACGAGATCAGTCACTTCTTTCTCGGTGATAAATGGACCCTGGATGCGTCGTGGCTTTGCCTGATCTGGTGGCAAATATAACATATCACCTTTACCCAAAAGCTTCTCTGCTCCAGGAGTATCGATGATAACACGTGAGTCTATCATTGATGAAACGTTGAATGCGATACGGCTGGGGATGTTGGCCTTCATAAGTCCAGTAATAACGTCCACCGAAGGCCGCTGAGTCGCAAGTACTAAGTGGATCCCCGTTGCCCGAGCCATCTGGGCTATGCGGGTGATCAATTCCTCCGCATCGCCTGGTGCAAAGATCATTAAATCTGCTAATTCGTCAATAACAAAAATGATATACGGTTTTTTCTCTACTCCTTCAAGGGTGTTGAAACCCTCAAGATTTCTGACACCGGCTTTCGCAAATTCTTTGTACCTGTTTTCCATCTCAGCCACCACCCACCGCAGTGCTGAAATAATTTTATCTGGTTCCACAATAACATCGGTCAATAAATGAGGAATACCATTATATAGCGTCAACTCTACCCGCTTAGGATCAACTAAAATTAATCGTACTTCATCAGGTTTTGTACGAAATAAAAATGTACTAATCCAAGCGTTAAGCATAACTGATTTACCAGATCCGGTAGTGCCTGCGATCAATACATGAGGCATTTTTTGGATCGAGGCTGCCTGGGGTTCTCCAGAAACATCCAGTCCCAACGGCACAAGCAATGGATCAGGGTTTTGGGTAAAAATTGGTGACGATAACAACCGTTTTTGAGTTACTATCTCAGATCTTTGATTGGGAATCTCAACACCGACGAGAGAACGTCCAGGGATTGGTGCTTCAATACGTACTTGACCTGTAGGCGCAGCCAAAGCTAAGGCTAAATCATTTCCCAAGGCTGTAATTTTGGATAACTTTGTACCCATTGTGATGGCCAACGCATACTGAGTCACTGTCGGACCCTTGTTCACTTCAGAAACTCTAGCTCGTATTCCAAAGCTGTCTAACGTCTTTTCAATTGTATTGGCATTTTTCTCAACATCACCACGCATGGCTTCCTTTTGAGAAACATCTTGAAGCAGATTCAACGGGGGATAAATCCAGGTCGTTGTTGGACTGGAGGTAATGGACTTAAACTGGATGCCTTTGTCAGCGGCTGCGATCCGTGGCGCTTGTCCAAGAGGAATTGGAGTCGTTGGACCAAGCGGTCTCTTATCTTTTTTACCAGCATCAAATATGAACTGGTCTTTTTCGTTTTTTTCATCAAACTTCTTACCATCCTTACCAGCAGATTTCTTTTTGCCACCAAATGATCCTTTAAACATATTGAATATAAACAATGCAAAAACATCAACTGAGGTATCAAGAAACATGATTAATCCGATAATAAAAGTAAAACTTAAGATAATGATGGAACCAGCCAGAGTGAAATCTGAAACGAAGTTGTCAAAAATAAGTTTTCCCCAGGAACCAGATCGAAAAAAACCTAAAAGACTGATGAAAATGAGTGCTGTACCAATGGTCAAGTTAAGTTTAATAAACTTGATTTTTTTCGTATTAAAAAAGTGACCAGCAGCAAATATAATAAGAAACGGAACAAAAATTGAAAATCCACCGAAGTGACCGACTAACTCTTGATTAATTTTATCTAATATAACGCCTTGTTCTGAAGACGAAAATAGCTTAAAAAACGAAAGTCCGACGATAACACCCGAGGCAATAAGAGCAAAGCCGAAGATGTTAAAAACAGTATTTTTATTAATCGTTAAAAATGGTAGCCGTAGCAACCCTTTTTTCCTTCTACCCATACTGAATCATTGTAAAGGGAAAATCGGCTAAAATCAATCATTAAATCATCTGAAGATTTAATCTCCCTTGATTATCTATTTCATTGACTCGTACTCGTACTTTTTGTCCTACTTTAACAACAGTGTGAGGATCTTTAACAAAACCTTTCCCCATACGAGATACGTGTACTAGTCCTTCTTTTCCTGGTAAAACTTCAACGAATGCGCCAAAGGGCATGATTTTTTTGACAGTGCCTTCAAACTCTTCGCCTGGTTCAAGTTCACGGGTAATTGACTCAATGTGTTGCACTGCTGCCTCAACCTTCTCTTTATCAATACCTGAAATAGTCACTTTTCCGTCATCTGAAACGTTGATTTCAGTCTGAGTTTTGGCGATCAAGTTCCGAATGTTTTTACCCCCTGGTCCAATGATCTCACCGATTTTGTCAGATGGTGGTGTTAACACGACCACTTTTGGTGCGAACTTTGAAACATTCTGACGAGGAGTCTGAATGGCTTTTTTCATGACGTCAAGTATTTTCAATCTGGCTGTTCGGGCTTTTTCAAGAGTTTCACCGATCACTTTGTCTGTTAACCCTTTGTATTTCACATCAAGCTGAATAGCGGTCACTCCTTCTGTTGTACCGGCAACTTTAAAGTCCATCTCACCTGAGAAATCTTCAATGCCCATAATATCCGTCAGGATCAGGTAATCGTCATCTGAATTACTTAAAAAACCCATCGCGATACCAGCAACCGGTGCTTTGATGGGCACGCCGGCATCCATTAAAGACAATGCCGAACCACAGACTGAGGCCATTGACGTTGATCCATTTGAAGATAAAACTTCAGATACAACTCTTATAGCATAGGGAAATTGTTTATTTGTCGGCAGTACTGGTTCAAGGGCTTTTTCAGCTAGTGCTCCGTGACCGATTTCACGTCGAGAAGGCGTACCCACTCTGCCTGTTTCTCCGACTGAGTACGGAGGCATATAGTAGTGATGCATATAGGCTTTAACTTCTTCACCTTCTGGACTTTCAATAAGCTGTTCCAGTTGAGGTGCGCCAAGTGTTGCGATCGATAAAACTTGAGTATCACCTCTCTGAAAAATTGCCGAACCATGGGTCCGAGGAAGAACAGAAACTTCAGCTGATAGTGGTCGAATATCGTTTGGTCCGCGACCGTCAAGTCTTTTTTTGGTTTTTAAAATTCTTTCCCGGATCATTTGTTTCGTCACGTAGTCAATTGCCTGCATAATGATACTTTTTTCATAAGTTTCTTTATGAAGCTCATAGACCTCAGTCACAACTTCGTTTAGTGCTCCGGGGTCTTCAAACTCTTTGGCGGCTTTCAACTCAATCAGGTGATCGAGTTGCTTTTTGAAGTCATCTTTGAGAATCTTCTTCAATTTTTCGTCTATGGCTGGAGCAGGTGTTGGTTCTTTTTCCATACCGCACTCTTTCCGCAGAGATTCAATAAAGGTGATGATGCGCGCGTTTTCGGTTTTAGCCAACTTGATCGCTTCAAGGACTGTCTGCTCAGGAAGTTCTTCAGCGAGTGTCTCGATCATCAAAACTCTTTCTTTCGTTGAAGAAACAATTAGATCAAGAACTGAGTATTTTTCCTCTTCTTCTGAGGGATTAATGATAAAGTCATGATCGGCTTCTGTTTTAACGTGTCCGACCCGAATGGTACTAATTGGGCCGCTCCAAGGAATGGAAGAAACATGAAGTGCTGCAGAAGTGGCAATCGCGCTTAATATTTCAGGTGCATTTTCACCGTCAACTGAAAGCAACGTAATAATAATCTGCACTTCGCGTCGATATTCTTTCGGAAACAAAGGACGAATAGAGCGATCGATCAGTCGACCTTTTAAAATAGCGTCATCTGAAGGACGTCCTTCTCGTTTTACCCAACGGGAACCTTTTATACGACCTCCTGCATAGAGTTTTTCAACATACTCTACCTGAAGGGGGAAGTAATCAATATCATCACGTACTTTTCCGGCTGTCACCGTAACAAGCACACAGGTATCGCCGATTTTGGCAAAACAGGAAGTGGTTGCTTGATTGGCTAATTTACCAAATTGTAAAGTTAAATCTTTTCCATCAATATCGATGGTCTTTTCAGTAATTTTCATAATCTTTTTGTGACTGTGAGAGTAAGCAGGTTATGGAGAGGGTTCACACAATTATATTGATAATCTATGTAAACTCTCTGAATATTCCTGTAAAACTCTCGGAATTTTTATTTTTTGAGATCCAATTTACCAATCAGCACTTTATACCGTTTGGCGTCAAGCTTTTGAAGATAGTTAATGATTCTTCGGCGCTTGGCAATAACTTTTAAAAGACCTCGGCGTGAATGATTATCTTTCTTGTTCTCTTCCAGATGAGAAGTGAGTTTCTGAATCTTGTGAGTCAGAAGAGCTACCTGAACTTCTGGAGAACCAGTGTCGCCTTTTTTTTGGGCGAACTTATCGATTAATTGCTGTTTATCATCTGGTAAATCTGACATATATATGGGAAATTATAAATGATATCAGGAAAAGTTGCAAGCGATTGAGAAAAAGTCTTATTTATTAAGGGTATCACGAATCTCTCTAGCCATTACGATACCGTCTTCATAAACTGATTTAGCAAGCTCAATTGACTGTGTAGTATGCTGAGCACCTTTCCTTGGGTATTCATTGTTTAATGCTTTATAATATGCTTTGAAATCTGATTTCAAGTGTTCAAAATCCTTATCATATATTCCTGTAGGGTCTTGTACACGTCGGGTTTCGATGCGTTGAACGATAATTTTCAAGGCTTCTGAATCTTTGCCAATCATGTGTTCGATATCTATATATGAATAAATATCTTGCATAGCCTTCAAGCGAGATGAACCAAAACCAACTTTTGAACGCTCAGAGCAAAAATCAATTATTGACTTTTTAATTTGTTCAGAGTTTCGCAGAACAATCTCATTTTTTTCTGGATTCATGGGTGAATATTACTACAATTTATGACAAAGATCAACCGAGACTAAATTATAGTTGTGTATAATATCGGTATGAGGGATTTTTTACGATTTATTAAAGAACAAGGAGTGATGGGACTCGCGGTTGGATTTATTCTTGGAGGAGCTGTTACAGCACTTGTTACCTCACTTGTGAATGATATAGTTTACCCACTATTAGGAGTAATCCTCGGCTCAACAAAAGGCCTAGAAAAGGAGTACTTTCAGATAGGACATAGCAAGCTCTTATATGGACACTTTATTGCAGTTCTAGTAAACTTTCTTGTGATTGCAGTAGTTATTTATGTTCTTGTAAAACTTCTCCGGTTTGAGATACCTGGAAGAAAGAAATAACGGTATACTTAGGTTATGCACCGGTTGCTTACTCTTGCAGGATTTCTCTTTTTTCTAGGACTGACTTTTTTTATATTATTTTTTTTCCCTCCAAAAGACGAGGTCTTTGTCTTCTCATTTATCTCTAGCATATCCTTCATGACTTTTTTTCTTTTATTGACGTTTCTTCCTCCTAAATACGCTATCGTCGGTTTTTTAGGAACGTTTAGTTTTTTCACCATAGACTATCTCGTCGGTTTTCAGATTCTAAACACTCTTCTTCTTGCATCAGTTATAATTGGAGTGACATTTTTAATCAATCGATAACTTCCATGAACAAGAAATTTTATGTCACCAATGCCATTCCCTATGTTAACGCAGCTCCACATATTGGACATGCTCTTGAGTTTGTTCAAAGTGATGTGATTGCTCGATACCATAAGCTTCTTAACGAAGCGGTCTGTTTTCTTTGTGGTTCAGATGAGAATGCGTTGAAAAATGTTCAAGCAGCTGAAGTTGCCGGTGAGCCAGTTGAAAAGTTTGTCGACACTAACGCTCAGCGTTTTGAAGATTTAGCCGAAGCACTTCAGGTAAAATTTGATGTTTTTCAAAAAGGGAGTGATACTGCAAAACACTTTCCCGCCAGTCAAAAACTCTGGACTCTCTGTGAAAAAAATGGTGATATTTATAAAAAGGAGTACGAAGGACTTTACTGTGTTGGGTGTGAGTCGTTTTATACCGCCGATGAGCTTGATAAAAACGGCGAGTGTTACGAACACCCAGGGAAAAAACTCGAAAAAGTGAAAGAGATTAACTATTTTTTCAAGTTATCCCGTTATCAACGTGATATTCAGAAACTCCTCAGTTTAGATATATTAAAAATCTACCCTGAATCGCGAAAAAACGAGATACTGAGTTTTTTGAAAGAACCACTTCATGATATTAGTATTTCTCGCAGTAACGAACGGGCCAAGAACTGGGGCGTGCCGGTCCCGGGTGACGAAACTCAACGAATGTATGTCTGGTTTGACGCACTAAACATCTACCAATCGGGAATTGGCTTTGGTTGGGATGAGAAAAACTACTCCAAGTGGTGGCCGGCTGATGTGCATGTTATTGGTAAAGGTATTACCCGATTTCATGCAGTATACTGGCCAGCCTTTCTTCTGTCTGCGAAACTGCCACTTCCGAAAAGTCTCTTTATCCATGGCTATGTCACAATCGATGGTCAAAAAATGTCTAAGTCTCTGGGAAATGTGCTTGATCCGTTTGATCTTATTAAAAAGTGGAGTGCTGATGCAGTCAGATATTACCTTCTTCGGGAAATTACACCGTTTGGTGATGGTGATTTTTCAGACTCCCGTATGAAAGAAGTTTATGAATCTGATCTGGCAAACGAGCTGGGAAACCTCATTCTTCGCGTAACGACACTAGCCCAAAAAGATGGACTGACCATCGAAAAAAAAGCAACAGTTTCACTTGATGCAGAGTATATAAATTATTTGAACAAATTCGAGTTCAGCAAAGCGCTTGAAAATACCTGGTCAAAAATAAAAAACTTGAACAAAAAAATTGACACAGTTGCTCCATGGAAAAAAACAGCTGGTGAGCGCGAGCAATTTTTACTCGACTCGTTTGACGAGCTTCAAATTATCGCTACACACTTAAAACCCTTTTTACCTGAGGCCGCTACTAAGATTTTTGCCGCAACAACTGGTAAAATAGCCAAAACAGAGGCTCTCTTTCCCAAAATATGAAGCACTTCAAAAAATTGCTCAAACATAAAAAAAGAAACTCATTCATTGGCGCGAGTGCCTTACTCATTCTTTTGGTACTTGCTATCATACTTGGCATTTTATATAAACTGCCCTCTCCAACCAGTCTAAAAAATTACCAAACCGTTCCTCTCTCAACTCACCTTTATGACAGAAACGGCAAACTGCTGTATGATGTTTTTAAAACCCAGAACCGAACACCGATAAAAATCTCAGATCTGCCTCCCTATGTTTCACGAGCAACCATCGCCATAGAAGACAAAGACTTTTATCATCATGGAGGAATCTCAGTCTTCGGTGGTATTGCTCGGGCGGTCAAGGATATGATTCTGCGACGCGGTCTTCAAGGCGGATCAACGATCACACAACAGTTAGTTAAGTCAGCGCTCCTTTCACCAGAGCGTACTGTTCGAAGAAAGATTCGCGAAATTATTCTCGCTGTCTGGACTGAACAGGTTTTCACAAAAGATCAGATTCTTGAGCTTTACTTGAATCAGGTTCCCTATGGAGGTGCCAATTATGGTATTGAAGCCGCCGCGCACACGTACTTTAATAAACATGCCAAAGATCTTTCCCTTCAGGAGGCAGCTTTACTTGCAGGACTGCCTCAAGCACCGTCTCTTTATTCACCTTACTACAACCCTGATCTGGCGATTCACCGACGAAACGATGTTCTAAAAGCTATGAAGGACCAAAAATATATTGACGCAGACGCTTACAACAAAGCGATCAACTCGAAACTTAACATAGCCACTCTTTCAGCCAACATCAAAGCACCTCACTTTGTTTTTTATGTCAAGAACCAGCTCGAGCAACAATATGGAGCTCAGGTTGTGGAAGAAGGTGGCCTTCAAGTAACCACCACGCTTGACCTTGATACTGAGGAACAGGCCGAGAAAATTCTTCGAGAAGAACTTGACAAAATCAAGTATCTTCAAGTGTCAAACGGAGCAGTTCTTGTAACTCGGCCATCAACTGGAGAAATATTATCAATGGTTGGATCGGTTGATTATTTTGCCACGCCTTCAGGTGCCTTCAATGTTACCACTGCACTTAGACAACCTGGTAGCTCGATTAAACCATTAAATTATGCTGTAGGGATCGAGCGAAAAATAGTGACACCAGCATCGGTTTTTCTCGATGTACCGACGTGTTTTAAAGGTTTAACCCAGCAGTATTGCCCTGTTAATTATGACGGAAAGTTTCATGGCGCCGTTCAGCTGAGATTTGCCCTAGGTAACTCGTTTAACGTACCGGCCGTGAAAATGCTCCAGTTGAATGGCCTGGATGCATTTCTCGCATCGGCTTCTGCAGCTGGTATCAAAACTTTTAAAGATCCGACACAGTACGGTTTGTCTCTTACTCTTGGAGGCGGCGAGGTACGGATGACTGAATTTGCTCAAGCTTATTCTGCCTTCCCCAACCGAGGGATCCCGAAACCAGTGATCTCTATCCTTGAGGTAAAAGATAAAACAGGGAAAGTGCTGTATAAATTCCATGATCCAAACTACGTGAAAGATATTCAGGCACCTCTTCAAAACCCCAACTTTCTCCTGATAAACGGCAAAAAAGTATTTTCAGCAGAAACTACATTTCTCATATCACACATTCTTCTTGATAATAATGCACGCTCCGAGGAGTTCGGTGCAAGCTCAGCTCTTGTGATACCCAAACACGCTGTGTCAGTTAAAACTGGTACAACAGACAATAAAAAAGATAACTGGACCATGGGGTATACGCCAAACTTTCTTGTTTCCGTCTGGGTCGGCAACAACGACAACACGCCGATGAATCCATATCTGGCATCTGGCGTCACTGGTGCAGCGCCAATCTGGAATCGTGTCATGACATATGTTCTGAAAAATCAGCCAGATATCTGGCCACTTCGTCCTCAAGATGTCGTTTATATTAAAGTTTGTACAGATACCGGTGTTCCTGTCAGTAAAAATCCCGACGGCACCGAAAGCTGCCCGACACGCTCTGAATACATTATTAAAGGTACAGAGGGCGTCCAAACCGTGACGGTCGGCAAAGATACGATCCCGGTCAGTCGTGATACTGGCAAGATGACGAAACCAGATGACCCAGCAGCTGAGATGAAAGAAAAAACAGTCATGAAAGATAAAGCGGGATCAGTTTACTGCGTTGACTGTGTTCAGTAATAAAAGTATAATACTAGTATGAAAATAGTGAACGTTCCGGCCAAGTATATGGCCCGCTATGAAGGAAAGTGGGTCGCCATTGTTCCTAAGACACAGACGATAATTGCCGTTGGCGATACTCTTGAAGATATTGCTCCTCTGGTGAGCGGACACGTCAAGGATAAAGATAAAGTTCAAGCCTCAGCCTTCAAAGTACCAACAAAAGAAGAAGCACACTACCATATTTATGCCTTGTGAAAACCTACTCCTATAAACAGTATCGTTCAAAATATTTCCCCATTATAGATATCTTGGCAATTTATAAGAAAAGGTTTGCCAATCTTGCTGTATTGGTAGATTCTGGCGCATCAATTTCAATTTTTTCTCGCGAAACAGCCAAACAGCTCGGAGTAGATATCAAAAAAGGCGAGTTACTCACCATGGGTGGAGTCGGCGGATTCCTCAAAGGTTATATTCACCATCTAAGATTGGAAATAGCCGATAAAACTATTTCCGCGCCCGTTGTTTTTTCAACAGAATTTACTGCTAGTTTCAACTTGCTTGGCAGAATGGGCGTTTTTGACAATTTTAAAATCGTGTTTGACGAAAAAAATTTGACCGTTAGCATATCAACATAATCTTCCATCTCGGTAATTTGACAAACCAGATCTAGTGATTTACAATGGCAATATGTTAAACCCTATGACGCTTGATGACATCGATGACGAAGTTCGTACAAAAGTCTACACACAAAAATACGGACATGGCAACGCGATCGAAGGAGTGAAAATTGTCCCATTAAAAAACTCAATCAGCGATGAAGGTGACTTCTCAGAGATTATGCGCTTCAAAAATGACGGTGAACTTGAGGCGATTCCAGGATTCAAAATCGCCCAGATTAATCGAACCCGTGTGTTTGCCAACTCAATCAAGGCCTGGCATATCCATTTTAAACAAGATGAGATTTGGTACATTCCCCCAGAATTTCATTTATTTGTCGGCCTTTGGGATATTCGTAAAAAAAGTCCTACCAATAAACAAACAATGAGAATTAATTTAGGAGGTACTTTATCTCATTTTCTCTATATTCCCCATGGTGTGGCTCACGGATCAGCCAACTTTTCCAATAAACCGATTGAACTGTTTTACTTCGTCAATCAACAATTTGACGTACAGGATCCTGACGAAAAACGTATTCCTTGGGACTCAGTCGGAACTGATTTTTGGACTCCTGAAAAAGATTGATGGTGGTACAATAACCATCACATGAAAAAACTTCCCAGTCTAAGCGTTTTTTTTCCTGTTTACAATGACTTCCAAATACTTCCTTATCTTATTGCAATAACCTATGCAGTTCTTTCTAAATTAGCCAATACATTCGAGGTCATCATCGTCAATGACGGATCAGGTGACGAAACTAAAGAAGTAATTTCCTATCTGAAAAAACATTACAAGTACCTGCGTGTCGTTGAACATAAAAAAAATCGAGGTTACGGCGGTGCGATCCAAAGCGGGTTTAAACATGCTCGTTATGAATGGGTATTTTATACTGATGCCGATGGACAGTACGATCCACGAGAGCTGATTAAGTTTGTTAAAAAAATCAGCGCCAAAACAGATGCAGTAAACGGTTTCAAAAAAAAGCGACACGACTCATGGATACGCATCATCATCGGTTTTATATATAATAAAACGCTGCAGTTTATCTACAAATTACCTATTCGAGATGTTGACTGTGACTATCGTTTAATAAGACGAGCAGTTTTAAAAAAAATTACCCTCACTTCAAATTCGGGTATGATCTGTTTGGAGTTAATTGATAAACTAGCACAACAACATGCACGATTCAAAGAGGCACCTGTTCATCATTATCCTCGTCCAATTGGTCAATCACAGTTTTTCAAGGTAACAAATATTATTAGTACCTTGCAGGAGCATTTGGCTTACTTTAAAAAAAGACGGGTGCCATCGGACAGAATCGAACTGTCTACCAAGCGCTTATGAAACGCCTGCTCTGCCGGTGAGCTACGATGGCAAGAATAATACATTATAATAGATGAAGGTACCTGATTCAAATATGGCAAAACCTGTCCTGTCGATCATCATTATCTCCTTTAATACGAAGGAGGTGACGCTAAACTGCCTTAAATCAGTTGTAAAGTCACATACTAGTGTGCCATATGAAATTATTGTTATTGATAATGCCTCAAGTGATCATTCTCCTTTGGCAATCAAAGCCCTTTCTGAAAAGTATCCCCAGATTCGACTAATCGAACACACAGAAAATATTGGCTTTGGCCAAGGAAATAATGCTGCTGTGAAGCTTGCCCAAGGCATGTACTTGCTTTTTTTAAACTCGGATATCGTTGTTCAGGAAAAGGCAATCGATGAATTGTTCAACTTTTTTAATCAAAATAAAGATAAAGTCAGCTTCGCTGGAGGTAAGCTCATTAATAAAAACCTGACGCCTCAACCTTCGTGCGGGCCCTTTTTTACTCCTTTGGTTGTATTTGGCTTTCTTTTTTTACGAGGGGATTATTGGGGACTGACGCGCTTTTCTCCTAACCGCGTGAAAGAGGTTGATTGGGTCTCTGGAGCCTGTATTTTGACAAGAAAAGAGCCTTTTGAGGCTCTTGGGGGGTTTGATGAGAAGATCTTCATGTATATGGAGGAAATCGATCTCCTATATCGGGCAAAAAAACGAGGTTTAAGGACGTTTTTTTGCCCTCAGGCTCGCTTTATCCACCTTGGCTCAACTTCCTCAGTGGGCCGGACATTTCCGATTCTCCAAGTTTACCGCGGCTATCTCTATTTTTACAAAAAACATTACGGCCGGGCGGCTTTGTTTATCCTGAAAATTATGCTACAATTAAAAGCAAAGATAGCAGTTTTGATTGGTAGATCAACCAAAAACCCCTATCTTATTAAAACCTATGAAGAAGCTGCAAAACTGGTTCAGGAAGCTTGACGACAATCTCGTTCATATTTCGCTTTTGGCGTTCATCGTGCTCGTCTCTTTGTTACCCAAAATACCTTTGCAGCACATTGAATATACATACATTCGTTTACGAATTGATGATATTCTCCCGATCATTCCTTGTGCTATTTTTCTTATTCAGTGGCTCCGAGGAAAAATTACTCTCAACACTAAGTTTCTTATACCTATAATACTTTTTTGGACGGCTGTATTCATCTCGTTTTTTGTAGGTTCGTTTATAGAAAAAACTGTCGTTGTGAGAAATATCGGTCTGTTACACAGTGCCAGACGTATTCAGTATATGGCCATATTTTTTGTCGCCTCAAGCGCTATCATCTCCGAGAAACGATTTAAACTTTATATGAAAGTGTATTTGGTGACTTTGCTTATTGTTGCACTTTACGGTTTTGGCCAACGGTTTTTGGCATTTCCCTCAATTCAGTCAATGAATCCTGCCTATGTTGACGGACGATTACTTATCCTGAATCCAGAAGATCGGATCAACTCAACCTTCGGAGGACACTTCGATTTAGCAGCGTATCTGACATTTTCGATGCCCATACTTCTGGGATTTTATTTTGCTTTTAATCAGATAAGGTACTTTGTTACGTTTGTTATTGGTTTAATAATTCTGCTTCTTACGGCGGCCCGCTCTTCGTTCGGAGCGTATGTTCTCTCTACTCATGCATATTTGCTTCAGGCAAAAAAGTATAAAATGTTTGTCGTCGTTTTGTTATTAACTGGTATTTTGACTCTCGTTACTGGTGATATGGCCAAGCGTATAGAAAGTCTTATACAAATAAAAACCATCTTTGTTAATGATCAGTCAGGAGTGCAACAGATCGATCAACATATTACTACAAAAAATTTGCCAGCTGGCGGGTATGATGTCAGCACATTACCTTTCCTCGGTAAGGTAATAACGAAAAAAAATCTCGGCAGTCCGAACGTCACAGCCAATGACATCGAACAGGCAGCGATTGCCGAAGCTGTTCAAGAAGCAAAAATGAGAGGTGAAGTATACAATGACCAAGAGATCCATAAGCGAGCCAATGAGATAGCCAAGTATATCCATCCTAAGCGTTCAATCCTCTGCGATATTTCCTGCGCAACACGTCTGCAAATAGAGTGGCCGCGCGCAGTTGGTGCTTTTATGTATAATCCGATTTTTGGTACCGGACCGTCTTCAATTACTGAAGCGACTGACAATGACTTTCTGCGCTGGTTGGGCGAGACAGGTCTTTTAGGAACAAGCTTATTTTTATGGTTACTTTTTTCCATCTGTAACTTTGTCCGAAAAAGCCTCAAGTATGTTAAAGGTGAAGAGAGAATGATATATAAAGCTTTTATTTTTGGTGTCATAGCATTACTCATTAATGGTTTATACATAGACGTTTTTGAAGCATCCAAAGTTGCGTATAACTTCTGGCTTGTTGCAGGTATGTATGTAGGAATGGGCACATTACTAATGAAACAATATCGACCAATGGCATCTGTGGTGGATCGGCATACTAAAAAATCTAAACGGGAGACATAATCTCTTCATCTCATATGAAAAAAGCGACTGAAAAGTTTAGTTTAAACGATATTCTAATTTTGGGATTAATTCTCGTTGTCGCTTTGGTTATGAGGTTGTATGATTTTGACAAACCTCTAACAGATTACCACTCGTGGAGACAAGCCGATACTGCCGCGGTTGCTCGAAATTTTACAAGAAACGGGTTTAATCTTTTGAAACCAACGTTTGACGATGTTTCCCCTATTCAAAGTGGAATTGATAATCCCCAAGGCTACCGGTTTGTTGAGTTCCCTTTGTACAATGCCATAGTCGCTTTTTTTTACAAACTGTTTCCTTTTTTTGAAGTACATGTCTGGGGAAGACTGGTTTCGGCGGTTTCGTCACTGGCAATTATCGCTCTCATTTATTATTTTCTGAAGGAGGAGGTCGATCGCAAAGCGGCTATTGCCGGAGCTGCCACCTACGCGACCTTTCCGTTTTTTGTTTTTTTCTCGCGTGTTGTACTACCCGAAACCATGGCCACCATGTTTGCTTTCGCCTCGATCTTTTTTTTATATAAAAATACCTTTCAAGAGAAAGAACCTCAAACAAACAGTTGGACATACGTGGTTCTAGCTGCCATTTGTTTTGCGCTCGCTCTTCTTATTAAGCCAACGGTGATCTTTTTTGCGATTGTCCATCTATATCTTTTTATTAAAAAATTTCGCTACTCGTTATTAAAAAATCCGGCACCCTATCTATTTGCTTTGCTGGCGTTGCCACCTCTTATTGCTTGGCGATTGTATATACGGGCGTATCCCGAAGGCGTGCCAGGAAGCGAATGGCTTTTCACGAGCGTCAATACAGCTCAAGGACTGCAAAATATATTCTTTAAACCGGCTTTTTTCCGCTGGATATTTTTTGAGCGAATCAACAACATCATTCTAGGTGGATTCGCGGCTGCTTTTTTGATAATCGGCGGCTTCGTTAAGCCAAAACGATTATTCTTATTCTCGATTCTGGCGGCATCGGGACTCTATGTATTTACATTTCAAGGAGGCAATGTTCAACATGAGTATTATCAAACGCTGATACTACCTGCGATAGCTCTTTTTGTGGGAGTAGGTATTTCATTTATTCTTAATTCACCAAAGTCATTTATCTCGCTTTATGTTTTGTATCCAGTAATCGTGGGCATCATGTTGTTTTCACTTCTCATGTCATATTACAGAGTCAAAGACTTTTATAGTTATTCGGGAGATTTGCCGACCATTGCCCGAGTTATCAGAACACTAACCAGCCCAACAGACAGAATTGTTACAGATAGTACAGGTGACACTACCCTATTATATCTTGCAGACCGAAAAGGCTCACCGGCTGTTTATAAGGATTTGCATGAGCTGAAAAAGTCCGGTTACTCGTATTTTGTGACGATGAACGGGCAAGTGATTGAGCAGGTGAAATTAGTACCAGATTTTCATGTCGTATTCGAAAACGATAAGTTTGCCCTGTTTAAGTTATGAAGATTCTCATGTTGACGCCGTATTTGCCGTATCCACCGGCTTCAGGCGGTCAGATCCGAACTTTAAATCTTCTTCGACATTTAAGTAGAAATCACAAAATTACGTTAATCGCTCTTTATAAAAATGACGAAGAAAAAAAATATGCTTCATACTTGAAAGAGTACTGTGAACAAGTACACCTATGCAAACGACCGGAGCGACCTTGGCAATTTAATATCCTCGTTCGGGCGATAATTACGCCGGAACCATTTCTCGTGGTCAGAAATTTTTCCCAGGAAGCACAAGTACTTTTAAAGAAATTACTGGAAGAAGAATACTTTGACGTTATCCATGCCGAAACGTTTTATGTCATGCCTCATCTACCTCAAACAAAAGTACCAATCCTTCTTGTGGAACAGACGATTGAGTATAAAGTGTATCAGCACTTTGTTAATACGTTACCTATGCTTGCTCGACCTCTGTTTTATCATGACATAATTAAGCTAAAGTACTGGGAACGGCAGTATTGGAAAAAAGCTTCGATGGTCGCAACTGTATCACAGCCTGACGAAAAACTCCTTAAACGAGTAGAACCGAGTATAAAAACAGTTGTTATCCCCAATGGTGCGGCGGATGATATGTTTATTTCGCCGGTTGCCAAAAAAAA
This sequence comes from uncultured Gammaproteobacteria bacterium, assembly GCA_964484325.1. Lineage (GTDB taxonomy): Bacteria > Patescibacteriota > Microgenomatia > UBA1406 > GWC2-37-13 > CAYLXX01. The sequence goes on from CAZAEE010000003.1 coordinate 50,717, forward strand.
TCTGCAGTCCCCGATACTCCTTTTTATGGGTAACTTTGCCTGGCTGCAGAATATTGAAGCGGCTCATTATTTAATACAGAAAATTTACCCTGTTCTCCACAAAAAACTGCCACAATGTCAGGTAATTATTGCCGGTCAGGAAGCTCGACGGATAAAAATAACTGGCAACGTCGAAATTATTCACATCGAACCAAATGATATTAAAAAAGTGAAAGAACTATATCGTAAAGCGACTCTCTTTGTGGCGCCGATCTACGGACCAGGCGGTACTCGACTGAAGATTTTAACTGCGATGGCAACTGGGTTACCTGTAATTTCAACCCAGACGGGAATAGAAGGACTCAATGCCCAAGATGGACGAGAAGTACTTATTGCCAATACAGCCGAAGAATTTGTTGTCCAAATTGGGAAAGCATTAAACGACAAAAAGCTCTATGAATCGCTGCGGCAGAAAGCGTATAAAAAAGTGAAGGAAACTTATAGCTGGAACGCGATTGCCAATCAGTTGGAAGTTGTTTATCGCACAATACGAAAAACATGAGAATCGGTCTTGATATTTCCCAATCTGTTTATGAAGGGACTGGCAGTGCCAGATACACGAATGGGCTCTTGCAGGCAATATTGAATTCTAAACCAGAAGATGAGTGGACATTCTTATTTTCCTCTCTTCGACGATCACTTAATTCCCAGCTGGAAACGAGAATCTTACAAAGTAACTTTCAATTAAGAAAATATAAACTCCCTCCGACATTTTTTCATTATGCTTGGAATGTTTTTCATAAAATCCCAGTTGAATCATTTGTCGGTCACCAGGATTGGTTTATCACCTCAGACTGGACACAACCACCTGCACATTGCCGCATCGCAACACTAATTCACGATGTCATTTTCTTAAAACATCCAGAAATCGTATTAAACAATCTCATACAGGCCCAATCGCAAAGACTTCGCTGGGCAAAAGAAGAGTCCTCACTATTTTTTGCTCTGTCTGAGGCGACAAAACAGGATCTTCACACATCGCTTGGGGTTCCGAAAGAGAAAATCATCGTTAACTATCCCGGAGTCGAAGTATTTTCACCATCGAAAGAAAAACTTCTTGAAACGCGAAAAAGATACCACATTACAAAACCGTTTATTCTCACTGTCGGGAAGATCGAACCAAGAAAAAACCTAAAGCGCTTGATTGAAGCTTTTTCGGCTTTAAAAACTGACCGTATCGAGCTTCTGATTGCCGGTCCGGCCGGTTGGGACTCAGTTAATCAGTCTCAACATCCTCACGTCAGATTTCTTGGTTATGTATCTGATGCTGACCTGTTTGGGCTTTATCAGTCGTGTTTATTTTTTGTATATGCGACGCTTTATGAAGGATTTGGCTTTCCGGCAGTTGAGGCGATGAAACTCGGTTGCCCGGTCACAATGTCAAACACCTCATCTCTTAAAGAAATTGGTCAAGGTTGTGCTTTATTTTTTGATCCCTATGAAGTTAGCTCAATTACAAAAGCTTTGCAACAAATGATCGAAGATGAAAACTTGAAAAAAAAATTTGTGGAAAAAGGACAGGAAAAGAGTCGGGAGTTCACCTGGGAAAAAAACTATCAAACGATTATAAACTCATTAAAAAGATCTTAATATATGCTCATTGGAGTCGATGGCAATGATGCCAATGTCAAACAAAAAGTAGGTGTATCGGTTTACACGTATAATCTTTTATTGTACTTTAAAAAAGAAGCTGATCAAAATACTCAGTTTCAAGTCTATCTGCGAGAGCCGCCACAGGGGGATTTACCAGAAGAAAGTCAGTACTTTCATTATAAAGTTGTGAAGGGACCTCGGCTTTGGAGCCAGATTTTTCTTCCTATTGCTTTATACACTGGTCGAAAAGTAGACGTTTTCTTTTCGCCAGCTCATTATTCGCCTCGGTTTTCACCTGCACCTCTTGTTGTTACAATCCACGACCTAGCTTATTTTTATTATCCGGAAGAATTTCTTAAGGAAGATTTTTATAAATTAAAAAACTGGACCCGAGACTCTGTATTGAAAGCCAAAAAAATCATCGCAGTATCTGAAAATACAAAAAAAGATTTATTAAAATTTTACCGGATTCCCGCTGAACAAATTAAAGTAGTTCACAATGGTTTTGAGAAAAATATCTCAAATCCTACTGCATTTTCTGTCATTTCTAAAAAATATACTATTAAGAAAGAGTTATATGTTTTGTATGTCGGCACACTTCAGCCGAGAAAAAATGTTACCACATTAATTGACGCTTTCGAAAAATACCAGAAAACTCATCCTGAAATGAAACTTATTCTTGTTGGTAAAAAAGGCTGGCTCTATGATGATATTTTCTCCAAGGTTCAGAAAAGCCCGGTACGAGAAAACATCATCTTTACCGATTACTTACCAGATGAAGATGTTGTAACTCTCTATCAAAATGCCTATTGCTTCGTATTGCCTTCTTTGTATGAAGGCTTTGGTGTACCCATACTTGAGGCCATGTCTTATGGATGCCCCGCGATTTCTTCATTTACTTCAAGCCTGGCCGAAGTAGGCGGCGATGCCTGCATATACTTTGATCCCGAAAAAGTGGATGGACTGGTTGATGATCTTGAGTCTTTACAAAACAAAAAACTGCGCTCAGATTTAATTAATAATGGGAAAGAGCGCGTTAAACAATTTTCCTGGCAAAAATGCGCCCAGGAAACATTGTCAGTTTTAAAAAACATATGAAAATACAAATTCTGCCTGAGACTTTTTCCCAAACTGATTTTAATGCAGTAGCTATAAATCCTGTGCAGTCATGGGAGTGGGGTGAGTCAAAAAAACAGTTAGGAATCGAGGTTATTCGAGTAGGAAAGTTTGTAGATGACGACTTGAAACACACGTACCAAGTGACTTTTCATAAAATTCCTTACACTAATTTTACTGTCGGATACTTACCTCGATCGGAGTTTCCGTCAGAAGAAGTTTTGCAGTTTTTACAAAATTATGCAAAAAAAAGGAAAACAATTTTCATAAAAATTGAGCCGTATGAAAAAAAAAGTGAAGTTAAGATAGATTTATCTACTGTTTCTCATCTGAAAAAGTCATCTCATCCACTCTTTCCGAGTTGGACGCAAATGTTAAACATCTTAAAATCAGAAGACATACTTTTTAATAATTTAAAGTCAAAAACTCGCTACAACATTCGTCTGGCCCAAAAGAAAGGAGTTGTTGTAAAGGAAGAGTCAACAGATACCGGTTTTGAGATCTTTTCGAAGCTTTACTTTGATACGACGAAGCGGCAAAACTATCACGGGCATGATAAACAGTATCACAAAGTAGTTTGGGATTGCATGAAAAAAAATATCGCCCATATTCTCATTGCCTATTACGAAAATATCCCGCTTGCAGCGTATGAACTTTTTCACTTTAACGATAATTTTTATTACCCGTATGGCGGCACTTCAGTACTTCATCGCAATCTCATGGCGTCAAACTTACTCATGTGGGAAGCGATTCTTCTAGGTAAGAAGTTAGGCGCAAAAAAATTTGACATGTGGGGTTCATTACCACCTGCATATGATGAAAAAAGCCCTTGGTCTGGTTTCACCCGATTTAAGGAAGGGTATGGAACAGAGTTTGTGAAGTTTATTGGCAGTTATGACTTAATTATTGATACGACTTTATACTCCCTCTATACTAGTCTTCATAAATTACGCACAACACTACTCCAGTTCATTTAAAGTTTGTCTACTTTTGACGCGAGTATAAAATCGTTTTCAGACAAACCGCCAATGGCATGTGTTGCTAAGGTAATTTTAACATAGCGCCAATTGTGAAGAGAAATGTCGGGGTGATGTCCTTCGGATTCAGCAATCTTACCCACTTGATTAACAAACTGAAGTGCCTCGACAAAGTTTTTGAATTTAAAGTCCTTGGTAATTTGTTTATTCCTGTCTGCACTCCAACCTTGAACTTGTGTTAAAAGCTCAACAACTGTTTTTTCCTCAAGCGGTGGAGTCCCCCCTTCGCAAGGAATACAGTGTTTTTGAGTCAGTGCTCCAACCATATTAGTTCGTTTGAGGTTCGTCTTTTTTCAACGTGGCAAACTGCTTACCAGACGATAGAGGAAAGTACGGCTTATTTGGCGGATAGGCCAGAGCCACTTTCAAAACATCATCCATGTGCCTAACAAACACAAAGTGAAGATCATCCAGAACATATTTTGGTATATCATCTAAGTCCTTTTTGTTCTCTTCTGGCAGTATAATTGTCTTAATTTGGGCACGGTGGGCGGCGATAACTTTTTCTTTTACTCCTCCGATTTCAAGCGCTCGTCCACGAAGCGTCACTTCTCCAGTCATAGCCACATCTCGCTTCACCGGAATCTTGGTGAGCGCTGACACAATGGCTGTTGTCATGGCGATTCCGGCAGATGGTCCATCTTTTGGTACAGCTCCTTCTGGAACATGAACATGAATATCAATTTTCTGGAAAAAATTCTGAGGTAGACCGAATAAACTCCATCGCGAACGAATATATGACAGAGCAGCTTGACCGGACTCTTTCATAACGTCACCTAACTGACCTGTTAGAACAAGTTGTCCTTTGCCGGGCATAATAGCAACCTCGATAAATAAAATATCGCCACCAGCTTGGGTCCAAGCTAATCCTGTTGAAATACCAACTGTGTTTTTCTCCTCAAGCATTTGGGAGGAGAACTTAAACGGTCCTAAATATTTTGGTACAGTCTCATCAGCAACAATTTTTTTAACCAGTTTTTTGCCTTCTTTGGCTTCAGTAAGAATTTCGCGAGCCACTTTTCGGGCAATTGTAGCAATTTGCCGCTCTAAGTTTCTTACACCTGCTTCGCGAGTGTACCGCCTGATAATTAATCTTAAAGCTTCGTCTGTTATAGCAACATCTTCAGATGTTAAGCTGTGAGCCTCCACTTGTTTTTTTATGAGATACTCTTTCGCAATATTGAACTTTTCATCCTCGGTGTATCCGGCAAAATGGATAACTTCCAACCGGTCAAGAAGCGCATCTGGAATCGTGTCCAAAATGTTGGCTGTTGTGATAAAAAAAACATCTGATAAATCATAAGGCACTTCAAGATAATGATCGGAGAATGCATGATTTTGTTCAGGGTCAAGAGTTTCAAGCAGTGCGGCTGTTGGATCTCCCCGATAATCTTTGCCGACTTTATCGATTTCGTCAAGCATGAAAACGGGGTTTTTTGTGCCCCCCTGTTTAATGCCTTGAACGATACGGCCCGGAAGAGCACCAACATAGGTGCGACGATGACCGCGAATTTCTGCTTCATCACGAATACCTCCAAGGGAAATTTTGACAAACTTACGATCAAGCGCTCGAGCAATTGAGCGGCCAAGCGAAGTTTTACCAACTCCAGGTGGTCCAATAAAACACAGGATTGTTGGTTGCTGCTCTTTTTTCTTGCCTTCTTTGGCATTTTTATCAGATGCAGAGCTTTTTTCCTTCATTTTTCGAAGCTCAACAACTGCCAGGTACTCAAGAATACGCTCTTTCACTTTTTTCAAACCAAAATGATCTTCATCGAGTATTTTTTCTGCTTCTTTCATATCAATTGGCGTCTGTTGAGGAATCGCCCACGGCAGTTCAACCAACCAGTCTAGATAGGTACGAATGTAGGAGGCTTCAGGATTAAACTGTGACATTTGTGTCAATCGTTTTAACTCCTTATACGCTTTATCTTCAACTTCTTTTGGCATCTTGGCATTTTTAATCTTTACGTCATATTCATCAACTTCTTTATCTTCGCCAGTTTTACCACCGAGTTCTTCCTCAATTGTTTTCATCTTTTCACGCAAGAATGTCTCGCGCATGCCGCGTTCAAACTTCTGTTGAGTTTTTGCCGAAATGTTTTGCTCAATCTCGAGTATTTTTATCTCGCGATTAATGTAATCGACCTCATGGGTCAAACGCTTTTTTAAGTTTGGCTCCTCAAGAAGCCCCTGGCGCTCAGTACCTTTCAAATCAAGTACCATCGCCACCTGATAGGAAAAGTCCTTAGCTGAACCAATATTTAAAATATTCATTAAAAACACGAAGTCAACCGGTTTACCCAAGTTAATTGCTCGCTTGACTTGAGATGAAATGTGCTTCACCATCGCCTGAATCTCTTCAGTATTAATATCTTCATCTTCTATGAGTTGAATTTTACCTTCAAGATACGGTATTTCTTTCACATACTCGGTGATCTCGACTTTTTCACGACCTTTTACTAGAGCATTAACTTCTCCTTTATCGCCAAGAACTGTTTTTTCAATGGTCGCCACGACTCCGATGTTAAATAGTTCACTCGGTCGCGGATCATCTTGGGAAGGGTTTTTTTGCATCACGAGGACGATTTTTTTGTCTTTCTGAAGAGCGTCATTCACAGCATCAATACTTTTCTTTCTACCAAATACCAACATATTTTCGGTATTGGGAAATACTATGCCTTCGCGCACAGCCACTATCGGAAACGTTTGGTTTGAGGAAGATTTTAAAATAAATGTCATATTAGCAGTATAACCAATGACTTGCTAATTGTCAACTGTTTTGTTGTATCAGGTGAACTCATCGATGATAGTTCTCCAATCAGTAAATTGTTGACGATCAAGGATGGTTGTATCTGGTGAAAACGTTGTTACTTGTTCATGGTACGCGGTTTTTTCAACTTGATAAAGTACACCCAGAGGAAATTTTTCCTGATTCATTTGTAACGACTCAAGCACTGACTTTTCATAAGAACTCTTGTCGTAATCTTCTGGTAGTTGATAAATTTTTTCGTAATAATATTGATACGTATTGACATGATTAAACGTCACACACGGTTGTAGAACATTGACAAAAGACATTCCCTTATGCTGCATGCCGGCCTTAATAAGAGACGTCACTTGCTTGGCGTTACCTGCGAATGCTTGAGCAACATACGTCGCTCCTGAAGTGATGGCAAACGTCAACGGGTTTATAGGAGACTCTATAATACCTTCTGGTGTCGACTTGGAAACAAAACCTTTTTGGGCTGTAGGCGCGACCTGGCCACTGGTTAATCCATAAACACTGTTATCGTGTACTATAACCGTGACGTCATGGTTCCCGCGACAGGCATGAAGAAAGTGATTGCCTCCTTCGCCGAAAATACCACCGTCACCACCGATCACAACTACTTGCATAGCGTGATTAACCAGTTTAAATCCACACGCAGGCGGTACAGAACGCCCATGGAGTGAGTGCATAGCATAAGCATTTAAAACGTCGTTCATGTTCCCTGAACAACCAATATCAAAAACAACAAAAACCGATGACGGATCAAGCTTCAATTCAGAAAAAGCTGCTTTAATCGAGATACTGATCGCCCAGTCGCCACAACCCGGACACCAGGTACCACTATATCCTGCTAAATCCTTATGGACTCTCATTGCTTTGTGACATAATTGATAATTTCATCTGGGTAAAACGGCCTGCCATCATATTTTAATACTTTCTCAGTCAAATGAACTCCTGTTTGCATACGAAGAAGCTGACCAAACTGGCCGTGAGAGTTATTTTCAATCAAAATATATCTTTTTTTCTCCTGAAATAGCGCTGCCACTTCCTCAGCAAGCGGATAGACATGAGTAAAGTGCATAAATGCAGTCGAGTATCCTTTGGTTGATAAATTTTTTTGTGCCTCAAGAATGATCCCTTTATTGCCACCCCAGGAAACAAAGACTATTTCAGCAGAATGTAAATCACCGTATATTTTTGGCTTACGGAAATGGTTTTGAAGATAGGTAACTGTCTTCTGGTTTCTTTTTTCGACTTGTTGCCTGCGATAGACAGCGTCCTCAGTCGTATGACTGTCCTCCAGATGTTCGTAGGAGTTTGTTTGATAAAAATAACCTTTTTTGCCCGGTATCAATCGGCCGGAAACGCCATCCTCAGTCAACTGATACCTGAGATATTTCCCTGAAAAAAATTCTTTGATGAGTTTCCCTCGATTGATTTCGTGATTTGCGGCAAACGTGACGATCTCATCGCGGGGATGACTTTTGTGTGATTCGCAGATCAATTTATCAGCCAGTACAACAACCGGAGTTTGGTAGATGTCTGCCAGATCATACGCCTCAACTGTCAGCTCAATCAATTCCATAATGTCTCCTGGAGCAAGAACGATCTTCGGAAACTCGCCGTGGCCTGCTTGAGTGACAAATAACAGATCGCCTTGTTCTGTCCAGGTAGGCATACCTGTTGCCGGACCTGGTCGTTGTCCTAAGAAAATTACCACCGGTAGCTCTGCTACTCCAGCAAACGAAACTGCTTCAACCATCAGGGAAAACCCACCACCAGAAGTCGCCACAGATGCACGTACTCCTGCATTTGAAGCCCCCAAAGCTTCATTAATTACGGAAATTTCATCCTCGGCATGTCGAACAATCATCCCAGTTTTCGTTTGCCAGCTGGCAAGTTCTGTTAATACATTTGAAGAAGGTGTCATCGGGTATGCACTGAAAAAACGACAATCTGCAATAACAGTCGCTAAAGAAAATGCTTCGTTACCCGACATAACAAGTTTATCTTTTTCATGTTTTAGGCTAAGAATACCCACTACATACTCTTTATACTGCTTTTTCACGAAGTCAAAACCAGTTTGAGCTAACTCCTTATTAAACTCAATCACTTCCTCACCTTTTTTTCTAAACTCTTTCTCAAGCATTGCATAAAGAATGTTCATGTCAGCGCCGAGAAGTCCAAGACTGGCGCCAAGAGCTATCGTGTTTGTCATCATCTGCATAATCTCAAAGTCCTTGCGCCATTTTTTTAAAGGCAGATGAATTTTGACAACAGTATCGGTAACCTCAAAGTCTTCTGGATCGTAGAGAACTAAACTTGTCGAGGTCAACCGGTGTTTATGCAGATCATAGGTATCTTTATTCAAACACACAAGCATATCAACGTCCCATTTGGAAGCGCCGGCGTCTTCATCTGAAATAACTACTTCATAAGTATTGTGACCGCCTCGAATTAATGAAGGATACTCGGGATAGTCGAAAACGTGATAACCACTTTTGGCCGCTATTTTGGAAAATGTCAGACCGCTTACCATGATCCCAAATCCTGCTTCGCCTCCTATTTTCCACAAAAACTTACGCATAAATTGATTATATGGTTAAAGGGAAGTGGGAATCAACGGTAATTTGATATAATGGCACTCATGGCAGAAACTTTATATGGCAAACGAAATACTATATGGGATGAAGCTGTAGAATTACGTGCAAGTACTAGTTTGAATGATTTACAGATTAATTACGAAAACTCTGATCAGATGAATAAAAATGTTCTTAAGCTCGCATTGGAGCAGAGAGAAATTCAAGAAGCTGAAAAATTACTTCTGGCAGTCTTAGCCTTACCTACCGCAATTCGTTTAACTGACCCCAATAATGCTTCAAATAATTAAAATTCCTATTATGCTTTGGATTCAACAATGAGGATTGTAAGACCATTTTGCTGAGCTGTATTATATTCGTCAGTTGCTCCTTCTGATTTTTCCCACCTAGGAGTCATAATTACATCAGTAATATGACCACATGAGAGTACTTCTCTCCAGAATTTTAAAAAAATATTTCTGCGCTCCTCAAAGGGAATGTCAACAATATTAATTCTGTTATAAACTTCATCTGTAAATATATCTACTGCAGAAAATATCGGAAAGTCCATTTCTGCACGAAGCTTTTCTGTATGTTGTCGTAACCTTTTTTTGTTTCGGTCAACATGCTCAGGACCATCTGAATAGAGTATCCCAGAAGCGTATCCTATTCTTGTCACCCCATTTTCCTCACGAAGTGTTCGAAAAACTTCAATCACATTGTCTCGCACTTGATCAAGTGACGTAACAGTTTGCATTACAGTCTCAATTTGCTCTTTCATATGCAGTATTATTATAACAATCAGTCATAACAACAGGGATCTTTGAAACGACAGTTTTTGCAGGTTGCATCGCGACCACCTGGCATACCGGCTAAGGTAACGTAGCCGCACGAAGGACATTCACGGATATTGTATTGATAGGTCTGATTGACACTTACGTTCAACCGTTCTTTTTCATTTGGGGAAGATGCGATTGCCTTTTTCATCTTCAATAATTATCGCAGCCGTTGGACAACCACGAGCTGAATCAATAATCGCGTCATCTGCTTCTCGGTCTGCTGTTTCAATAATAACTGCTTTTGCTTCTGAATCAAGAATATACGTCTGTGGCGCAATCGCTATACACGTGGCCGCGCCAATACACAAATCGCGATCTACTGTCACGACTAAATTTTTTAATTTTATCGGACCTGAAGGATGTTTGGGATCTTTTAGTTTTTGAGTATTCATACTATGTAATTTACGGCAAAACTTTCATAAGCCCTTCCCAGGAAAGTAAAGCACATTTTAATCGATTTGGTGATAGTTCAATACCGAGTAATTGTATCATGTCCTCGCTCGTCATTTTTTTTAAAAAGGTGACTTTTTTTTCTTTTACATAGTCGGTGAGTATTGAAGCAGACGCTTTTGAGATGGCACAACCTTCACCGGTAAAAGCAATGTTTTTCACTACACCATGTCGTTCTTCAACTTGCATATAAATAATATCGCCACATAAGGGATTATTCACTTTCACATCATTTGTTTTATGTTTTAGCTCACCGAAGTTGTGCGGATGATGATAGTGGTCGAGGATGATATCCTGATAGATTGACATTAGCCCAGAGTTTTTTTAACTTTTTGCAATCCTTCAATCAGTGCGTCGACGTCATGCGTATCGTTATAAAGATAAAAACTCGCGCGCGTTGAAGCCGGTAGATTAAAGCGCTCATGAAGAGGACCAGCGCAATGATTGCCGGCACGCACCGCAATGTGCTGCTCGTCTAAAATATAGGCAATGTCGTGAGGATGAAATGTGCCAAAAGTAAAGGCAATAATTGCCGCTTTTTCTTTTTTAGGTCCGAGGATTTTCAGCTCGTCACCAAAGATGTCTTTCATTTTTTTGAACGCATACTGAAATAGTTCTTGCTCATGGTTCTGAATTGCACTCATGCCAATTGACTTCAAGTATCGTACCGCTTCACCAAGACCAATGGCTCCGGCAATATGGGGGGTACCGGCTTCAAACTTGTGAGGCGGCTGTTTAAAAAGAGTCTTCTCAATTTTTACCTCACTGATCATCTCGCCGCCGTATAAAAATGGGTACATCTTTTCAAGTAAATCATACTTTCCCCATAACACACCAATTCCTGTCGGTCCAACCATCTTATGTGAAGAAAAAGCAAAAAAGTCACAACCTAAATCTTGTACATCAACCTGCATATGGGGAACTGCCTGGGCGCCGTCAATTACCGTTATTAAGTGTGGGTTAATTTTTTTTGCAAGACGGATGATCTCTTTAATCGGATTGGTGGTACCAACGACATTTGATGTGTGAACGAGTGCCAGGATTTTCGTGTTTTTTGTAATAATCGCCTCCAGAGACTTTGTCATTTCTGCTTCATTTTCTCCCAATGTTAAAACTCCCTGTTCATCAACGTCAATTACCTTAAACTGAGCGCCGTTTTCAAACGCTAGCTGCTGCCAGGGGACAAAGTTAGAGTGATGCTCCATCACTGACACAACTATTTCTGAGGACTCATTAATTACTTCTCTTCCTAAGCTGTATGCCACGAGATTAATCGACTCAGTTGTATTTCTTGTAAAAATTACTTCTTCTTTTTTGGATGCATTGATAAATGTTGCAACCTCGGCACGCGCTTTTTCATACTCATCGGTCGCTTTTTCTGCAATGCGATAAATTCCTCTGTGAATATTGGCACTATATTGCTCGTAGTATTCTTTCACTTTTTCAATAACTGAAGACGGTTTTAAAGAAGTAGCCGTTGAATCAAGGTAAACTAACTCAGGTTCATGTGTAAATATGGGAAAGTCTTTTTTAATCTTATATACATTAAACATATACTACCAATTATACTTTGCCAATACCTTATACTCTACATCAATCTCATCGTTATTGACTGCTCCAAGGTAAAGCACGTTCGAGTTTGTAATTATCATCCCAGTGTTAGCTTGATCAGGGAACGTAAGCGACTTTGTATCATCTGGCTCCTTCCAACCCTGTGCTAAAATTTGTTCTCTTATCCACTTTCTTTGATATGTATCTGATATCTTGACATTGCTCTTTCCACCAAAATGTGGAGTAATAAAAACTATACCACCTATATTGAATTTCGAGTTTACTTGAGTTAAAAACTGATGAAAGATTTCTGTATGATTTATCATTTGAAAATGGCCAAGACCTCTGTATTGTGCTTGCGAATTTGTTTTAGGTGTAAGTTTAAGACCATAAGCTGTGCAACTATAAAGATCTACAGTCGCTATTGCAGTTTTATCGTCAAGTTCACTGACTAATGCTTGATTCTCATTCACTATCAAAGCCCGGAATCCTTCGGGTGTATTAACTTCTTGAACATGTAAAAGATCATCGGGTTTAAGAATGTGAGATGATGCTAAAGTATCCTTTCTATTCTCGTCTCTTATCTCTCTAAAAATAAATGGGATGTTAACCGTTGGTGAAGTAATACGAAGGTCTTTCCTCCTTTTAGAATGGTGAATATCATTTATAGTCTTGAGAGTAGCTGACTCAAGCGGAGATAATTCAAGTTTTTCTCCTGTTGGTTGATCTTCCATTATGAACTCTTTTTAAAATTGGGAACCTTCTCTTTTATTTTCTCATACATTTCATTGATGAAACCATCTATCAGTAATTGTTGTGCTTGTTGATCGCTAAGTCCCCGGCTCTTAGCATAAAATAATTGCTCTTTGTTTAACTTACCGGTTGTGGATCCATGTGTACAGAATACATCATTAGCTAAAATTTCAAGATAGGGTTTTGACTCAATAAACGTATTTGGCGACAAAATGAGGTTTTGGTTTTTTTGATAAGCGTGAGATTGTTGTCCGGATTTCTCGATACGTATCAATCCTTGATAATAAAACTTCGATTCATCCTCAAAAACTCCTTTAATCAACAAGTTTGAGGTTGACTGCGAAGCTCGATGGTGCTGAACTGTCTCAATGTGAAATTGATCTGCTTTTTTTCCAGTATAAAGTCCAAAAATATCAACATTGACGCCTTTAGCTGCCAGATCAACTGTAAATTTACCAGATAAATTATGAAAAAAAACCACATAGTCTCCAGGTTTATCAAGAACGATGTGCTCTTTTTTGGTTTCTGTCAGATCGATAAAAGTATTCATATTTTTTGTTAAACGACACCTCAAATTATAGTATAATGACGGGCATTATGCCAGAAATTGAACAGTTTCAAAAATATTCTGATCCAGTCATCACGGGATTGACTCAGTCACAAATAGAGCGAAGACGAACCATTGGCCATCACTTAATCCGACCTTTCTTTCCAATAGAGATTCAGACTCGCGAAAATACTCAGTCAAAACTGGCTAACCTTGTAAATTCTGGCTATGGAGTTCTTGAGCTTTACACCCATTTATCAGAAGATGATCAGTTCAGACTGCTTGCATCGACGTATCGTCTCTGGCCGGAACTCATTTCCAAAACTGCATATACGCCGGTTGCTCATCATATTTACGAAAGAGCCCGACCGTTTAATGATTTTTTTGGAGTTATTTCACGGGGAATTGTTACCGAGGACACGATTGCTCGAGGTAAAAATTATGTCGAAGTTGGTGATGAAAATGGGTTTCAAAAAGTAGAACTTGACTCAAGTTTCGGACAATGGGATTACGTGAAAGAAGCGAGATTTTTCCTGGAAAATAGCGGGTTAGTTTTTGTCGCGCCTCAGCTTGGCAGAAGAAAAACTCTTGAGCAGTCTAACAAACGTCCTGTCGAGATTCTTTTGAGACATTTAGAACTTGCAAATATCGCAATCGTTTTTGCCGGTATCGGATTTAAAAGAGTGGCCAATTACCAAAGAGACTTTAGTGGTCTTAATGTGGGTCGAGATTATGTAATCAAATTTGGACCGGTGCTCACTCAAGATGAACTCAGTCAAGAAGCAGATAATTATAATCTTTCAGTAGATCAATATTGTTTATGGCAACTTGGTCAAAATGTACCAACTGTTTACAACAAAATACCAGATCCTACCCCACACTCCCCGCCATCTCAAGTTTAATGAGGCGGTTTAACTCAATCGAGTATTCAAGAGGAATTTCTCGTACTACTGGTTCAATAAACCCATTAACTAATAGTCCCTCAGCGTCCGTTTTACTCATTCCGCGTGACATCAGATAAAAAAGTTTATCCTCGCCTAATTTCTCGACAGTGGCTTCGTGCTGAACTTCAACTTCATTTTCCTTTATTCGCATCGACGGATATGTATCAGATCGGGAGTCTTTATCCAAAATGAGTGCGTCACATGAAACGTACACAGATGAGTTTTTTGCTTTTGGAAAAACTTGTACCAATCCTCGATATGAAGTACGGCCGCCATCTTTGGAGATCGATTTAGAAACGATTCTTGATGAAGTATTTGGCGCAAAGTGCAACATTTTTGCCCCAGCATCCTGAAGTTGCTGCTTACCGGCAAAAGCGATTGAAAGAACTTCTCCCCGTGCACCATCACCCATGAGGTATACACTCGGATACTTCATTGTCACCTGACTTCCAAGATTGCAGTCGATCCATTCCATAAAGGCATTTTCTTGTGCTTTGGCCCGCTTCGTCACCAAGTTATAGACATTCTTGCTCCAGTTTTGGACTGTGGTGTAGCGGACACGAGCATTTTTTTTGACAAAAATCTCAACCACTGCCGAGTGTAAAGAATCAGTAGTATAAATCGGTGCAGTACATCCCTCAATGTAATGGATATGACTGCCTTCCTCAGCAATAATAAGTGTTCGTTCAAACTGACCAAATCGCTCTGCGTTAATCCGAAAATATGCCTGTAAAGGAAGTTGTACATGCACGCCTTTTGGTACATAAACAAATGAGCCACCCGACCAGACCGCTGAGTTTAAAGCGGCAAATTTATTGTCATGAGGAGGTATTAAGGTACCAAAGTACTCTTTCACAATTTCAGGATACTCTCGTAAGCCAGTATCCATGTCGCAAAAAATCACTCCTTGTTTCGTTAGTGTTTTGTTAATGCTTTCATACACAACTTCACTTTCGTATTGAGCACTCACGCCGGCAAGAAATTTTTTTTCCGCTTCTGGAACACCGATACGATCATAGGTCTCTTTTATTTCTCTCGGGAGTTTATCCCAGTTATCTACCTGGTTCTCAGTTGGTTTGATGTAGTAATATATTTCGTCAAAATTGATTTTAGATAAATCAGCACCCCAAGTGGGCATTTTTTTTTCTAAAAAAACCTTATACGACTTCAGTCGAAACTCGGTCATCCAGGATGGCTCCTTTTTCATCGCTGAAATCTGAAGTACAGTTTCTTCAGTTAAGCCTTTTTTAGCCCGGAACTGATAGTTATTCGGCATCGAAAAACCGAATTTGTAGTCAAAGTTTAGATTATCCGGTTGGATTGTCATAATTAAAATAAATAGAAAACCTTGCTTGCATCCTGACACTTAGACATCTCAATTTCATAGATAACCGGCTTCAATGTTGCTCGAGAAATATAGTAACCTAGATTATTTCGCGCACTATTTACATTAAACAACCGATCACATTCTCTGTAGATTATGTTTGCGCGAAACTGATAAAAAACAACAACAAACCAACCGAGAATAAAAAGACTAAATATTCCAACAGCTAAAGCGTTTAAGTAATATTTTTTCTTTTTTTCCATAGTTATTGAGATCTTACTTTTTCATACCCTTCTTTTTCGATTTTTTTAGCTAGTGTAGAGTTGCCTACTTTTTTTAGCTCACCATCAATTAACACTAACACATAATCAGGTTTTAAGTGGTGCAAAATCCGATTATAGTGAGTGATAACGATGTATGTTTTACCTGATTTATTTTTATGTAAGAATTGAGAAATGGCTTTTAGCGCATCGACATCAACACCCGTATCAACCTCGTCAAAAATAAGAAATTTCTTATCTAAAACTGCGGCTTGTAAAACTTCTAGTTTTTTCTTTTCACCACCTGAGGCGCCTTCATTAAGTGATCGTTCTAGAAGCTCTTCTTTTATTTTCAGCTCTTTGGCATACTTTGTGATTTCGTTACGAATTGTTAAGGGATCTTTCTTACCAGATAATGCTAATTGCAGAAGTTGATGAACTTTTACTCCAGACAATGCCATGGGCGACTGAAATGATAAAAAAATTCCGAGCTTCGCCCGTTTCTCGGCATCTAGATTGGTGATGTTTTTTTTATTAAAAAATAACTTTGACTCTCCGTTAACCAAATACGATGGGTGACCCATAATTGCATAAGCAAGCGTTGATTTACCAGACCCGTTCGGACCCATTACGGCATAGACTTTGCCTGTTTCGAAATTAAAGTTGAAGTCCTTCAAAATAGTCTTTTTGCCAATTTTGGCAGTAAGATTTTTAATAGAGAGCATAGATATATTATACAGGAAAAAGGGGCAAATTGAAGCTGCAATCTACAAAAATTACAAACGTAACCTGGGTACTCGGTCGAGTTCTTGATCAGATGAAATGGTTAGACTCCTTTGCGCCTTGTAATATGCTGCCACACTAATCATGGCTGCATTGTCGCCGGTTAAGTATTTGTAGGGAGGAAAAATCACGATGCCGTGGTATTTTTTTACTAACGACCGGAGTAAAAAGCGGAGCCTGGTATTAGCACTAACTCCGCCACCAACTGTTAAATAAGAAACTCCAGTTTGCTTTATGGCAAATTCGGTCTTTTTTATAAGTACTTCAAATACCGCCTCCTGAAATGACGAAACAAGATATCTAATTTGAGAAACTTTTTCCTCTTCTGACAGTTTTTTAATATAATAATAAAATGCTGTTTTCAGGCCAGAAAAAGAAAATTGAAGATCTTTGGACTTTAGCATTGGGCGAGGAAAAGCGTAACGATCATCATTTTTGACTTCTGCAGCTAGCTGTTCAATCACCGGTCCGCCTGGATAGCCGAGTCCCATAAGTTTGGCGGCTTTGTCAAGAGCTTCTCCGGCCGCGTCATCTATTGTTTCACCAAGTACTTGGTACTTACTATGATTTTCAAACAAAACAAGCTCTGTATGACCGCCAGAAACCAGCAACGAAAGATAGGGAAATTTAAAATTAATTTTTGGGTTGCCGGCACTATTTTGAACAAAACTTGAATAAATATGTCCTTCCATGTGATTTATGGGAATAATTTTTTTTTGATATTCTTGGGCTAGTTCCTTCGTCTTTCGTATGCCAACTTCCAGAGCAATTGCCAGTCCCGGACCATAGGTCACTGCATAGTAATCAATTTCTGCATACGAAGTTTTTGCCTTCTTAATCGTTTCTTCAACCACCATATCAATTCGCTCTTCATGTGCCCGTTTGGCAATCGACGGCACAATACCACCCCACTTTTGATGAGTGAGAATTTGTGAATACTCAATATGTGACAAAACTTTTCTACCTTCTGTAACTGCACAAGATGTTTCGTCGGCTGATGTATCTATTGCCAAAATTTTCATATATCGTTCTCCTCGTTCGCATAAGAGATAAGTCTTTCTTTGTCGCTTATATATCTCAACTTTATAAGAATAAGTTTCGCTTTTTTTTGTAAAAATTCGAGTATCTCCCCGGTTTTTTCACCCCACTCGATGAAAAAAATATGCTCTTTTTTAAGAAGAAGATTAATTCCTAAATGTTCAAACTCATTTTTTTCCTCGATATTATATAGATCAAAATGATAAAAGTTCTGTAACCACGGATGTTTTGTGATCTGGTATTCATAATACACAGTAAATGTTGGCGAGATAATATTTTTTATATTAAAAATCTCGGCGGCCCCTTTGACAAAAATCGTTTTCCCGACACCAAGTTCTCCCTGAAGTAAAAATATCAATGGTCTATCCGGTTTTTTGGCAAGATATTTTTTGACTATTGATTGAGCAAATTTTTTTGTTTGTTTAGGAGAGTGGCTAGTAAATTTTTCTTCCTGTATAAACATGATATCGCCTTTTCGTAATATTTTTATTTGATCTCCGGATAAGTCCATAACAGTAGACGGCTTGTTTCGAGGCAGTTTACCAGCGTCAATTACCAGATCGATCAGTTTTTTTTTGGCATCAGGCAGGTTGGCCATCAAGGACGCAATTGAATAATGAGGTGAGCGGCCGGCTAGATTGGCAGACGTGGCTGTAATCGGTTTCTTGTACAAATGAACAAGACTAGTAATAAACGGGTAATAGGGAACTCGGATACCCAACGTTCCTTTTTCAGACTCAAGAAGTTTGGAGACATGGTGCTTTGAAGGCAAAACTATAGTAAATGAACCTGGAAGCATGGCAGTTACCATTTTCTCTTGATCAGAAGTGACTTCGATATATTTTTTCGTCATAGAAAAGTCTGCCATGAAAACAGAAATTGACTTTCCAATCGGCCGATTTTTAAAAGCTATTAATTTTTGGACTGCCTTGTCATTTTGGGCATCAACTAAGGCACCGTACACCGTGTCAGATGGCGCAATCACCAACCCCCCTTGAGATAATACAATTAGAGTTTTTTTTATAGCCTCTGGAAAATTGTTGTTTGTCAGATTAAAAGTCTCCATAATTATCCTATCAATTCTACCAGAAATCTGCTAAAATAGATCCTATGGCAGAAAAGAAAAGTGACAATGGAACGCGAAAAAACTCTTCAAAAAAACTTAATTTTCTTGGACTACATATTGACGTAAAAATGCTGTTTATCGCCTTCTTTGTGTTTCTTTTTTTGGTGTATGGTTTTTCACTTCTTTCAAAAGAAGTCAATAAAGTGGCCCCTGAGAAACCGTTGACTACTGTCATCAGTGAAATTAAACAAAATAAAATTGAACATGTGGAAGTCATCGATAATAAGGTACTTGTGTTTTACAAAGACGGCACGGCCGGCCAAAGCTTTAAAGAAGCTAATGCCAACTTAATTTCATTACTGAAAGACTCAGGTGTTGACCCTCAAAAAACCAAGATTATAGTGCGCGATACTCAAGGACCAACTGGCTTCATTGCACTTCTGGCAAACATCATACCAACTCTTCTTATGGTAGCTTTTTTTGTTTTCATTTTCAGACAGGCCAAAGGAGCACAAGACTCAGTTTTTTCGTTTGGTCAGGCCAAGGTGAAACGATTTTCTAAAGATATGCCTAAGGTGACGTTTAAAGACGTGGCTGGCGTTGATGAGGCCAAAAAAGAGCTTGAGGAAGTGGTGGATTTTTTAAAACATCCGGAAAAATATAAAAAACTCGGAGCGCGAACTCCCAAAGGCGTAATGCTCGTGGGACCAGCCGGTTGTGGCAAGACACTACTTGCTAAAGCCGTGGCGGGTGAGGCTGGTGTACCGTTTATCTCGATAGCTGGATCTGAGTTTATGGAAATGCTCGTTGGTATCGGAGCGGCTCGCGTGCGAGATCTTTTCATGACCGCGAAAAAAAGTGCTCCTTCAATCATCTTTGTTGACGAGATTGATGCTATTGGTCGCGCCCGATCAGTAGGCATGATGCCCTCTCACGATGAGCGCGAACAAACGTTAAATCAAATTCTTGTTGAGATGGATGGTTTCGCTCCAACTGAACAAGTGGTGGTCATTGCAGCTACAAACCGTGGAGATTTACTTGATCCGGCGCTTCTTCGTCCAGGCCGGTTTGACAGACGGATCATAGTTGACTACCCTGACGTTGAAGGCCGCAACGCCATCATCAAAATCCATGCCCGTAATAAACCGTTTACCGACGAGGTCAACTGGGATCGGGTGGCTAAACGGACAGTCGGCTTTTCAGGTGCCGATCTTGAAAACATGCTCAATGAAGCAGCCATCTTCGCCGCTCGTGAAGGTCGTGATAAGATAACACCTAATGATATTGAAGAAGCGGCCACAAAAGTGAAGCTCGGCCCTGAGAAAAAGCGGCTACAGTCTGATTATGATAAAAAACTAACAGCCTATCATGAGGCCGGTCATGCAATTGTGTCTCACTTTTCCCCTCATACTGACCCTGTTCACCGTATTTCAATCGTGTCACGAGGTATGGCACTGGGATATACGCTTATTACACCTGAGCAAGATAAACTCCACGAAACACGCACTCATCTTCTTGAAAGACTAGCCGTAATGATGGGAGGACGAGCCGCAGAGGAATATATTTTTGACGAAATCACGACCGGCGCGGCCAATGATTTTGACCAAGCGACACAAATAGCTAAGGCGATGGTCATGGAGTATGGAATGAGTGAAATTGGCCCAATCAACTTCGGTCCGACCATGGATGTGACTGAGTGGGGTAAAAACTATTATGAACAAAATACCATTTCTCAAGAAATGCTTGCTCGGATCGACGATCAGGTTAAAAAAATTATCACCAAGGCGTATGAAGATGCCCGGACAATTATCATGAACCATCGAAAAGATTTAGATGTAATTTCGCAAGAGCTTATTAAAAAAGAAAATATCGATCAAGAAGAGTTTGAAAAGTTAGTGGGGAAAAAATCCAGCGGTATGGAAGCAACCCACGCTGAAGCTTTAAAAAATAGTCAGCGAATGAATTGATCTATGAAGACGCTGCTTCTTATAGACGGCTTCGCTATAATGCACCGGGCCTACTTTGCTCTCCCTGAGCTTTCTACTGCAAAAGGCGTTCCAACCAATGCAGTTTATGGGTTTTTCACCATGCTTCAAAAGGTAATTACGGACTTCAAACCGACCCATATTGTTGTGGCGCTTGATACACCCGTTCAGACATTTCGTAAAAAACTCTACAAAGAGTATCAGATACAAAGACCAGAAGCAGCCGACGGTTTTAAGCAACAGATTCCCCTTATTAAAGAGCTTCTTGATGCGGCCGGTATTGCTCGTCTTGAAAAAGAAGGGTTTGAGGCAGATGATGTAATTGGTACCTTGGCGAAAAAATTTCGGCCAGACTTTGATCGAGTTCTAATTCTCACAGGAGATCGCGATTTACTGCAATTGGTTGATGAAAAAACGTATGTGATCGCGCCCCAAAAAGGCATCACCACCTCAGCAATTTATACGCCTGAAGCCGTGAAAGAAAAATACGGTATCGAACCGGAAAAAATTCCTGATCTGAAAGCCCTTATGGGTGACGCGTCTGACAATTATGGCGGCGCCAAAGGTATCGGTCCTAAAACTGCCGCCAAGCTGATTATAGAGTTTGATAACGTAGAAAATGTTTTAAGAAAAATCGACACTGTCCAACCAGATCGGATAAAAGAGATAATTAAAAATCATACAGAACATATTATTCTTTCCAAACGGCTGGCAACAATTTTAACTGACCTTGAGCTTGATATTGACGTTAACCGGTGTCTTTTTACTGTGTTTCAGCCTGAGATGGAAAAAAAATTGAAGGAACTTGAGTTGTATTCTTTAACGAATCGCTTGCTTCACAGTAGCTTAGTACCAAAAAAAACGATTAAAAAAGTGAAAAAAGAAGATTCAGAGGCGCAAGCTGGTCTTTTTTAGTTTCTAAACTCTTGTACAAAGATGCGGCCATACACGCCGCCATCAATCACTCCAATGCCGACACGGCCATAATCGGGAGATAAGATATTGGCTCGATGACCAGGTGAGTTCATAAGACCTTGATGAGCCAGGTAAACATCAGGTGCAAAAGCGAGGTTTTCTCCAATAACAGTAAACGATATACCAGCTCGATCGGCTCGGTCAGCCGGGGTAGTATGATCGACCTGAGAAACATGGGCAAAAAAACCATTTTCCATCATAACTTTCGCGTACGCCCGCGCAACTACCTGAAGCTCAGGATCTGTTGCTAATAGAGCTAATCCCTTAGCTTTTCTCTCTTTGTTTACTAGATCAAGCATTGTCTGCTCTGATTCCGCATCTACTTTAAGCTGTGTCTCTTTCAGTTGAAACCCCAGCTTCAATGTTTCTCCAGATTGCGGTTCGATCGTCATGAAGTTTAATGCCTCAGAAACGGCTCCGCCGAAGAGATTCTTTAACTTAATCTGTAAAGACTGTGATGCATTGACAAAGTACGGACCTGAACGTGAATTGAGAATATCCTGCTTAATTTGACCTCTCACAGGCAGCGCAAACACCAGGTTGACAATAAAAAGAAAAAGGATAACCGCGTGCAACACTCCTGGAATAAATCCAAGCCTCTGGTTCCAACGATGTTTGGTATAACGGCCTAAATATTTTGCAAAAAGGTATGAGGTAATAAAATAGCTGGCAAACTCGAGAAGAAACCAGCTGATGAAAAAACCAGCTGCTGCAGCAATTCCCTTGGACAAGGTGAAGTTTGCCTGCAGTACTGTACCAACAAATGGGTAAAGCTGATAAGATAGAAGTAGGGTCAAGATGAAACCAACAACCTCGAGAAAACTGGCGATAAACCCCCGGGTAGTTACAATAAAATAGACAATCAAAACAATAAAAATCAGGTCAACCCAGTTTCCATGAAGCGCAAATGTTTGAAGAAATGATTCCATCTTACTATTATTTTACCAGATCGTAGCGTCAGTATGCTACAATAAATACATGGCACCGATTCCAGCTGACTTGCAGCAAAATATCTTTATCACGATCTATTTGACCATTTTACATAATTATGTGGCAATTTTTTACTTTTTAGGATTGGTTGTGACAACTATCTGGGCGTTTTTTAAACCGTCTCGCCCGCTTATTCTTGCCATGGCTGGATTTGCGCTGTTACTTTTCATATTTGAATATAATAAACATCTTGCAGTTGAGTTTAAAAACCAGACGTTTAACTCGATTATCACTGAACAGCCTCATTACAAGGCACAACAATTTATTAATTTTATCTTTAATAGAGTAATTCCGGACGGCACACCTGTGGCCGGTTGGTTGTTACTTGCGAGTAGTTTTTTTCTTGGGGTAAAAAATAAGTTTAAAAAATAACTATGTGTGGCATTTTTAGCTACTGCGGTAATAAAACAAATGCTGGTGATTTGATTCTTGAAGGTCTCAAGTTTCTTGAATATCGGGGGTATGACTCCTGGGGTGTAGCTTTAAAAAAAAGTGATGGCGAAGTATACATCGAAAAACACGCTGGTAAAATTGGCGGTACTCATTTGCCTCATATGGAGTCGACTATAGGTTTAGGACATACACGCTGGGCGACTCATGGTGGTGTCACTGATGCCAATGCTCATCCACACACCGATTGTACAAAAAAAGTTATTCTTGTTCACAATGGGATTATCGAAAATTATGAGGAACTGAAAAAAGAATTACTGAAACGAGGGCATGTGTTTTCATCAGAAACAGACAGTGAAGTAGCCGCTCACCTTATCGAAGAGTTATTAAAAAAAAATCCACATAAAAAAGAAGTTATTCTTGAAGCATTTAAAAAGTTTCAGGGGTTAAGCGCCATTATTGTTTTTTTTCCTGATACTGAAGAATTTTTCGCTATTAAAAATGGCTCACCACTAATATATGGAGAAAGTATTCATGAGAGATTAATTGCTTCAGATGCGAGCGCGCTTCTTCCGTACACAAAAAAAGTTTATTTTCTTAATGATAATGAACTGCTTCATATTGACAGAAGCACGGGCAAACTTTTTTCCCTCAACGGTCAGGAAAAAAGTTTGCCTCTCACTCAACTCCCCTATGAGCGAGAGGACGCGACACTCGGTGAATTTCCTCATTTTATGATTAAAGAGATAACCGAACAACCTCGTGTAATCCAAAACCTCCTCGATACCCAATCCACAACCGTCAAACAAATGGCAGAAATTATAAAAAAAGCTTACGGTACATACTTTATCGGGTGCGGCTCAGCCTACTATGTCTGCCTGGCCGGTGCATATATTTTCTCAACTATTGCCAAACGGCACGTCAATTGCTGGTCAGCCTCAGAATTTAGTTATCTTGTTGAATTTTTGAAAAATACTTCTCTTGTTGCCGCCATTTCTCAATCAGGTGAAACCATGGATGTCATATCAAGTGTTAAAAGCGCCAAAGCTAAGCAAGCCAAAATTATGGCAATAACCAACGTTCTCGGATCAACCCTCTACAGAACAGCAGACTATAAAGTTTTGCTTCATGCCGGACCAGAAATCTCTGTTGTGTCAACCAAGGTCTTCACCGCCAAGGTCGCTATACTTTACCTAATAGCTAATGAACTAGCCAACACTTTGGAAATAGGGAAACAAGAAGTGGCCAAAGCCATTAAACAAATAAATGAGCTTCTTATACATCAGAAAAAAATAGAAGCGGTAGCTCAAACGATAAAGAATAAGGAGCATATTTTTATTCTCGGACGTGGCCTCTCATATCCTGCAGCTCTTGAGGCCGCTTTGAAAATCAAAGAAGTTTCTTATATACATGCTGAGGGATTTGCCGCTGGTGATCTGAAACATGGCGTCATTGCACTAATTGAAAAAAATACTCCTGTAATCGTTTTCAATCCAGAAGATGAAACGTACGAGGACACCCTTTCTTCAGCTCATGAAGTTAAAGCACGGGGAGCTTATGTGATTGGAGTCTCAAGCAAAAATAATCCCGTATTTGACGTTTTTATTCCAATAGTTTACTGTCATCATGCAACATTGATACCAAATGTGGTGTTTGCACAACTTTTGGGTTATCACCTGGCACTTTTGAAAAAACTTGACCCAGATAAACCTCGTAATCTGGCCAAAAGTGTTACGGTAAAGTAATGTAAGTTTTTTCCAAAAAATTGAGTCTTCCCCTGATCGAATACGCTCCTATAACAATAACTCTTATGCTATAATTATGATATAATAATCTATGGTGCCAACAATTCTTGTTGTTGAAGATGATAAAGGTGTCCAAAAATACCTAAAAGAACTTCTTCTTGAAAATGGTTTTTCGGTTTTTGCTGCCTCTGACGGAATTAGTGCTTTAAATCTTATTAAAAAAACTGAGCCAGACTTAGTCGTCCTTGATCTTGGACTACCAAATATGAGTGGTGAAGCAGTTTGCATGGAAATCCGTAAAAAATACCCGCAATTAAAGGTGATTATTCTTACGGCCAAAGATACGGTTCAAGATGTTGTTCAGGGATTAAACCTCGGAGCCGATGACTATATGACCAAACCATTTATTGCCGATGTGTTAATCGCGCGTATTAGAGCACGTCTGCGCAATCAAACTGGCGGCGAAAAAAAACTCAAAGTTGGCGACCTTGAGCTCGATAACCAAACGATGGAAGTGCGAAGAAACGGAAAACTCGTTAAGTTAACTCCTCAGGAATTTAAACTACTCCATTATTTAATGAACAATAAAGGTCGTATCCTGACTCGTGAAATGATTCTTAGTCGCATCTGGCTATCAAGCCCAGACATTGAGACTCGTGTCGTTGATGTATACATGGGCTACCTGCGAAAAAAAATCGATAACGGTTCTAAAAAAGTTCTTCTTCATTCTGTTCGAGGTTTTGGATATATGATAAAGGAGTAGATTCTTTAAATTCTTTAATCTCATGCCAAGGTAATGCATGTTGTTTCACTTTTCCTTCAGCATACTGGAATTTTTTTTCCTCATCTGACTCAAGCAAAAGTTTATTTTCTGTCACATATATATGCGCTCCCCTAAGCAATAGTCCCCAGTTTTTAAAAATGTGCTCAACATACTTTGTTTCAAGAAGCGGTCGAATCAGCGGGTCTTTTAAGTCTTCTTCGGTAATATTATCCGGTACTGTCATTTGAATATTGTGATCAATGATCCCCCGAACAAATAACACAGTTAGAGCTGGAGCCATTTTGCGATACAACTCACTGTAACTTAGCTGTTTATCGAATTCATGTCCGAGATACTCTACTTTTTGCGTTCGCTCGAATTTTTGTCTTCTTAAAATGTTTTTATCCTGAAGATCTAAATCAGTTATCAGGACAACGACCTCATCTGCTTCATTTTTTACTGCATTGCCTCCTAAATTAAACTTGTAGACGCCTTGGGGATTTGTTTCTTGATTGTAAACATTGTCGTCTGAATCCTCAGGATTAGGATCACCAATACCAAGAACTTCCATAATGTAAATATCTCTTTGGCCCTTTTCTTTCCCTTTGCGATTTTTATCTCGAAACCAAGCGACTGAAGCATTGACCCACTGATTGGCTACTTGAACATCTTCAAACCCCACATGGGTGAATCCTTCCATAGGATCAATGTCTCGCTCTATCATACCCTGTTCGACAAAATCGGCGTTTGATGCGTAATAGACGGTGCCAGCGAATTTGGCAGATTTAAAGATTTTCTCAACCGCCTTCAGCGCACCACTACCTCCACCTTTTTTACCAACTGCCGGCTCGCCAACCACAGTCAACAATGCACCATCAGCATCTTCATTATTGATAACCGTATTAATTGCTTCCGCAGTTGCAAGATCAAGATTTGGAATATTAAAAAAGATCCTCATCGCTGGATCACGCTGCATATGTTGAATCTGTTGATAAATCTTTTCCAGATCCAGAATTTGTTGATGTTCAACTTTTGACTCAATAAAGAGACCTATGTTATTTATTCCCGTTTGTAATTCTCCCATATTTTACGGTTGGTAACTTGATTTCTACTTCAGTACCTTTGTTAATTTGAGATCCGAGTGACAATTTGCCTTGATGTTTTTCGACAATACTTCTTGTGTAAAAAAGCCCAACGCCCATACCTTCTTGCTCATTGCCTGTTGCTTTGTAAAATCCTCCAAGCACTCGAGGAATCTCATCTTGTGCGATACCTTTCCCTTCATCCTGGACTACTATTATAATCCAGTTCTTATCATAGTTAAGTTTAACGCGAATTTTAGATTTATTTGAGGAAAATTTGACGGCGTTGTCAAGAATGTTGAATATCGCCTGGGAGAGTTTTTTTTGGTCACCAATAATAGTACGTGATTTGCGGTACTTTCTTTTAACGACTACATTGATATCAGGATAAGTTATATAAAGCTTATTGAGTGTCTTACGCAAAATTTCTTCTATATTGGCTTCGTTAAAATGATACTCGAGTTTACCAGCATTTAAGCGATTAACTTCAAGCAGTTCCTCAATCAAATTTGTTAAGCGGTGAGTTTCGATAAGAAGTGAGCGCGTCCATTTTTTTTCAGGAATATTTTTTTCTGTTAGTTTCTTGTGAAGCAATTCTGCATAGCCACTCATTGAAGTTAGTGGCGTTCGTAATTCATGAGCCGCCATAGCGATAAACTTCTCCTTTATTTTTATTGTATTTTGAGCTTCTGAATAAAGTTGAGTTTTACGAATAGCGAGATTAGCTAGCGTACCAAATAGCTTAAGTATCCTCAGTTGTTCGTTGGTAAAGTCTTGGTTAACATGTGATCTCACTGCCAAGACACCAAAATTGTGATCTTTATAATAAAGCGGTATAAAAAGTATTGACTTCACTCCCTGAGCGGCAATTTTTGGATAGATTTTTTTAAACTGACTAAGATGAATTACATAAGCTTTTCTTTGAGCTAAGGCATTATATGCGAACCCTCTTTTACGCGGCTGAAACGTAGACATAGCTATCGTCGAGGAATAAATATTCACGAGCTTGTTATCTTTTAAGATATTGATCATGCCGTCCTCACCCTGGATTAACTTAATCGCTTCATTAACAATTTTTTTATACGTCTCTTCAGTAGTTAAAGGCACCAGAAACTTTAGTGCCGCTAGATGAATTTTTTCTAATGTGTTATCCATGGTTTTAAATTAGCCAGCCGTTCATGGATTAGTTTTTTATGTTTTGCTCTTTGATCCTTCAAATACTGATCATATTCGGGAAAGTAATCTCGATAGAGCTTGTCCATGAGACCGACATCAATTGCAAATTCGAATCTCGGGTTGGTAACTATAATCCTTCTATTTCTGTAATCCATCTCGTGCTTTAAAAAAGAACCCTCTTTAAAGTCTTCTGGTTTAAAAGCATAATCAGGATAATATGTAAAAAACTTGACTTCTGATGCTAAAACTGCCGAGTGACCGACTCCGATAGTTATCTGATTAAAACGTGGGACAGCTTGGGATGAACTCAGTTGGTTAGAGATAAATGATTTAGAGGCATTATAAACCATCAGAGGCAGTCCTGAAAAAGCTAAAGCTACCTCTTCGTATGAACGTGCTTTCATATTGTGAGCCTGTTCTTTTGTATATTGTAAATAATAATACAATAACTTTATGCTCTGATCTTCTTCAAAAAACGAAATTCTTTCAATCGTATCCTCTTGAGATAAACTCTCAAATGGAACGTACGGATTAATGTGCACTTTTTCTATATTGTCCAGTGCAACTACCTGATTAATCTCATCTTCGATCACGCGCATCGACTCAATTGATCGTGTGGTCCTGGTAACATATAAATGTATTTCTGTTCCAACACTTTGAAACTCCATTAATCGCTCAACTAAATCGGAATCATGAACAAATTTTCGTAAAGCAAACTTGCCATTCTCTGTAATACCAGGATTGTCTTTATATGGTCCGTTAACAGCTCCATGACGGACAAGGTAAAACAATGCAGATCTTGATATTGGTGTGTAGAATTCTGGCGAAGATACACTATAATCTGCACCACTATCACCTTCAATCATTCTAACTTGTTACATATAAATTATAGCTGAATAATCAAATAAAATCAATATCTCAATAAAAAAATGTATGAAGTTTTCTCATTTATTTTAGAGAATTTGACCCTTTCAGTAATGAATAAAGATCAACGAGAAAGTTATTTGTAAAAATATGAGTTGTTTCGTGAGATGTGCGTTTTTTCATAGTACCACCTTCCTTTAACCTATCTTAGTTCGCAAATACCGATCAATAAAAATAATAATCGATGACTGCAAAATAGTCAGTAAAAATAAATTTACATTAAACCCGCTGTGGCTTAATTTAACGTAAATGTTCGTAAATGATCGATAGATAAAAATGGCGTATTTTAAAGCTAACATACTGCAATAGTACCTTTAATTATTTAAGAAACAACATGAAAATAGTAAGAAAGAAGTAAGAAGAATTTATGAGGAGGTTAGAAATTGAATATGCTCTTGCAGTAATTGAAGCCTCCAGGTAGAGGTTGCATGTGTTTGAAGGCTGGCATGCGGATCAATTTTATGTTGTAGATCGTACTGATTCCAGGTAGTAGGATCAATATGATCTCCTGTCCAACCCGAAAGTTCAGAAACTGGTACTACTAGTAACGCTTCGCCTTCCTGCTGTTGATCTTGCTGGGAAGTTGCCCATCCTGAAACAAGCTCCGACTCAGAAGTCTCCGGCAAATGGACCAGATGAACCCAGCTGGTGTAGGCGGTAGCTTTTTCAGCCCCGATTCCCAGAAGGAGAAGATTTTCAACAGAACCATCCAATCCAAGTTCTTCTGACATACCTCTTACAACTGTCAAAAAAGGATGCACATCAGATCGTTCCATCTGTTCTTCAAAAGAAGTAGATACTCTACCTGCCGAAAAACCGTGTCCTTTCGACTGCACCATCATCACCAGTTTTGATTCACTTAATTTTTTTCCTTCAATTAGTACCAGATTATGAGTAGATATACCAAAGGGAATAGTCGTTTTATGATCTGGCGCAATCAGTTCTTCAAAACCCTGTCGATGAAGCCCAGGCGCTGCCCCAGCCATACCCCATAACGTACAATAATCAGTAAAACCTATTTTAATCTGAAGATCATTTCCGTATATTTTTTTGATACTTTTTACTGTAACTTTTTCGCGATTAAAGTCACCAGTTTTTTGAATACGTTCAGTATATGTTCTTTCCCAGGAATCGTGCAACCCTTGTAATGCATCAGGTAATACTAAAGTTGGATCCCCTGATACAAATTCACCTGTTTGCTCTATTCGGATGCTAGGAAGAAACCAACCTTCAGAATTTGAAACAATCTCTCGAACTCCGCCAGTCTCTCGGGGAGTTAACTCTTTGCTGGAAGAAACCTCTTTCCGATTCATGCCTTTATCTTATAATAAAAAAACACCTATTGCAAATTCTTATTGAGCTAGGTCACTTGGTAAATGGCATTTTTTGTATTTTTTGCCGCTACCGCACCAGCAGGGATCGTTTCGGCCGAGTTTACGTTTGGTAACTCCTGGTGCCGTCAGTTTAAAGCCGCCCACTTCGCCAGCGAGTGCCGATTGGTTGCTATCTTCCTGAGGTAGATTCTGCAGCTGTTGTTGTGTCTGAATTGGTTGAGCTGCTTGAGAAGTCTCTTCTTGTACTACTTTTTGCGCAAATGGATCAATTCGTGAGGCTGACTGAAAAATCATTTTTTTCTCCTTTTTTTCTTCATGCTGAGGTGTATCCTGTTCAGGCTGAAGCATTTCTACTTCAACTCTGAGCATGCGACGAATAAACTCGAAGTTAATGTTACTGATCAGCTTTTCAAACATTTTGTAAGCTTCATTTTTATACTCAACAAGCGGATCAAGTTGGGCATAACCTCTTAAGTTAATACCTTCCCGAAGATCTTCGATGGCTGTCAAATGCTCGGTCCAGTACTGGTCTAATGTCGAAAGAAAAATAGAGCGAACGACATCGTACCAGATCTGATGGCCTAACTTTTTTTCGCGGGTTAAGAAATATTCTTGGCTTTTCTTCTGTAAAAACTCTTGCATACCTTC
Organism: uncultured Gammaproteobacteria bacterium; assembly: GCA_964484325.1. Classification (GTDB taxonomy): domain Bacteria; phylum Patescibacteriota; class Microgenomatia; order UBA1406; family GWC2-37-13; genus CAYLXX01. The sequence goes on from CAZAEE010000003.1 coordinate 81,421, forward strand.
CAAATCTCTTTTTTTCAGATAGGCTTTAATCTGCGGTTCATATTCAGGAAAAACTAACACCAGATCTTTTACAAGTACTGCCAATTCCTCATCAGAAACATTATCTTTTATCGCCGCATAACTGCCGATAACCGAGGCTATTTCCTCATCAAAAATCGTAAAAACCGTTTCCTTAAATGCGGCTGCATCAGATTCAGCTAGTGATAAAATATTTCTTCTTCGTGTATAAATGATTTCACGTTGTTTGTTTAAAACATCATCAAAATCAACTAAATGTTTACGAATATCAAAGTTAAAACCCTCTACCTTTACTTGGGCTTGCTCGATGGCACGCGAGACCATCGCGTGACTTAAAGGTTGGTCTTCGGGAAAGTTGAAAAAATTCATCAACTTGGCGATCTGATCTCCACCAAAAATGCGCATCAGATCGTCTTCAAGTGCGACATAAAAACGCGTCTCTCCAGGATCGCCTTGACGACCAGAGCGACCGCGCAACTGATTATCGATACGACGCGACTCGTGACGTTCTGTACCAATAACATAGAGTCCACCGAGTGAAACAACCTCGTCATGTTTTTTTTGCCAGTCCTCAAGCTCCTTTTTGTTTTTTGCTGTAACTTTTTTGTCCTTTGTGTCATCAACCCGCGGTGGATTACCACCTAAAATAATATCCACTCCTCGTCCGGCCATGTTAGTTGCGACGGTCACTGCACCCTTCTCACCTGCTGCTGCAATAATCTGGGCCTCCCGCTCATGATTTTTAGCATTTAATACTTGATGAGGAACTTTTTTCTGAGTCAAGAGTCGCGACAAAAGTTCATTTTTATCAATTGAGGTAGTACCAACAAGCACAGGTCGGCCTCTTTGGTAATTTTGGGCAATTTCTTCAACTACTGCATCGTACTTGCCTTTTTCGGTTTTATAGATCATATCGGGGTGATCCTTGCGCACCATCGCCCGATGAGTCGGAACTACTAGTACCTCAGTTTTATAAATCTTATGAAACTCTTCAGATTCCGTGGCGGCAGTACCGGTCATACCGGCGAGTTTTTTATAAAGACGGAAATAATTTTGTAATGACACAGTCGCTAAAGTCTTAGACTCTTTTTGGATAGCAACGTTTTCTTTTGCTTCAATTGCCTGATGAAGACCTTCTGAGAAACGTCGACCTGGCAATAACCTTCCGGTAAACTCATCAACAATAATAACTTCGCCATCTCGTAAGATATAATCTTTGTCCAGCTTAAAAAGTGTCTCTGCTTTCAAAGCGGCCTCAACATGGAACAACGTATCAAAGTCTTTCTCGTAAATGTTGGCAACACCAAGTATTTTTTCAATTTGCTGAATTCCGGCTTCAGTGATATTGGCAGTCTTCAACTTTTCATCAACCACATAATCTGTCTTTTCGTTCAACTGTTTGACGATTTTTGCATATTGGTAGTATTTTGAAGTGTCCTCTTCGTAAGGGGCAGAAATAATGTGAGGCGTACGAGCTTCATCGATCAAGACTGAGTCACCTTCGTCGATGATGGCGTAATTAAAATTTCTCTGCCTAATTTCTGAAGTTGAACCGACCATGTTGTCACGCAGATAATCAAAACCAAACTCGCTGTTTATGCCATAGGTAACATCAGCTTTATACGCTTCAGGTCGTGACACTGGCTTCAGATGCTCCAGTCGCCAGTCGCCTGCATCGCTATCGTTAAACTCTGGATCATAAAGATAAGAAACATCGGAAATAATGGCAGAAGTAGTTAGTCCTAAAAAGTGAAAAATCGTTCCCATCCATCCGGCATCACGTCGAGCAAGATAATCATTGACCGTCACCAGATGTACTCCTTCCCCATTAAGGGCATTTAGGTAAAGAGGTAACGTGGCAGTCAAAGTCTTTCCCTCTCCGGTTTTTTGCTCTACAATCTTGCCTTCGTGTAAACCAATTCCAGCAATGAGCTGAACATCAAAGTGACGCAGTCCAAGAGTCCGACGGGCAGCCTCACGAACTAACGCATATGCCCATGGTAACAGCTCGTTTATGTCCTTGTTTTGGTCAGTTGATTCAGTAAGAGTTTTTTTAAACTTAGCAGTTTCATGGGGAAAATCAGTCTCTTTTAAGGCTCGTGCTTTTTCTTCTAGATCGTTTATCTGATCTTTAATTTTACCTATGCGATCAACTTCACGGGCATTATAATCGAAAAACTTTTTAAAAACTTGTAGCATAATGCAAAATTGATTCGGACGTTATTTCTGGAAGAATTCCTGAGGAACAATCAGAACGCGCTCGGCTTTTGCCCGGCTGCTCGCATCCTTTTGATCGCTAGCCTTTTTATAGACAAAATGCACAGTATCACCCTCTTTGATTTTGGCCAGAGTCACCGGTTCAATCTCAAGTGTTTTACTGTTTAACAGTTGCAATCTGATCCTGGTAGGAATATCCAGAATAATACTATCCTTATCTGAACTAACAATTTTTAAATATACATCATCGGTATTCACTTCTGTAATTTTACCTGATTTTACGATATATTCTTCATCTTTATAAATGGTGTTGGCTGTGACAGCTTTATCAAGCTGCGGTCCGCTGACAATAATATAATCGCCCTTTTTCAAATCAGTTGTTTTAATCTCCTTTTTTATCCCGTTATCCAGAGAAAACACGCTCGTCAGATTGGAGTCAACTTTGGCAGTATATGTACCACTGGTAGTATCAAACTCAATCGTGTCTCCTTTTATCAAGCTGATATATCCAACGGCTGGTTTATCGTTTTTTTTATTAAGCTCTGCTACTTTAGTCGCCACTTTCTCTTTAAAGTTTTCGATAATCTTATCTTCAAGCGATTGGGACTTGGTGACAGAAGGCTTGGGTGTACCACTTGATGTTGACGTCGTCGGGCTCTGGGCATACGCTCCAACAGCACTTGCTTGAATTAAAGTAAATAATGCAAAAAGGGTAATGTATTGTTTCATTCTTCCATATAATAAATTCGTAATTCTTTCTCGTGGGACGTTGTCGGACTGCCTTTGGGATACACAGTTACCAGGATAACATTTTCACCCAGGGCCAGAGGAAAGTCTGCTACAGTGAATGAATCTGCATCTAGCTTTTGGGCTACCTGCTTGATCGGTGACTGAACCACCAATAGACTATCCTTGGTAGCTTTCCCTTTAATAGTAACAGTTTTTTTGTTTGTTAAGATACCGATCTGTGGTTCAGACACTTCAAGATTTTGAGATTCAGTATTTTTTATTTGAACCGAAGGGGTCGTATTAATGGGAGTAATGGTGTTGGTGTTTTTGATCTGATTTTGATGAGTCTGGGTAATCACAAAAAAAGCCACTCCGACACCGGCGCCAATGCCAAGAATAATCGCAAAAAGAGTTTCTTTCTTCATAGATAAAATTAGGAGAATACATGGGTAGTACGCGGCAATTCTCCTAGAATTCTATCCATATTATACCAGTATCCAAGTGTTTTATACAGCTCATCTGCAGTTCGCTTCAAAATCACCGATGCACAAAGAGCCGATAAGAGCGGCTCATTTCTTGTATAAAGACTAGCAGTAAGACCCGCCAGGATATCACCACTACCGCCTTTGGTGAGACCGGCATTGCCGCCTTCAATGACATAGGTAGTTTCACCGTCTGACACAATGTCTATAACTGTTTTAACAAGAAGAACACATTGGTATTTCTTAGCAGTCTCCGCTACTTTGACGGCCTTCTTCTCAAGTGACATATTAAGAAGTTTTAGGCCGAATAACTTCTCAAATTCAAGCTGGTGAGGAGTCAGAATGGCCTTTGTTTTCAAGGACTCAAGCCAAACGGGTTTCATCGTTTGCAGCGAACCGGCGTCAAGGACAAATCTTTTTTCAGGAAATTGCTCTAATAAATTTCTGGTTGTGCGGGCGGTATAACGACCTTCTTCAACTTCACCTCTCATCATGCCAGAGCCGATTAAAACAACATCGTCTTCTTTCGCGTACTCGTTAATACTTTTTGATGAAACTACGATACCATTTTTGAAATGCTTTTTATACTCAGTTAAAATCCGCATATTTTCATAAGGCGTGGCGATGTGAACCATGTCAACAATATGCGAAGCAACCTCAGCCGCCCATAAGGGCGGCGCGTGAAACAAACTTGATCCACCAATGATAAGTAGTTTCCCATTTTGACCCTTATGTGAACGGGGAGGTGGTGCATAGAGGCGATGAACGGACTCTCTCACCTGCTTGTCATCTGAAGTTTTAATGATAGTCGGTGCTTTCATGCTATAATATTTTAAGTTTTAGACGTTAAAGTATATATGAATTATACACATCAGTCTTTGCGAAAAGCTTTTGTCGACTTTTGGGAAAGCAAAAATCATAAGGAGGCTCCTCCTGCACCTTTGGTATTAACAAACGATCCAACAACGTTGTTTAACAGCTCAGGCATGCAGCAACTCATCCCTTATCTACAAGGGGAGCCTCATCCTGAAGGCAAAAAGCTTTACAATATCCAGCCTTGTTTTCGTGCCGTCGATATCGACGAGGTTGGCGATAACCGTCATACAACTTTTTTTGAGATGCTGGGCAACTGGAGTCTTGGTGATTATTTTAAAAAGGAACAACTAACTTGGTTTTGGGAGTTTCTTACAGGTGAATTGAAACTCGATAAGGATAAACTTGTCGCAACCTATTTTGGTGGGGGTGATGAAAATAATATTGTTGTAGATAAATTTGGAAAAAAACAAAACCTTCCGCCTGATTTGGAATCCAAGCAAATTTTATTAAGCCTTGGTATTTCGGAAAATCATATTAAACCTTATGGGTTCGATAAAAATTGGTGGTCACGCTCCGGCCCACCTAACTTAATGCCAGCTGGAGAAATCGGTGGACCAGATTCAGAGATTTTTTATGATTTTGGTGGAAATTTAAAACTCCATGAAAAATCAGGTATTAATACTAAATGTCATCCAAATTGTGAGTGTGGTCGGTTCCTTGAAATAGGTAATTCTGTGTTCATTCAATATCGTAAGAAGGAAGACGGCACTCTTGAAGAACTTTCCCAAAAAAATGTCGATTTCGGCGGAGGCTTAGAGCGATTTCTGGCAGCTTTAAATGACAATCCAGATGTTTTTTCAACTGATATTTTTTTGACTATCATTCAGGCAATTGAGAATGAAACAAAAAAACAATATTCAGATCCGGGCAATCAGCCAGCCATACGCATTATCGCCGATCATGTGAAAGCTGCCGCTTTTATGATTATTCAAGGAATTAGTCCTTCAAACAAGGAACACGGATACATTGTACGACGGTTGTTGCGCAGATCAACAGTCAAGTTTGGTCAACTAGCTGGTACATATGATGTTGGTAGTATTTCCAAAATTGCGCGGCAAGTACTTAATATGTATAACAATGTTTATTTCAACAAATTTGATGAACTGACAATTACAAAAGTTACAGAAACCATTGATGATGAAGTGGCCCGCTTTTCAAAAAGCATCGATCATGGTATGAAAGTCATTCAAAAAATTAACTCAATCGATGGTAAGGTCGCTTTTGATCTGTATCAAAACTTAGGCTTTCCTCTGGAGTTAACTGAAGAGCTTGCACTCGAGAAAGGGTTACACATCGACGTTGATCAGTTTAGACGTGAGTTTGAAAAACATCGAGAACTTTCACGAACTGCCTCAGCCGGCAAGTTTAAAGGAGGACTCGCCGATCATTCTGAGCAAGTTGTGAAGTATCACACTGCGACTCATCTGATTCATCAAGCTCTTTTTGATATTTTTGGAAATGATATTCAACAAGAAGGTTCAAATATTACCGGAGCACGACTGAGGTTTGACTTTTCTACCCGTAAAAATCCCACTAAAGAGGAAATTAAAAAAATCGAAGAGATTGTTAAGGGTAAAGTAAACGATCGTTTACCTGTGTCTTTTATAATGATGCCGCGTGAAGAAGCTTTCAAAATCGGCGCGCGAGCTTTTTTTAAAGAAAAATATCCGGAGCAAGTAAAAGTCTATTACATCGGTGAAATTGTGGACACTGCGTATTCGAGAGAGTTATGCGGAGGTCCTCATGTGAAAAATACTTCTGAGGTTGGGCCAATAACTATCTATAAATTTGAAAAAATCGGCAATAATTTATACCGTATCTACGCCAAATAAAACAGAATGGAAACTCCAAGTCATTTACCTGAAACTAACGAAACTCCCCAACACCCTTTCTTTATTTCATATGATGGCATTCTCTCTGAACTAATGAATTGGGATGATAAAAAACTAGCTCGTTTTGCTTCTGCTTCAAATCTTAAAGCAGAAGCAATTACAATCAGGAGAGGATATGAGAGATCGCAAAATGATTATGAAGAATTAAATGACACTCTTGTGTTTAAAAAAATTACAGATATGAGAAGTCTCGCCTGGCGATCTCCTAGTAAACCGGATAAAAGTGTTGATGTAGTAGGCTATCGCGAAGGTCTCCCAACAATCACTATTAATGACCAAATCATTGCCGAACGAACACAAAAATCAAAAGAGCCGTTTAATAATGCATTTATAAAAGAATTTAATAAATCAGTAATGAAAGGACTTCAAACTATGTTAAAGGAGGAAAAAACTTACCTAACCACTTTTGCGGCAGCATGGGACTTATTTGCATTTGGCTTACCGTCTCCATTTTTAATTGGTGGAAGCTTACTCACTGTAGAAGGAATTAAAGGTATGTTTGCCAATATTGAATCACTTTTGCGAAATGGAATTTCTCCTGAATCAATTCTTGCATCTACTGCAATATATTTTGGCAGTGGTTTTACGATCATTGGAGCTAAAACATTCGTATCTACTATGAATATACTAAAGGAGTATACCCAAGAAAATGATTTTCTCACAAACATGAAGGATTATAATCCTACAAAACACGTTAAAGATTATCTTACTGGTGTGGTGTATTTGAATTTACATGCTAAAGATCTTGTTTCATTAAAACCATCAGTACAATGAAAAAAAGTGCAATCACTTTTGGAGATTTTCAAAAACTTGATATACGTGTAGGAGAAATTAAGACTGCTGAACCAGTGGAGGGGTCAACAAAGTTACTTTTTCTTCAAGTTGATTTAGGTGAAGATTATGGGGTCGTGGAAATTTTTTCTGGCATAGCAAAGTTTTACAAACCAGAAGAACTGGTAGGGAAAAAATTTCCCTTTTTGGCCAATCTTGAACCGAAGCAAATGATGGGTAAAACTTCAACCGGCATGATTATGGCCGTCGACGTCGATTCAAAACCTGTCTTACTTCCTGTTGACTCATCGATTCCACCAGGAGAAGTAGTCAGATAATAACTTATGGAAATCCGTCCGATAATCGGTATGGGGGAACCTATCTTTCGACCAAAAGAAGAACACCATAAAAGCCAGAATGCTATTTTTGACAACAGATATATTAATGAAGAGCATTTTGAAGAGGATAAACAAAAAATACTTCATATCATTCAAACTACTCAATACAATCCAGACATTAAGTTGTCGCTACCTGAATATTTCAGCACACAAATCTTTGGTAATCTTTCAGAAAAATTTATTCTTAAGATAAACTACAATGAATACAACTTCGATGTGAGTTATGGAGCATCATGCACTTTTAATGCACATCTAGACGAAGATGGTATCTTGAGCATGGATGCATACTTGGTGAAGTTTAAAGGTGAGGAACAAACAAGACATCCTTATATGCCCCATTTTAACAAACTTTTTTCCGCTGCACTTAACTATTATTCTCGCCAAGGCAGGCCAGTAAAAGGTGTATACGGATCATGGCTACCTTCTAACAATGACAATGTTCAAATTAACTATTTGGTCTATGAAAATGGACTTCATGCAGGTCTGACTCCTCAGGAAGCGGCGCTTCTTACCCCAACGGGGAAAGTGGCAAGCAAATATGGATTCACCAAAGTATCACTTGATGACGAAAACTACTCAGTCACAGATGATGATAATGTAACTGTCGGCGTCGGCTTTTTATTTGAAAAGGAAATTTTGTAATATGCATTCGTTTCTTATAGTTTGATACATTGACAAGAGTGTTGTCGTAGTATATAGTTTTATTCTATGGCAACAAAACGAAAGGTTATCCGACGTAAATCAGTTGCACCTGCACGTTCACTTCCTGAGCAACCGTACAATTATCCCTACCCTCCCCCAGCTCAATCAAATAAAATTTTATATGGGATATTACTTTTGAATTTATTATTCACTGGTTTTTTATTTTATAAACTCCAACTGGCAAAACCTGCGGCGGCTTCCAATACCGCACCTTCTGCCAATGCTCAAGCAACTGGTGAATCTGCAACTGCTCTATCGATTGATAACTTAAAAAAATATGCCAAGGACATGAAGCTTGATACGAATAAGTTCAATAAATGTCTTGATAATCATGAAACAAAAGACGCTGTCGCCAAAGAAGCTCAAGAAGCAGGTTCTCTTGGAGTCAATGGTACGCCTGGATTTTTTGTCAATGGTCGTTTCTTGGCAGGTGCATTTCCGTTTGAAAACTTTAAAGAAATCATCGATAAAGAGCTCGCCGGGCAATCAGATGGAACATGTGATGTGTATTCTGATTCATTAAAGTCACTCTGCAGCACTACTGGAAATAACGGCTTCAATCCAACTCAGAAAACGATCGACCTGACTGGCGCCAATGTGACCGGACCCGAAAATGCTAAAGTGACCCTGGTTGAGTTTTCTGACTTTCAGTGCCCGTTCTGTCAGCGAGCCTATCCAACGGTCAAAAAAATTATGTCGACGTATCCAAATGACGTGAAACTCTATTACCTGCATCTGCCATTGACCCAGTTGCATCCTTTTGCCCAACAGTCAGCCGAGGCTGCTGAATGCGCCCATGTACAAGGTAAGTTTTGGCAGTATCACGATAAACTCTTCGAGTCTCAAGGAGCAAGTGCTTCAACTAATTCCTGATCTTATAGTAAGGTCGCTCATCATACTCGCTTTTTAATCAGCTCGACAATTTTATCAATCGTGTTATCTGATTTCACAATGTATTCTTCAGCACCAATCACTTTAGCCACTTTTTCTTCACTATCAAGATTTGTAAGAATAATTACCGGAATTTGTTTGGTCTTAGGTTCTCGCTTTAACATCTCAAGTACATCGAATCCATTCATACCGCCAGGAAGCATAATATCAAGAACAATTAAGTCTGGGTTTTGCTTTTGGGCTAGAGAAATACCCTGTTTACCATCAGTTGCCTGAATGACAATAAATCCATGTTTTGTTAAAGCATCTAGATAAATCTGCTGTAGGAGCGCGTCATCATCAATTACAAGAATAATTTTTTGTTTTAAAATATTGATCATGTATTATTCTACTTCTGGCTTAAGAACATCCTTAACTTTTTGAACTATATCGACCATACTTGAATTAGCTTTTATTAAATAGTATGCCGGTTTATTTTCGAGAATTTCTTTTAACACTTCATTATCTGGATTAAGATTGGTTAGTATGATTATGGGAACTGTCTTACCCCAAAGATCAGTGCGAAGTTTCCTCATGACTGTCATACCGTCCATTTTCGGCATGAGAACATCAAGCAGTATTATATTCGGGTGGTTGCTTAAACTTGAATTTAAGCCCTCTTCGCCATTGGTTGCTTTCAGGACTTCAAAACCATCTTGAGTAAACTGCTCGGTCAAGGAATCGAGCAGGTCTGTATCATCTTCAACAATTAAGATTTTAGTTTTAATTGTGTCCATTGTAATTATTTTAGTATACACCTTAGATTGATTCATATCCAGTAAATGTGTTTAAATGAGCATATGGACCTGAAGAACCATACCTTTATTCAGAGACTATTGATCGTGGGTATTCTCACGGGAATTTACTTTATTGCAGGGAAGATAGGCTTAAAACTTGCATTTGTTAACTCGAGTGCCACAGCAGTTTGGCCACCGACCGGCATTTCGATTGCCTCATTTCTTCTATTTGGCTATAGAGTGTGGCCAGCCATTTTTGTGGGTGCTTTTTTTGTAAATCTCACTACTACTCCTTCTATTCCCGCATCATTCGGAATAGCTCTCGGTAATACGCTTGAAGGATTGGTTGGAGGATACTTAGTGACCATGTTTGCAAATGGTTGGCAGTTTTATGACCGCGTTGAAAATATTTTTCGTTACATAGTTTATGCTTTAATCGCGTCGATAATAAGCGCTACTATTGGAGTAACCACACTTTTGGTTACCGGATTTGCTCAACAGAATGATCTGTTACCCATATGGGTGACGTGGTGGCTAGGTGATCTCACTGGTGCAATCTTGGTGGCTCCGTTTATCATCTCACTTTTAAAGTACACCGGAGGAAAATGGGGTCTACAAAAAGCCCTTGAGGTAATATTCTTTTTTCTTCTGACTATCATGATTGCTTTAATCGTGTTTGGCGGAATTTTATACTCAAAAATACCCAATTTACCTCTTGAGGTTATCACGCTGCCATTGATTGTTTTAGTGGCGCTTCGATTCAGTCAGCTAGAGGTAACAGCCACGACCATAATACTTTCAATTATCGCCATCTCAAGTACTCTTGGTGGATATGGACCTTTTGCTAGAGCGTCCCAGAATGAGTCTTTGCTCCTGCTTCAAGTTTTTATGGGAATATTAGCACTTACTGGACTTTGTGTATCTGCCTTGGTGTCTGAACGAAAAAAAACCGAGGAGATTGTCGAAAGTCACGAAAAACGCTACCGTACACTAGTTAACCTCGCCCCCGACATCATTTATTCATTATCTGACGATGGTAAATTTACCGATCTCAATCCAGCATTTGAGAAAATTACCGGATGGAAAACATCAGAATGGCTTGGGAAACCGTTTGTTGACATTCTTCACCCGGACTATGTTCCAATCGCCTTAGAACAATTTAAGCGTGGATTAAAAGGCGAGGAAACACTCGATTTTGAGCTTAAAGTTCACACGAAGTTTGGTCATTATCTCACTGGAGCATTCAGTAGTGTACCCAGAATTGAAAATGGCAAAGTTGCCGGCAAGTTTGGTATTGCACGAGATATAACATACAGAAAACAAGCAGAAGAAATGCTTCAAACAAACGAGCGTCTTTTAAAAACAGAACGTGATCGGCTCGATAAGATTATTAATGCTCTAGGAGAAGCAGTCGTCGTTGTCGACATCAACCATAAAATTACTCTCACCAACCCCGCCGCTGCCAGACTGTTAAGTTTATCAATATCAGAAATAATCGGCCAAGATATTACTGATGTTATTCATTTATTTCAAGGAGATAAAGGAGTACCTTTGGAAGAACGATTGATCGTTAAAACATTAACCGAAGGAAAAGAGATACAAACTGGCCTCAAAGACGATTATTATTACCAAGATCGATCTGGAAGAAAAATTCCTGTTACTATCACTACTACACCTCTTTTTTCTCAAGGAAAGATTACTGCCGCAGTCAACTTATTTCGTGACGTAACGTACGAAAAAGATATCGAAAAATTAAAGACAGAACTTTTTTCAATCACGGCACATCAGCTTCGCACTCCACTAACTCATATCCGCTGGAATATTGAGATGCTTATTCAAAAATACAGCTCAACTCTCTCCGAACCTATGCAAAAAGGATTAAATCAGATATATCTTGATGACAAAATTATGATTGAGCTTCTTAATAAGCTTTTAAAAGTTATTCGCTTGGAACAAAAAAGACTTCCCGATAATCCCGAACAAGTGAATGTCGTTGAAGTTATTACTAAAATAATAAAAGAGCATGGGGCAGAGACAACGTTGAAGTCGATTAACGTTGAACTTCAAAACACAGCTCAGGCAACTCCAATACTTTTTGTTGATCGAGATCGTCTGACTGAAGTTTTAGAAAACCTCATCTCAAATGCGATTAAGTTTACCAATAAAGGTCACGTAACAATCATATTGGAGTTACAGGGAGAGAAATTACACATTAGTGTTAAAGATGAGGGCATAGGAATTCCCAGAGCTGAACAAGGCAAAATCTTTTCTCAATTTTTCAGAGCTGAAAACGCCATGACGAATAAAATCGAAGGCTCAGGTCTCGGCTTATATCTTGTCAAAAACTATATTGAGAATTGGGGTGGTATCGTTTGGTTTGAAAGCGAAGAAGGCAAAGGTTCTGCTTTCCACATTAATCTTCCTCTTAAACCACATATCGCCTAGAGGTATTTATAAATTTATTTCTTCTCCGATGGTGACCCCCATGGCTCGTCTATTCGAAACATCACTAAAAACTTTTTGTGATTTATTAATTTTATCTGATAAAATCATCATATGGAATTAATACGCTATCCTAATAACCCAGTCTTAGAAAAAAATCCTGAAAATAGTTGGGAAGCAGGTTCAGTCCTCAATCCAAACGTGTTATACGATAATGGCATCTTTCGAATGGCTTATCGTGCAACAAATGATACTAAAAGAGAGGAAAAAGGCGGGTATATGTCTTCAATTGGATATGCAGAAAGTAAAGATGGTATTCATTTTAACCGTTTTCCAGATCCTATAATTTCTCCAGATCAAGAATATGAAAAACGACTTGGTTGTGAGGATGCACGAATTACAAAGATAGATAATACTTATTTTATATACTACACTGCCGTAGGTGGTAGAGCTTGGGGAGATAATGTCCGTATCGCACTTGCAACAACAAAAGACTTTGAAACCTTCACTAAACATGGAATAGTTGGGCCACAATACACAACGTCAAAGGCAGCAGTCCTTTTTCCTGAAAAAATTAATGGTGAATATGTAATGTTTTATACATGGCTTTCTGATTCTCCAATGTCATCGATAATGCAAGTCAGGTTTAATTCTCTTAAAGATGTTATTCAGCCTCCTGAGAACTTAATTGCAAATAACATAAATCATTATGAAGAAAATGTTGTTTTTAGACCGCCTGAACCTGTCTTTCGTGGAGCTGAAGTTGGTGCTCCACCGATCAAAACAAAAGACGGTTGGTTATTTATTTACTGCAATGCGAATACTTCAGATCATGAAGAATGGACAATAAACGCAGCACTATTAGATCTAGAGAATCCAGGAAAAATTTTATCGGAAACTGAAGAACCTATCCTTCGGCCTGAACTTGAAGAAGAATTAAGAGGGGTGGTTAACAACGTTACATTTCCTTCCGGCGCAGTTGTTGTTGGTGAGGAATTATATGTATATTACGGAAGTGGCGATCAAGGATGTTGCTTAGCAAGATGCAATTTTAATGAATTATCGGAACATATTAAAAATAGAATAGAGCCATAATGTTGTATAAAAAAATTGGTGACCCCACGTGCTCTCTATTCGAAGCATCGCTCAAGATCATTTATGCTCTTTTTTTCCGATAATATACTCTGATTATTTACCAAGATTTAAAATCTTATCAAATTCTTCTTTCGTTAGCTCACGATAGGTCAAAATACCTTCTTGATTACCATCCTTATTTATTCTGATTCTTATTTGTGCATCTTTTCCGATTGTCATTTCTTCATCGACTCGAATTGACTGTTCCGAAATGTCTTTTGAGTACACAGTTCTATCTTTTCTTACGTAATACGCCATCTGCACACTGCTTTTATCATCAGCCAGCATTCTTTTAGGCATGAAATACACACCACGCAATCCGGTTCTTGCTATTTCCTCAATGTTTTTTTGATGCCAGTGGCCACCTACAACTTCAGTATTGTGAGGTTTTTCTGTAAGAGGCTGGTTTTCACCTTCAGAATTATCCATACTTTATTATATCAAGTCAGCTTGCCTTAGGTGACCCCATGACACGCTGGTTCGAAACTCACTTTGATGAAATTTGGATAGAAATTGAAATATTATTAAGAATTTACTCTTCATGAATTTTCAACGAATGCGATTGCTTCAGGGTTTTTTATAATGTGCATTAAACGTTTTCAATATGCAATCATAAAATGTATTTAGATATCTCCACAACATAAGTAATGAGAAAATAAACAATATAAATAACCATCCATCAGAAGGTAATAGAGAATGTGGCGGATTTAGGAAAATAGTTGTCCTCAATATGAAAAAAACTAATAATGCCACACTTGTATTTGACCAAATGGCTAACCTTGTAGAAAAATGATTGACTATAAATGATCCTTCCTTTCCCCTAAGAAAGTTATCCATAAAATAAAACAACTCAGATAGTTCTCTATCATCTTCTTTATTGAAAGATGGTTTTTTAATTTTTTTTATTGCTAAATCGACTGCTTTACTATTCTGATTTTTAATAGCTTTTATTGCTTTAATATTGAGAAAAAAATCTTTTCCAGTAATTTTAGTCACCCCTTGGAAAACAAAACCTAGAAACAATGATAAAGATGTCAAAAATATTGCTTTTACTAACTCATTATCAAAAAGGGGATTTGAAAAAATTACTTTAGTTGGAAAAAGATTGTAATAATTGAGAAGCCACAAAAATAAGACTCCTGGAATTAAATTATAGAATAATTGAACTAGCGAATCTTCATTAGTCATGATGTGACCCCACGGGAATTCGAATCCCGGTTCTCAGAATGAGAATCTGATGTCCTAAGCCGCTAGACGATGGGGCCAAACGAATTGACAAATAAGCTCGTTTGTAGTAGTATTTTAGCAGTAAATTCCCCTTTAAACAAGCTTACTGGGGGATTTTTTTTACCCTTTATTTGAATCTATGAACAAAGTCCAATTTACCCAAGAAGGCTTCGATAAGCTTAAGGACGAGCATGATAAGTTAAAAGGCTCAGTACGAGAAAAGGCTGTTATAAGGCTCCAAACTGCTAGATCTATGGGTGATTTATCCGAGAATAGCGAGTATACAGCAGCCAAAGAAGACCTGGCATTTGTCGAAGGCCGCATCCGCGAGCTTGAAGAGCTTATGAAACAGGCCGAAATTGTCCAACATGAGCCCACAAGTACCGGGGTTGATATCGGTGATACAGTTACCGTCGAGGTCAATGGCACAAAAGATAAGTTTCAAATCGTGGGTGAGTTTGAAGCTAATCCGCTTGAGAAAAAGCTTTCTACGACCTCGCCTATTGGTAAAGCTCTCCTTGGCAAAAAAATGGGTGAAAGCGTTCAAGTTCACGTACCAGCCGGCACCATCACTTATAAAATTGTTTCAGTTTACCCTCAGTAAACTTTATTTTTCCTTCTAAATTTCCTGCTATAATAAAACCACTATGGCACAGGCAGACGATTTTTTAGGGCAACGACAACGGCGGTTGGAGAATCTCCAAAAGCTCAAAGATCTTGGTGTTGATCCTTATCCTGCCAAAGCTCATAAACAACTTTCAAACGAAGACATCATAAAAAAGTTCCAAGAACTAGAAGGCAAAGAAGTCACTGTCGCCGGCCGCTTGATCTCGTTTCGCGATCATGGGAAACTGATCTTTGCCGATCTTCTTGATCAATCGGGAAAAGTGCAGCTCTGTCTTAAACAGGATGAATTTTCAGGCGACCTGAGTCAGTCCGAGATCCCCTGGGAATATCTCAAGCTAATTGATGAGGGAGATTTTATCGAAACGAAAGGTATGATTGGCAAAACACAACAAGATCAGATAACAGTTTTTTCTAAGAAAATTCGACTTCTTTCAAAAAGTC
Source organism: uncultured Gammaproteobacteria bacterium (assembly GCA_964484325.1). Classification (GTDB taxonomy): domain Bacteria; phylum Patescibacteriota; class Microgenomatia; order UBA1406; family GWC2-37-13; genus CAYLXX01. The sequence continues at coordinate 97,044 of CAZAEE010000003.1, forward strand.
TAAGACCACTTCCCGCTCGTTTTGAAGACAAGGAACACCAGTTTCGAAGACGTTATCTTGATCTAATATTAAATAGACATCATCTGAAGATTTTCAATCGTAAATCAAAGTTTTGGCAGGTGCAGCGCGAGTTTATGGGCAAAAAGGGATTTATGGAGATTGAAACACCAATTCTTGAACATGTTACCGGCGGAGCTGATGCCCAACCGTTTACCACTCATCACAATGAGCTGAATCAAAGTTTTTTTCTGAGGATATCGACCGAACTGTATCAAAAACGTCTTATCGGCGCCGGGCTTGAGAAAATTTTTACTCTCGGTCCAAACTTTCGTAACGAAGGTATAAGCGATGAGCATCTGCAAGAATATTACCAACTCGAATGGTACTGGGCATACGTTGATTATCGGGACAATATGAAACTGGTGACCGAACTTGTCCGGGAAATTGGCCAACAAGTATATGGTAAAACTAAGTTCACAGCAAGAGGACACACCTTTGACCTGTCAGATGACTGGCTGGAAATTGATTACGTTTCAATCATTAAACAAAAATTCGGCATCGATATTTTTACTGCTTCTGCTCAAGAGATGATGGCAGTAATCAAAAAACACGGCGTCGATCTGACAGGTACTATCAATAAAAATCGTCTCATCGATAATCTCTGGAAAATCATCCGTAAAACGATTGCTGGACCGGCTTTTCTTGTTCATATTCCGAAGTTTTTATCTCCACTGGCTAAATCAGTTCCAGAACATCCTGAACTCACTGAGAGATTTCAGGTTATACTGGCTGGTTCTGAACTTGGTAACGGCTACACAGAAATTAACGATCCCCAGGATCAACTCGCCCGCTTTCTTGAACAACAAAATCTTCGCGATCTGGGTGATGAAGAGGCACAGATGCTTGACATTGATTATGTTGAAATGCTTGAGTGGGGCATGCCACCGACTTCTGGCTATGGACAAAGCGAACGGCTCTTCTGGTTTCTGGAAAACATAACTGGTCGGGAAGGTACCTTGTTTCCCCAGTTGAGACGTGAAACCGACGAGCTGACGAAAAAAATTTATCCCGGTATTTTTAAAAAAAACTCCTCGCCGTTAAAGAAAAATTTGGCAAATAAGGCGACCGAGACTTCTCGTATCGACCAGACAGTACGCACTATTGCGTTTGAGATTGTTGACAGTCATATTTCAAATAAAAATCTGGTTAAACATTGTCTGGCAGTTGAAGCTGCCATGAGAGGACTGGCAAGACATTTTGGCGAAGACGAAAATGTCTGGGGGCTGGCAGGACTTCTTCATGATGCCGACTGGGAACACCACCGAGAGCGACCAGATTTACATACTCGTGAAACAGTCAAGTGGATGGAGGAGAAGAACATGGCCGATGCCGAAGTTGTTCGTGCTATCCTTTCTCACAATCATGAACACAATAAAGAAAAACCGCCAGAATCCAAGATGGAGTGGGCTCTTTACACCTGTGATGAACTAACCGGCATTGTTGTGGCCACGGCTCTTATTATGCCGACAAAGCAACTGGCCGACGTCACCAGCGACTCGGTCATGAAAAAGTTCAAGACTCCTTCGTTTGCGGCCGCAGTTGATCGAAATCAAATTAAACTGGCTGAGTTTAAGCTGGGACTACCTCTTGATCAGTTCATTGCGATAGTACTCTCTTCTATGAAAACCATCTCGGCTGATCTCGGTTTGTAATCGACATCGTTATTTTCTCTTGGTGAAGCTTTTTTCTTCTCCCAGTCGCCAGTTTGCTGATTAAGCATGGCAAAAACCGAGGCATGTCGAATATCTTTTTCGCCAAGGATGTACTGTACTACTCGTTCATTGCCAATACCATAGCCTGCATGTGGCTGGGTTTTTTCACCCTTCATGATATCAAGATACCATTTAAAGTCTTCATACACGCCACCACGCGCCACATGAAGCTCAAACATTTTTGAGGTAACCAATCGCTCATTTAATTTTTTAAAGTCATGTTCTCGAACAGCCGAACCAGTACCTTCCCCAGCATACGGAAATACCAGATCTGCTGAAAGACAGACGCGTGGGTCACTCGCTGAAACTTTCATGTTAAAAAACTTAATCTCTTTGGGATACTTCATGATAAAAACAGGCAACTCAGTCCCTCTTTTGTTGAGAAGATCAACGATTTTTGCCTCATGAACCGACTTTAAGTCATCGCCAAAACGGACCTTGGGAAAACCATTTTTATTCAAAAGTTTTACGGCATCTTCATAAGTAATTCGCAAAAAATTATGAGTGGCAGCGTATTGCAATTTTTTCAGACTGCGCTTATATACTCTTCGTAAAACAGAGCCATTTTCAGCAAGGACTTTTTTCAGCATGGCTTGAATCGTCGACTGAATGCTTTTTAACAACTCTTTATACATCATCTCCTCATTATACCGTTTCCGGCTCATCCCGACAGTTGTGGCATCAAACTCTTCCTCAGTTAAACGAAACTGTCTCAAATGTCTTTCATCTTCCTCCTCTTCGTCGCGACCTGAATGAATGACAGTACAAACACTGGAAAAAGACTGTAACGCCTGCTCAAGCGCAAGTTGCCCAGTCTGAGTAAAAAATAATGAGATAGTGTTACGGCTGCCGACTTTGAAAAGTGTGTCAATGTTTTCACAAGCACCTGTGATACCAACAATCAGTGGGACATCGACAAAAACTCTTCCCCGTTGACGGTAATTCTGATATGCACCTAAGTTTAAGCTCTGGTTAATACTCACTAGATTAGCAAAATGAGTATCAAAATCACACGAGACTTTTTTCCCCTCGACTGAAAGATGAATTTTTTTCATAACTTTAAAAAATGTATAATGGCGGATGACCCAAAAAAAAGGAGGGCCGAAGCCCTCCGAAAAATTACCAAATTGGTTTTATTAGAATGGTATGCATCCTAATTATTCCATTGTAGAGAATAAAAAAAGTTTGTCAAGGGATGTTTCGTTTATGCTGCCATACCAATCTATATAGATTGAGCTAGATATTGATACTTTATTTGTGGCATATAAACTGCTAAGATGTAAAAGTGCTTGTATGATAATCATCTTATCAATGACAGCGACCGAGGACGAGATCAAAAAAGCTCGACAAGAATATAAATCATACATTAAAGTGACAGCGGACATAGAAAATGGGCTGATTGCAATCGGTGGTGAGTATCATTTCGACGCCGAGCAAGCGCTTTTGAAACTGGGAGCCAACCAGGAGAGTATTTGGGGAGGTGGAGTGAGCCTGGTCGCCGGCCGAATCGACTTTAACGCAATGATCAATATACGTTCAGGTATCAATAACAGCACCGAGATCAGTGACGAAATCGTGAAACAAAAGTTTGTCTCGTTAATAAAAAAATTTCTACCACAATATGTCATCTAACAATGATTACTATTTTCACTTTGTGACGGACCTTCGACGTATCGTCTTCTGTCTTGAAAACCAAGATCTCCAGGGTGTTAAGATATTTCGTCATCATGCTAATAAAATTTACCTGGAGCATTTGAAAAAGCTTATGGATCGCGAACAAATAGAGGTGCGTTTTGACGAGCTCTGGCTTGAATTGTTTGACTATTCTATACCAAACTCTCCCATTGAGCAAAAAAAGTATTCAGAGCGTGTTTTGGCGTTATCAACGTTGATCTTTCTCCGAAGTAGTCAAGTCAAAACAGTCAGGAAACATCAGACTGCCTCCAGGTTTTAGTCATTGAAATACCTTCTGGAATTTATTTTGTGTTTAAGTATAATAGCAGTATGCTATCAATCGATTTCATACGTGAACACAAAGATCAAGTCGCCGAGGCGGCCAAAAATAAGAATCGCGAGGTCAATATTGATAAAATTCTGACACTTGATGACACGCGTCGAGAGTTAATTCAGCAAATTCAAAAGATTCGTGAAGAGCGCAACAAACTGGCAAA
>CAZAEE010000004.1:0-80042 GCA_964484325.1 uncultured Gammaproteobacteria bacterium
GCGTCTGTAGCTCAGTGGTAGAGCACTACTCTTATAAAGTAGGAGTCGATGGTTCGATCCCATCCAGACGCACCAGGACGTGATACAATAGAATTTTAGCACAGGTAGCCAAGGTGGTCACGGCGGGGGTCTGAAAAACCTCAGATGTCAGTTCGACTCTGACCCTGTGCACAAATATTTTAACTAATATCTCTTGACAATTCTGGTAGCGTCAACTATCGTTGAATTATGAACGATTCGGTAATTGAAATCGATGACGACTCAAAAAAGTCTGCTCCTAATAAAAAAAATCTAGTTATCCTGATAGTTCTTTTGATACTTTCATTGTTATTTACGATGAATGTAAAAAATCTCCTTGGTAATAATCTTGATAAAAACTCCCACGCGGCACTCGAAAGTGGTAACATTCAAAATACCGTTCTTGTCAGTCCAACCCCCACATTAACCATACGGACTTTTAACTTTTATCATCACAGTACTGGTGGATATGTCTGGTATAACGATCTGAGAACTCTTCCTCTTCGGGTCCATGATCTTGCTCCGGAGATACCTGAACTAACATATAATCAAAATACAGATGCCCCTTTAGTTTATGATAATAACAGTCCGCAACAGTATTTTACCTACTGGCATGATGCAACAACCTCTGATCATGGTTCGACAGTCTTTCATGAGCAGATGGATAGATATAGTAATGGTCAACCAAACGCACTAATGTATGAGCACTGCTATACGGTTGATCAAATTATAGGACCGTCATATATAGGACAAAATATTCCATTAGGCGGAGATCCCGAATGGCATCAACCACCTCCTGGTCAACCTGATACTACGGTAGATAATCTTATGAATTATGCTGCCGCATATCGAGGTCTACGAGATATATATAACCATCACCCTGAAAAAGCGTTTCTTATCTGGGCTCCATCTGCGGTTTCTCAGACTGATACCTATGGTGCAAATCAGACAAATGCAGATAATGTAAGAAGATTCTCAAATTGGTTAAAAGATAGGGGACCAAATGGATTTTTAGGTGAAGATCCAGTTCAAGTAGGGGTGCACAATATCTATGTTTTTGACTGGTTTGACTTTACCGCCAAAACTGATAACCCGTATGACGCGGTATGTGACGCAGACGGCTGCAGTAACCGATTAAGACCGGATTACTGTCCCCAAATTGACCCGGTAACTCATATGTGTACCTATGATAGTCACCCTAACCCAACCGCTCAACAACAAGGCGCTATTGCGATTTCTCAGTGGATTGTGAATTCACTGCGCGACTATGACAACTTCCATTATGGAACTGGTGGAACGCCGACACCTACTCCAACCCGACCGGCACCTCCAACTCCAACACCGGTAAACTGTAATAATCCACGAGCAGACGTTGATCATAGTCATGTTGTTGATATTTCAGACTTCAATGCCGTAAAACAACTAGTTGGTAAAGCCTGCACAAATTGTGCAGAAGATGTTGTTGTCAATGGAGTTGTAGACATTCGTGATATTAATGCAGTAAGAAACAACTTCAACTGCCAGTACTAACTTCCCATCCCGCGTTTGATATAATTGAGCTTATAAGCGGTGGTAGTTCAGCGGTAGAATGTCTCCTTGCCAAGGAGAAGGTCGCCGGTTCAAATCCGGTCCACCGCTCCAGACATGAAAAAACTTGTGTTCGTTATCCATAAACACGCTGCTACTTCTCTGCATTATGACTTTCGACTTGAAATAAATGGCGTGATGCCTTCATGGGCCATACCAAAGGGACCGACACTTGACTCAACAAAAAAACGACTGGCCGTGATGACGACTGATCACACCATGGATTATCGACATTTCGAAGGTGTGATACCCGAAGGCCACTATGGTGCAGGCCCTATGATGATCTGGGATGAAGGAACTTATATTCCAGAAATTGAGCTGGCAAAAGGGGTCAGACAAAAAGTTACCGTGATTCAAAAAGCGGAAAAAGTTATGAGTGATGGACTAAAAAAAGGCGAAATTAAATTTTTTATTGAAGGAAAAAAATTGAAAGGCTCATTTGCTCTTGTAAAAACGAGAAATTTCGGCCCAAAAAATGCCTGGCTTCTTATCAAACACAAAGATCAGTATGATAAAAAGGACTACGAAGCATCACAGTATGATTTTTCTGCAGTCAGCAAAAAAACAATTGACGAGATAAAAAAATTCATTTGAGTAGAACTCTACAATTGAAAAAATAAATTACGGAGTATAGTGATCACAAGGTCCACAATCAATATATTAGAAAATTCAGATGAAGTCAATTCGACAATTAGTTTTAAATATGCAGGAAAAAAAGTATAACACCTACAATAAGTCTGTATATACCAAAAACAGCCAAAGAGTTTTTTTTCAGATAATCAATAAACCACTTGATGACAAAATAAGAGGATATGAAAGCCGTGACACTTCCGACAAGTAAAAGTGGTATCTTGTGAGTATTTTCCATTAATAAACTCCTGCCCTTAAAAAGATCAAGAGCTGAAGCGGCTAGTATAGTGGGCACTGCCAAAATAAAGGAAAATTTAGCTGAGTCATCTCGACGATACCGAAGAAACATCATCCCCACAAGCACTGCACCTGCCCGCGAAACTCCCGGAATGACCGCGGCGGCTTGAATAATACCAATCACCAGTGCATCTTTATACGAAAGAGTACTGATATGTTTATGAGGATCAATTTTCTTATGTTTAACTAAATATTCAAGAATGATAAACACTACACCCATACCGATAAATACGCCAAGCATGAGAAGAGGAGTAGTAAAAAAAACTTGTTTGATAACCTTGTATAAGACAAGTCCGATAATTGCAGTTGGCACAAATGCGGTAAGAGTTTTTTTTAATAAATTCTGATCTGAACTGATGTCTTTAAAATAAAGGATGACAACTGATAAGATAGCGCCAGCCTGGATAAAAACTTCAAACAGGCTAGTAAACTCATTTTGCGAGATACCAAGCAATTTAGATGCAAAAATCTGATGAAATGTTGAGGAGATCGGGAGAAACTCGGTCACCCCCTCAACCATGCCTAAAATAATCGCCTGAATGACATTCATATAAATTTAAGTATAATATACACCATGAAGATTGCTTTAGTACATGATCATATACAAGAGTTTGGGGGAGCCGAGCGGGTACTTGTAGCTTTAAAACATATCTTTCCCGAGGCACCAGTTTACACAGCTTTTTATAACCCCGAAAGGTTGGGACTTCATGCTGATAAGTTTCAGGACTGGGAGATTCATACCTCATGGGCTCAGAAAGTACCTTTTTTTAATAGATTGTATTCGCCGCTCCGGTTCATAATTCCAAAAATCTGGGAGAGTTTTGATTTCTCGGGTTATGATCTGGTGATCTCCTCATCAGGCTGGTTTATGTCCAAAGGTATTATTACCAAACCCCAAACTGTGCATATTTGTTATTTGCACCATCCACCCAGATCATTTTATTACTACGAAACAGCCGTCGAGTGGCAGAAATATTTGCCGTTTAAAATCTACGGCACGTTTATCAATCATGGATTAAGGTTGTGGGACTACATTTCCTCACAACGGCCTGATTTTTTTATCGCCAACTCCGAGGAAACCAGACGAAGAATCCAGAAGTTTTATCGACGAGATGCCACAGTCATTTATCCACCGGTATCAATACCTCATAAAGTACCTCACCATACAGAAGGATCCTACTATATCACGACTTCCCGCCTCGCACGGGCAAAACACATTGATCTTCTTATTGAAACTGCCAATAAAATGAAGTTGAATCTAAAAATTATTGGCGCCGGACGCGACGAAGACAATCTGAAAGAGATGGCCGGTCCAACAATAGAGTTTCTTGGTGCTGTATCTGATGAAATCATGAACTCAATGTATCAGCACGCGAAAGCTTTTTTGTTTGCTTCAGTTGATGAGGAGTTTGGCATCGCCCCTGTTGAGGCATTGGGTCACGGACTACCGATTATTGCATATCGGAGTGGAGGAGTACCGGAGATTGTTGAAGATGGTGCCAATGGATACTTATTTGATGAGTTGACGAAGGAATCACTTGAGAAAAAAATCAAAAAGATGCAAACACTTTCGGCAAAATCTTATAAAGATATGTCTGCCGCTGCCCGAAAAACTGCTGAAAAATTCAGTGAAGAAGTGTTTAAAGAAAAAATTCTCCAATTTATAAAAGATCATGCCCGAACTACCAGAGGTTGAGACTATACGACTAGCCCTTCAGAAGGATTTAATTGGAAAAACTATTGATACAATAGAGATTCTTGAAAAAAAGCAGTTCACAGGTAATCCAGATAAGATTTTTAATAAAGAAATTACCGCAATTTCGCGCCACGGCAAAATTCTTTCCCTGGTTCTGGAAGACGGACTCTATCTCACTATACATCTTAAGCTGACAGGACAACTGCTTTTTGTCAAAAACAACAATAATCCGGTTTTCACGCGCGAAATTGCCCGGACCGGCACCAATAGACTGCCCGCGAAAACAACACGCATCATCATCCATTTCACCGATAACTCTGCCCTCTACTTCAATGACCTTCGTAAATTTGGCTGGATAAGGCTTCTTGATAGGCAGGATACCCCTATTTCCATTGATGTTTTATCTGACAGCTTCACTCTGCAACACTTTAAAAAAGCCATTATGGCTTCAGCAAAAGCCATAAAAAATTTGCTCCTTGAGCAGGATAAATTCGCCGGTATTGGTAATATTTATGCAAACGATGCGCTTTGGCAAGCCCGTATTCATCCCCTGAGAAAAGGTAAATCATTAAACGACGTTGAAATAGGGGAGCTTTTCCTGACAGTTAACAAGATTATTGCCGAAGGACTTCAGTATGACGGTACATCAGATGATTTTTATGTACTCCCCAATGCCCTCAAAGGTAAATATCAAAATCATATGAAAGTGTATCACCGTGAAGGTCTCCCCTGTTTTCGTTGTGGCACCGCTATAAAGCGTATTAAGCACAACGGTCGCAGTTCATTTTATTGTCCACATTGTCAAAAAAACTCTTAATATGAAACTTCGTGTTTTTTTGATTTATTTTGTCTGCATTTTATTTTTTTTATCCCTTATCTGGTTACGGGGCGGTTTTTCGAGCATCCTTTTAGACACTGATCTGGGCCGCGATCTTTCGGAAATGTCAAATATTCACTTACATAAAGTCGTCTGGTTGGGTCCGAGACTCAGCGCCGGATTTCCTTCAAGTCCTATCTACTACTATTTGTTTTATCCGGCATTAGTTATCAGCCGCTGGAATGCACAATCACTAATAGTGTTTAATGTTTTGCTTGCCCTTGCAGGGCTGGGAACATTTGCTTTCTTGGCGCGTAAAAAGCTCGATTTTTTCGCTTTTATTCCCATCATCATAATTGGCTTGATGCCGTTTTGGAAAACTTCTGCTATTCATCCGGGAAATGGTTATACCTACATGCTTTGGTTCATGTTTTATCTTGTTTTTTTACGGTTTGAGCTGCCTTTGTTCATTCCATCATTATTCTTGGGACTTGCCATTTCCCACCATCCAGCAGCTACGTTTGGACTGGTATTTTTACTCTATGAATGGTGGCGAAGGGGTCACTCGGTCAAGCAAATGGGTTTGATCATATGCGGATTGCTCCTTCCCTGGACGCCGATTATCCTTTTCGAAATCATTACTAAAGGCTATTTGACAAGAAGTTACTTGAAAAACCCCACAGTAGGAGTAACCCACGCTTTCCAACTGGGTCTTGCAAATATAAAACATCTTGTAAGTCTCACCGGAATCAATATTGGTTTAGCCAGTTCTATATTTTTACTGGCTGGTTTTGCAGCTCAAAAGAGACTTAAAGTTTGGTATTTTCTTTGCCTCATCCCATTAGTTTTTTTCTTGATCACCCCGTCATTTCCGCAACACTATCTGTTAAGCTCTGTTCTTTCTGTAGTTTTTGTCATAAGTTTAATTTTATCCAAGAAAATCTGGGGAAAAATCCTTTTGGCACTGATCGCAGTTTTTTTCATTATTCAAGCAATATTTTTTATAAAAACTCCCGCCCCTACCAGATCCATCACAAAAATCGATCAGATTGTCAGCAAACTATCTCAAACAAATATTATAGATAAAAAACAACACATTGCAGTTCTGGCAATCTTAAGCCAAGATACTTCAGTTCCTCAGGCAGATGACTATAGATTTTTTTTACGAAAATACGGTTATTCGGTACTTGAAGTGGTGGAGTATTCTCAAGCTGATACTCTCTTATTATTCGTCGAACAACCAGGGTTCAAGTGGCAAACTTGGTCCACCTGGGAAACGGATCAATTTGGTAGTCGCAAAGTCGCCTCTCAAATAACTATCGATGGAGTGAAGATATTAAAGTTTATAAAGTGATTTACTCATACCTGATAGCTTCAATCGGAGACAGATCGGCCGCTTTTTTGGCAGGAAACACACCAAAAATGACACCAATCGCACTTGATACCCCAAGTGCTAGTATTACTGTTTGAATGTTGATATAAGCGGGAAAAATCTTCTGAATAAAAAAAACGATGATGTACGCCAGAAGTAATCCTGTCAATCCGCCAAAAAGCGACAGCACTACCGACTCTGCCAGAAACTGATAGAGAATATCCTGTTTGGTTGCGCCAATTGCTCGGCGTATACCTATCTCTTTGATTCTTTCTGTGACTGTCACGTACATAATATTCATGATACCAATGCCTCCTACAAGAAGTGAAATTGCGGCAATTGCCACAAGTACAGTATTCATTATTCCAAAAATTGATCCGATAGCATTCAAAATATCAGTTGGTTCAAGTATTGAAAAATCATCCGGCTTATATCGTTTTACGAGAGTTGCAGTGATATCTTGTTTCAATTGGGGAATATCCTCCTTAGTCTTAGCTTTTGCTACCATCACGATAAATTTTTTGTTTGTGTTAAAAACATAGCCTGTCTTATAGGGCATATAAATCATCGAGTCAAGATCAGGTCCACCAAATCCACCCCCTCCTTTCGATCGTAATACACCAATAATTTTAAAATTTTGATCATCCACTTTGAGAGTTCTGCCAATGGCTGAATCAGTGTCACCAAAAAGTGTCGTGGCAATCTTCGGTCCGATCACCACTACCTTTGCTCTTCGATCATTATCCGGTTTGGTAAAAAGTTTACCGGTATCTATCGTCAAATTTAAAGCGATGAAAACATCAGCTGATGTCATGTAGATATCTGCGATCTGGCTAGTTCCTTGCTCAGTTAAAGTAGTCGATTTGGTGAAAATAGGGATAATAAACTCCGTAGTCTTGATACGCGATAAACTTGCGACATCGCGTTCATCAAACTGGATCGAACCCAACGCTCCTGCACCTGATCTGAAACTACCGTTCTGGATTAGCTGACCTGGCATAATCCTTAGAATATTTGTACCGAGACTTTCAAATTGATTCTCAATATATCTTTTCAGTCCCAGTCCAAATGCAACAAGAAGTACCACTGACAAAACACCAATCAAGATGCCAAGTGACGTCAAAATAGTGCGACCTTTGTTACGTGCAAAATCTGCCAGTGCTGAGTGAAAAATAAAAACAAAGTAATTCATAATTATTTTTGGATTTGTCCATCCTTAATTCGTATTATGCGGCGCGTTCTGGCGGCCACATCTGCTTCATGGGTGACTATCACCACCGTAATTTTCTCCTCATGATTTAGCTCGCCAAACAACTTCATGATCTCATCACCTGTTTTAGTATCCAGATTACCCGTTGGTTCATCTGCCAATATCAGACTCGGGTTCATAATAAGAGCGCGAGCAATCGCCACACGCTGTTGTTGACCACCTGATAGTTTATTGGGATACGTGTCTTTTTTATCTTCAATCCCAAATCTTTTCATAAGATATAAAGCTTTTTCTGTCGGATTGTATGATAGTGCTTGCCTGGCATAAATTGATGGCAGTAAAATATTTTCGATATTTGTCAGTTTATTTAATAAATTAAACTGCTGAAAAACGAAGCCAACAAACTTATTTCTTAATGTAGAAAGCTGGTTATCACTCAGTCGCGAAACATTCTGATCTTCAACAGTAATTTGACCTCTTGAAGGCGAATCAAGAAGCCCTATAAGATGCATCAAAGTCGACTTTCCTGATCCTGAAGGCCCGGTAATTGCAGTAAATTCGCCTTTTTTTATTTCGACCGTTATATCGTTTAAGGCTGTGAATATAAGATCATGATCAAGCGCATATTCTTTATAGACATGCTTCAACTCAATCATAGATGACGTCTCCTTCTTGTAAACCAGACACTATTTCGGTATCACCGTTGACATCTTGACCAGTCTTAATCGGTTGTTTAATCTGTTTACCATCTTGGAGTTTGTTAACATATTCAGCATTGTTCTCTTTTTTAACGTAATTTTCTGGTATGGTAACGACATTGCCATAGTCTTTTAGCGTGAAGTCGGCGTCGCCAGTCATTCCCAACTTATACGTGTGACCATGCCCGCCAAACTGGATTTTCACTCCATAGACAGTACCTGTTTCGTCAGTGTTGGGAGTAAAACTAATCGATAAGACTGTCCCTGTAACAGTTTCATCAGGATAGGCATCAAAAACAATATTTGCCAACATCCCTTTTGTTAGTTTAACCACATCGGTTTGATCCACGTTAGCAGAAAAGTAAATCGTATCAGGATTAATCATCTCATACTGAGCTTGTGCAGGAAGAGGAACGTAAACACCAGCGGTGAGAACGGGTGCTTTTGTAACGATGCCATCAATCGGACTTTGGAGATAGCTTGATTCTCTGGCTAAGTTTTGTATCTGAAGGTCCAAAACAGAATTACTTAGATCACTTTGGGCCTCATCAATGAGCCGTCTGGCCTCATCTCGAGTTTCAGTAGTTAATCCAAATTGCTGCGTACCATCATTGTCATCTTTGATCTGATCAAACACAGCTCGGGTTTTTGAATAAGTGTTAAGATACTTCTGGATACGCATATTGATATCACGAGTATCCATCGACGCCACTGTTTGATTCTTCTTAACTATATCGCCCTCTTTCACACCGACCCAGACGACTTTTCCGGCAGAAGGAAAAGTTAAGGTCGCTTTTTCCTCGGCGTCGACTGAGCCAGAAAGAGATAATGTATCTTTCAAATCCTGTTTTTTGACCACATACTCTTTACTTTTAAGAGCTTTCACTTTTGCTGACTGATTTTGGAAATAAAGGACGATCCCAATGATCAAAACAAGCACGATAATATACCAACGACGTGACAGAAGTTTAATCATAACCACTATTCATTCTACAGTAAAAAACATTAGAAATATTTGCTACAATGTCCATCAAGAATGATAAGGTTCAAAAAGTTCGAGTTTTACCTTCTGCCTACTCTTTTGATCGTTTTTCTCATCAACTTTCATTACTACCAATTTTATACAGGTAAATTTAAACGTTTTAATCCTTACGTTCACCTTAATTTCAAGATCAATCAATATGAGACGATTCAAAATCTTCATCCTTACGGACCAATTTATCAACTAGCCCAAAAATACAGAAACAGTGATAAGCCGGTGATTTTCATATTTCAGAAACGAAACGATAAAAACTTTGACTATACTTCTACGTATTATTTAAACGACGCCAATCCCGACAAAAAAAATCGCAAGTCAGCCTATTTGTCTGAGCTTTCCCTCTACATTCAATATTTTTTCTATCCCCGGGTGATACCAGTTTACATCGCAGCTCAATACGACGAGATGCATTTGGCTGCCGGAAGTGTTGTAATTGCAGATTACGACCTCCTGTATCGACCAACTCCCCTGAGAGCCAAACAATTAAAAAGGTTATCGTATGTCTACATCGAGTTTAATGCAATCGATCTGAGAAAGAGAGATAGCTATTACGCATTTGAAGTGATTGAGCCAACATGAATACTGACTTACTTTATATTTTCCTATTTATTTTAACGATATATTTTATGGGTGCATCAGTTGTAGGGCTTTTTTTAAATCATTTGAAACAGCAGACTCACTTATTTATTCGTATCGGCATCGCCTGGGCTCTTGGCAACTTTATTCTGATAACGATTTTAAGCATCTTGGCATTTTTTAATTTACTTTTTGTCATTACACGAGCTAGTTTTCTTATATTTTTTGTTATATCTGCTCTCTGCTTCATCTCAACGATTTTTTTTCACATGCAGCTCGATCCCAAATCGTTAAAAAAAACTGTCGTAAACTGGCTTGTACTGGTGTTTTTTTTATTTTTTTTTATACCGCTTATTAAAGATGCGACTCACTCATATATTCTTGAGTGGGACACAACAGCTATCTGGTTTCTGAAGGCCAAAGCCTTCTTCTATACCAATGGTATCTGGAACAATCTATTCTACACAAGTAAAACTCTTTTTTTATTTAGCAACAAAACGTACCCGATTGGCATTCCTCTTATGATCGCCGCTTTTTATAGAATAATACAGTTTGCAAACGATCAGGTTGTACAGGTGTATATGCTTTTTTTCTATATAAATATTGTTCTTGTGGCCTATGGATTTGTGGTCGATAACTTCAAGGGGGTTTCTGTAATTGGCAGAGTGATTTTTGTCTTAGGTTTTTTTGCGCTACCCAGCTTCATCTTTTTTTCCCATAGCGGATACGCAGATATACCTCTCGGGTTTGTTCTATCCTTGACAACAATACTTTTTATCTATTTTTTGCGCCAAAACTCAATCAAAGGCTTGCTACTTCACTATTGTCTGCTAACGATTACTGGTGGACTTGGATTAACTCTCAAAAATGAGTCGGCGACATTTTTTGCAGTTCTTCAAATATGTGCTCTCGCCAGTTTTTTCTGGAAATATATTTATAAAAAACTGGATTCGTCTCAAATACAGCGACCAATGATTTTTGGGGCCATAGCGTTTTGTTTAGCGATCTTACCTGCTGTTCTCTGGCGATACTTCGTCTATGCTCAACAGCTACCGTTCTATCTTGATCATGTACTGGTTGGTCGGGATGTTTTTTCAAGACTGAAAACTGTTTTATTCTTTTATATGGATGAGCTTATTAACACAAGTAAATACAGTTTGACACTGATACCACTTTTTATCGTATTTATTATGCTTCAATCAATACTGGTCGTAAAAAAACGCTTTTTAGCGATACTGCCGACAGTGCTTTTTCTTGTTCAGTTTATATCCTATACGTACGTCTATCTTATTACTACCGTGCCACTTTATTTACAACTCTCTACGTCATTTGGCAGACTGTTATTACAACTTCTCCCTATGCTTTTTATTCTTGTCGTCTATCAAATTCCGATAGCATACAAAGCAGTCACTGAAGATTTATGACTACAGAAATGGTCTCCAGTCTGAGATTGGGATAACATTATAAAGAAGAAAGTTAAACGCATATAAAAAGATTCCTGGCAGAAGAAAATACAAAGCAAGAATTACTTTTTTTGAGGTAAAAAATCGCTCAAAAGCAATCAGTGCAAACGGCCACAGAGGTAGCGCATATCGGGCAATATCCATATGTCTGACGAAGGTTGTGGCAGTCAGAAAAATCAGTGAAAAGTAAAAAAAACTGCGATACTTACTATCTTTCAAAAAGATAACTGCCAAAATATACATAAAAAAGTAAAAAAGATTCTCCTCAAGCCAGGCTGTACCTACCCACTGTGCTTGATAGTTGAAAACAGAGTAAGGATAAACAAGCGGCACGAGGCCACCTGTTTTAATGTAGGCAAAAAAGTTGCCGTATTGGACCGCATATAATGTAAAAACTCCTAAAAGCCCCACAGGCACCAAAAGAATCCAGAGACTTTTTGCAGAAAATTTCCTGTGTTTCAGGTAGTTTTCGAGTAAAACAAAACAGTAGGCAATAAAAAGGAGAATACCCGGAGTTTTTGTCGCCGATGCGAGTGCGCCAAAAACTCCTGCCAAAAGATAGTTTTTTTTCTCAAAAAAAAGAACCGATGCAAGAATAAAAAACATGAACATACTCTCGGGTGCACCGACCGATCTGACTACGAGAAATCGTGGCAAAAACAAGAAAACCAGACTAAGTACAAAAGCATTTTGGGAAAGTTTAAAATAGCGCACAATATAATAAAACAAAAGAGCGAGACATACTGTAAACAGAAGATTAACCATAATCATCGACTTCAAAAACCCAATAACAGATGAAAACAACCAGATGAAAAAAGGATAGACAGGTAGATGGGCAGCGTAATACTCTGCCGGTAACGGTACCTCCAACCGAAGCGCTGAAATAAGCTTTGGCGCATACCACGTCTTAGCCGGCACAATATAAAGCACTCCGTCAAAATTCCGATAAATGTAGTCAAAAGAAGAATTGTGGATCACAAGACCTAAAACACTTTTCAGGTGAAGTAAAAATGGTAGATATAAAATGAACGATGAAACAAGCGAAACTGCTATAATAGTCAATATGTTTTTATATTTTTTCAGATATAGCATACCTTTATTGTACAGTATATGAAAAAAATCACGATCACGACTCTTTTTTTAACAGCACTTTTCCTGGTTGCGACGTTCCTGCGGTCTTTTCGGTTGGAAGAGTTTACCACATTTCTCTCAGACCAGGGACGTGACGCAATTGTGATGAAACATATCGTGACGTTTGAGCACTTAACAGCTATCGGTCCACCAAGTTCGATTGGACAAGTACTTCTGGGGCCATTTTATTATTATATGATTGCGCCATTTCTTCTTTTATTTCACTTTAATCCTATTGGCATGACATATGGGGTCTTACTCTATTCTCTTGTTGGGTTAGCATTAAGTTTTTATGTGGTCAGAAAGAACTTTGATTCTTTGACATCAACATTATTTGCTGTGTTTGTGACCTTTTCAGCAGTCAACATTGACGTCGCCCGTTTCTCCTGGAATCCCAATCTGTTACCGCTTTTTGCATTCTTCACTCTTTATTGTTTTTATCAATTTCTTGAAAGTAAAAAACTCCTGTATGCATTTTTAGCAGGACTCTTGTTTGGGCTCAGTGTCCAGCTTCATCATCTGGCATTTCTCATGGGGCCGGCGATGCTCATCTATTTTTTTGTTTATCTGAAGAGCTATCAAAAAATCCCGAGCATCAGAAACTGGCTGACTTTATTTGGCTCATTTATCGTCGGATATTCTCCACTTATCTTTTTTGACTTGAAGCATCAATTTGTTAATACTCGGACGCTTCTTAATCTATTTCTTGGAGGCCAGTTTGTTGCAAAAAGTTCGTTCTTTGACCGGTTGACTGCTGCTATACAGAACTTTTTTTCTCATGTGTTTGCCCATCAATTTAGCGTACTTTCATCATTAGGAATCATGACTTTACTGGTTATCTCGTATGGTATTCTCAAGAAACAGAAAAAAGTCAATCATTTTATCGAATTAAACTACATCATGATCTTCACGTACATCTTTTTATTCTGTTTTTTAAATAGTCAAAACTATCCTCACTACTTTGCTAGTATTTATTTCAGCTTTTATCTCGTATTCTCTTATCTGGTGTCAAAACTTCCTAAGAAAAAAGTTATCTCCTGGCTCATTATAGGCGTATTTGTTCTTCTTTATGTTAAATCTCAGGGACAAAAATATTACTTTTTTCACCAGATAGGTAATCATCAGATAAAAATTGCCGACGCTATTGCACAGTCAATTGTTAATCGTGATCCACAATCTCCATATCAAATCGCGGGACTCCCCTTTACTGAACCTGAGGGACATATTCGTTACTTCCTTGAGCTAAAAGGAAAAAGACCGCTTGATGCCGACTCACCTGAAGAAGCAAAACAACTATTTGTACTTTGCCACGAAACCAACTGCCAACCTTTAGCCAATCCTCTTTACCAGATTGCAGCCTTCAGAAATGGTAAAATTATAGACACCTGGCAGATTTATGGAGTTACCATTTACAAAGCAGTTCATGTCAAACCCAGATAAAATTTCGCTAATTGTGCCCTGCTATAACGAGATTACCAATATTCAAAAAGGCGTCCTTGATAAAATCGGTAACTTCACCAAAATAAACAAACAATTTAGCGAAGTATTAATTGTTGATGACGGCTCAACTGACGATTCCAGAGCGATTATTAGAGAAAAATATCTCAATCAGTTTCCTAAATTCAGACTGATTGAAAACCTCCATCAAGGAAAAGCCTTTGCAATTATCACCGGAATTGAACAATCAACCTGTCCTTATGTTATGTTTACAGATATTGATTTAGCCACACCGATTGAAGAAGCCAGTAAACTCATTGCAGAAATTACCAATAGCTATCAGATCATTATAGGATCGCGTAAATCAAATAGACAAGGCGCTCCGTTGGCGCGAAAAATTTTATCCTTAGGATCTGTTATCGTCAGAGAATATATTCTTGGTCTAAAAGGAATTCATGATACTCAATGTGGTTTTAAACTTTTTGAAAGAGATATTGCGATCAAAATCCTCAAAAAATTGATTGTGTTTCATAATAAAAGACATGCGAAAGGATCATCTGTATCTGCGGGATTTGATATGGAGTTTTTATTTCTGGCGACTAAACTGGGGTATAAAATTAAAGAGGTTTCCGTCACTTGGAAACATGTTGAAACAAAAAATGTGATTTTTTTTAAAGATGCGGTCGAAACACTGACTGATATTATCAAGATTAAGATTCACGATATCAGCGGTGCTTATAATGAAAAGTAACCGATTTCTTCGCTCATACTGGCCATTACTTGCAATCATTGTAATTTCAGGTTTCTTGCTTTTTTTACGACTCAATAGAGACTGGTTATGGGACTGGGATGAGTGCATTTATGCACAATATGCCAAAACGATGAAAATAACAGGCAACTTTCTCACTAACTTTTGGCTGCATCAACCTCGACTTGAAAAGCCACCATTATATATGTGGCTTTTGCAACTGCCTTTTTCCTTTGGCGTGAATGAGTTCACTGCTAGATTTCTATCGGTACTATCATTTTTAACTCTTGTATCGTCTGTGTATTTATTTTCAAAAAAATTTCTCTCGGAAAAAATAGCCATTATTGCAGTACTTCTCCTTTTTATCTCCAATACATTCATGACTTATACAACAAAAGTGAATACTGACATTTTATATACACTTTTTATCTTTCTCGGTTTTTGTTCTTGGGTACTTTCAGAAAAAAAGTCTCAGTATGGTTATCTATCTGGAATTTTTTTTGGGTTAGCCATAATGGTCAAAGGCTTAGGAATTGGAGTTTTTTTGATCGCGATAGCTCTCTCTGTTTTTATTAACTTCAAGCGTCGCCGGCTGACTGATTTCTTCAAAATGATCACCGCCATGACAATCGTAATTGCTCCCTGGCATATGTATGAATACTTGACCTATGGGAGGCAATTTATTCAAGTTTACATTATAGAAAACATCATCCAGAAGGTGAAGTACCCAGTGGAATTCCATTTTGGCGGTCGATTGTATTACATACTTTTGATCCTTAAAGAGTTTTTTCCTTGGATAATTGGAGTACTCATTTTGCCGGTATATATTTTGATATTATTAAAAAAAATTAATTTTGCAAAATTTTCAATAAAAAAAATTTCTGAGAAAAACCAAATTTTGCTTCTTCTTTTTCTTCTCGTTCTTTTATCTTTGATAAGCATTACTCAAGCAAAAACGAAGATCGCCTGGTATGTAATGCCTTTTTACCCATTTCTAACAATTTTGCTGGCTTATAGCTTGGAATTTATTTTGTTAAAATTACGAAAATATTCATCTGCAGCAATTTTTACGGTTATCGTGGTTCTCTCAGTTCAAGCATCTTTCTCACTCTATCAAGAAGTGCAACCACTACGATCGAAACGAGAAGTTTCACCAAGAAACGAAATAATCTCATATGCCAAAAATTACCCTTATCCAACAATTGACTACCTTGTACAAAAATCAGAAAGAACTGCTAAAGATCTTTTAAATCAATCACCTTCTTTGTATACTTCAACCACATTTGTTTACGGTGGAAATGCCTGTGCTGTTTATTATAGTAATAAAGACGTTAATTATTATTATTCGCCCGATGAATTTTTGAAAAGATTAAACAAAGGCAATGGTTTCTATCTGATTGAAAATGGTGATTTCCATTATTTAAAAAATTCGGCAGCTCAGATTGTATATAAAAATAGTGATTTCACGTTACTGAAAAATTGACCTGATTATGAAAAAAGAGATTATTATACTGATATTTTTTATACTCGTGTTTATCGGTGTTCGATCGGTAAACTTTATCTATCACTTGAACTTCACTGTAGATCAAGCGCAACAAGCTACCAGAGCATTGGAACTGTATCGGAAAAAAGAACTCACTCTTATCGGTAATGAAGTTACCTCGTATAACTATCAAGGAAAAACAATATTTCAAGGTCCGGCAACTCACTACATGATACTTGCACTTCTTATTTTGGGTAACTTTGACCCTGTTTTTTCTTCTTATATCTTTTTGCTCTTTTGTGCGTTCATGATATTTCCTTTGTATTACGGGACCAAAATGCTCATTAACCAAAAAGCCGCTCTCATCATGGTTATTCTCTATACGCTCATGCCCTACTTTGTCACCTATACTAGATTTCTCTGGAACCCCAACTTTCAACTTTCGCTTCTACCGATTCTCATTTTGTTAATGGGTCTTTATAAAAAGAGAAAGAAGACATGGCTTTTTTTTGCATTGTCGACTTTTTTGGGAATATTACTGCATTTTCATTATCAGTTCATTTTTGTGATTGTCGCAGTATTCATTTACTATTTTTTCGTTGTCCGTCTATCTCGTATCAATATACTAGTTTTTTTGGGCGGTTTGATCGCTGGTCTGGGACCATTAATACTTTTTGAGTTAAAGCACAATTTTTATAACTTTAGAACCGGTCTTTTGATATTAGAACATCCTCAAGAGTCGCATCGGGCCGGTGGTGTATCTACACCGCACTATTATTTGTCGCCTGTTTTCCTAGGTCTACTGGCAATTATGGGGTTATGCAGTTGGTTGCTGTCAAAATTGCTGAAAAAGTATCACATAAGCCTTGGAAATATGCAGTTTATGCTGTTTGCGGCAATTTTGGCGCTCTTTCTTTTCGTTCGCACAGCTTTCATCAACTTTCCCCGTCCCAGTCATTCATTTTGGGCAGGAACAACGTATTACAATTACCTTATCGATCACAAAATCTACGAGATTGCCAAACAAGAAAACCTGAAAAATTACAACATCGCCAATCCAACATATGACACACTCGCTCTTGTGCCAAAGTATTTGCTGAAGCGTGATAATGTTCAGCTTAATTATGAAGATTATTACTCAAATAAGTTCCTTTATGTAATATATGAAAGCGATCAATATATGCACGATCCAGCCTATGAAGTACATACGTTCACTCCATCAAAACTTATTAAGAAATGGCGGTTAAATCAAAGATACTCTTTGTATCTTCTTGAAAGGATGTAAAATACTTATAGCCCATGTTTAACATTAACCAGTTGATCTCAATCTTTCGCAAACATATATCTAAAAAAGATGCAGTTTTTTTAGCAGGCATCGCACTAATTTACTTTATCAGCCGATTATGCAATCTTGAAAAGTTTCCCATTTTTTCCGATGAAGGCATCTACATTCATTGGGCAAAAGTCGCCTGGCATGATGCTACCTGGCGCTTTATTTCGTTAACCGATGGCAAGCAACCTTTACAAACGTGGGCAACTATCCCGTTTCTTAAGATTTTCCCGAACGATGCGCTCTTGGCCGGTCGACTTTTTGCGGTTTTTTCAGGATTTTTTGCTTTAACGGGCATAGTTACAACAGCTTGGTACTTATTTGGTAAGCGTGCTGGCTTTATTGCCGGAATACTTTATATTGTTACTCCGTACTTTCTGTTTTATGACCGTTTAGCGCTTGTTGATTCGGCGGTCAACGGCTTTTTTATCTGGATACTTTTTCTTTCTATACTGCTTGCACGGTTGCGCAGACTCGATGTCGCGCTACTTTTTGGTTTGGTCGGCGGTCTTGGATCACTGGCGAAGTCTTCAGTTAGAATATTTCTTGGGCTGGCGGTTTTTGGACCAATTCTTTTTTATGAGAAAAACCACAAAAAATTTCTGAATAACATCGTCAATTTTCTGGTTCTCTATGCTATCGGTGGTCTGCTTGCTTTTGCTGTTTACAATGTCCAGCGTTTATCACCATTTCTTCACTTCGTCGCTGAAAAAAATAAAACATTCGTCGTGACATTTGACGAGTTTGTTCATACCCCCTTTGCTTACTTTTTTTCAAACGTTCAAAGTATTCCCCTGTATGTTTCTTGGGAATCAGGTTTTGTTTTGACAATTCTTGGTATTGTTGGTTTATTTTTTCTCCAGAAAAAACATCAGCAACTCTTCTGGTATTTTTTAGTGTGGATTCTCGTTCCCTTTTTTATCGTAGCTTTTTTTTCCAAAATCTTATTTCCCAGATACATTATCTTTTTTGCCAGTCTTCTTGTAATCTGTGCAGCCTTCTATCTGAATCAGCTAAAAAACAAAACACACTTGATACTGATAGCACTTCTTATCGGACTTTCTGTCATCTATTTTCACTACACCATTCTTTTTGATCAAAAAGATATTCCGCTACCAGCCATCGATCGTGGTCAGTATATCGAAGCATGGCCGGCAGGCTGGGGTGCTCAAGAGATCGTCGACTATGCACGTGCCAACTCAACTGACAAACCAGTGGTATTTATTGCGGAGGGAAATTTTGGTATGACTGGTGACGTACTTGATACTTTTATCCGTCCCGGAGACAGAATATCTATCAAAGGATACTGGCCGCTTGATACCAAAAATCTTCTGGAAAACCAAAATCTCTTAGATTCAAATCATGTATATGTTGTTTATGCACACAAAGATACATTCGAAAACGAACTCCCACTGCGACTGATCAAAAAGTTTACTAAACCAGGAAATCAATCAGCACTCTACTTATTTGAATTAACTCGATAACCGTTAGAGATTCCTCAGTCTTTTTAGGAATTTTTTGAAAGCAGTACCCTCAGGGATAAGATAGAATACTAAACTGATAAATACGAGTAAACCAATCAATGAAAGTGTATCACCAAAGGTACGCACGAGAGTATTCTTAAACTCAAAACTGAGAATATACGTACCTTTTGGTACTGGTACTGTCATTAACCTTAGGTCATTATCTGACCGGATATCGATCGTACTTTGCCAACCTGAGCGAATATCAGTCAACGTTGCCACCCAGCCGGGAAAAAAAAATGTATTAAGGATAAAGTCTGTCTGACTGAATGCGTGAACAAAAAAGGTCTTTTTTCTAAATGTGTTTAGTTGTTGATTAGCGTATCCGTCAGTCTCGGGCATGAAGAAGGTACTCGTTGGCAGATCCTTCTGCTGAATATCCAGGGTGGTAGTACCTAGAGCAGTTTTGGTCGTTCGAATACCTTGAGGCACAAACTCAAATGAAGTACGACTGACATCCCAGGTAATGACTTTAGGGGATGTTAAATCCTGATCAGTGACATCTTTTAAATATTGCGGCTTAAAATATCGGGAATAAACTCCGATTACCAGAAGACAAAAAATAACAATCATAATGAATAATTGCTTCATAGCCTGCTTTTTGTCGTTATATAGCTGTTTCAAGAAAAAAACACTATACCCTCCAACAACTGACAGAAAAAAACCGGCAAACGTCAAAAATCTCCAGGGGAACTGCAAATATGCCAAGTATGATACTGATCGCCAGATGAATGATGAAGCTTGAATAGTCATGAAAAGACTAAACACAGCTAAAAATACCAAGAAATAAAATTGACTCATATCTGTGTTTTTTTTCTTTTTATATAGATAGATTCCCGAAAGAATAATTGCCAATATAAAAAGACCAATCTGCGCTTTACCCAGTTGAAAAGTTATCCCGTCTTCTGGTCCAGCCACAGACCCGCCGTATCCCCATAGTGAATACCAAAATTGTTGCGGGTAAATAAAGTGAATCGTGTAATCTGCAAGCTCGTGGGTCAAAACTTTATCAACGTACGTATATTTTTTCTCAGTTAATGATGGTAACCAGAAAAAGGCTGACAAACACAGTCCGATAACAACTCCAAATATAAAAAACTTAGTAAACGCGAGGCGATTTTTGACTGATTTATATACATAAAAAACAAAAAAAGCAACGATAAAAAATACTGCAGGCAAGGCAATTAAAGGATGATTTAAGACCAAAAGTGCCAAAGTTATTGCAAAAAAAAGACTATGTTTGAGCTTCGGCTCATCAAAAAGTTTTTTAAGGCTCAGAAATACAAAAGGCAAGATCGCCATACTGAAAAACTCAGCCAACGCACCACGAACATACGCATTAACTGCGTGATAAAAAAAGTACGTATACAATACTGTCGGAACCAGTGCAATAATCTTTCCAAAAAGATTTTTGGAAAACAAATAGGCACCCCAGGCAGAAAGAACAAATCCCAGTATGAACGTGAGCTTAATTGACCAAATTAAGCTTAAACCTAACAAATGAAAAACTTCACCAATGTAATACACAAGAGGCGGATAAAAATTGAAAAGAGGATAACCGTAGCCAAATCCAAGCAGATCTACCCATCTGGGATATAAATACCCTTGTCGAATACCTTGATCGAGAAGAAAAAGTCGGGCTACTTGCTGATCATCATGCATCGAGAAATATTGGCCATTTAAAAGGTGCGAAAATGCAGGAACTGTTATAATAAAAACTATAAGAAACCAGATTAGACGAGCGAGAACTGGATTTTTCTGTTTAACTATGCTCATGTGTACCTATTGTAGGAAGTTTTGATGATTTTTTCCATGGAAAAAAAACCCAATTGGCAATCAGCAAGCGTTATCTCAGTTTTAACCCTTTTTTTCCAGAGCGGCTATGCAGCTGTCTTAGGACTAATAGCTAACCTGGTACTGACGATTCTTCTTAGCCCGACAGTTTTTGGGATGTACATCACCATGCTCTCTCTCATATCATTCTTAAACTACTTTTCCGACATTGGTTTGGCCGCTTCATTAATACAGAAAAAAGAAATTACTCAAGATGATGTCAAAACTACCTTTAGTGTTCAGCAGCTTCTTATTATTACGCTGATTTCTCTGGGATTTTTGGCAAGTCCGTTTGTGAAGCACTTCTACAATCTACCGCAAGAGGGCGTTTATCTTTTTTGGGCACTTCTTTTCTCGTTTTTTATCTCTTCGTTAAAAACAATTCCTTCAATTTTTCTTGAACGTAAGATCCAGTTTCAGAAAATAGTATTTGTGCAGATTGCTGAAAGTACAGTTTTTTACACATCTGTGATGGTACTTGCAATACTCCATTTTGGTTTGTGGAGCTTCACTATTGGAGTGCTCCTTCGAGCAGTAACAGGACTTATTCTTATTTATAGTATTTCTTTCTGGATGCCAAAAATCGGCATCTCGATCAAGTCGTTGAAAGAACTACTCTCATTTGGTATCCCGTTTCAATCAAGTGCTTTTCTGGCACTTTTCAAAGACGACTTCATCATTTTATTTTTAGGGAAAATTCTTGGCTTTGCAGGTGTCGGATACATCGGATGGGCCAAAAAGTGGGCTGAAGCACCGCTTCGCATCGTCATGGACAATGTCAGTCGTGTTACCTTTCCGCTAATAGCTCGGTTTCAGGATGACAAACAACACATTGGTAAAGTCGTTGAAAAAGTCTTGTATTACCAAACAGCTATACTTGCGCCAGTGATGTTTGGCAGTTTACTCATCATGCCTTACGTGGTTCAGATACTCCCACGGTATGAAAAATGGGCACTTGCACTACCTCTTTTTTTCATATTTGTCATCTCCTCATTTCTTGTTTCGTACATGGCTCCCTTTATCAACTTGTTTAACGCTTTGGGGAAAGTGAAGTATTCATTTAGCTTTATGCTCTTGTGGACTCTCATCACTTGGGTGCTCACACCCGTTTTAACACGAAAGTATGGTTATTATGGTTTTCCAATTACGCATTTAACAGTATCGGCAACATTTCTTCTTGTAGTGTGGCAAGCGAAAAAACTAATTAAGTTTGACTTTTTAAAACAAGTTTATCCGTTCCTTCTATCGGCCGCTCTCATGACCGCGCTTACCTATCTTGCTCAACTTGTTATCCGGGTTGACCCGCTCAGTACGCTTCTTATCACCGTTCCTCTTGCTGCGATCATTTACTGGAGCGTGTTAAAGTGGTTTTTTAACATTAACAGTATTAACGAAGTCAAGAAGTTTCTTGACAAGAGAAATTACTAATATGTCAGAAAAACTCGCCCTCATCACAGTCGTTTACGAAAACTATTTTATCTTAGATGATTTTTTAAAAAGTCTAGAGAAACAAAAAAATAGAAATTTTCACTTATATATTAGCGACCTTTCAAAAAATAAACAAAAAATTGTCTCACGTAAAATACCAATGACAGTGATTGCTACCGAAAATAAAGGATACGCTCATGGCGTCAATGTTGGCATTACAAGAGCTCTTCAGGAAGGAGAAAATTATTTTTGTATCCTCAATAATGATATTTTCTTTGAGTCAGATTTTGTTTCGTCAGTTATAAAAAGTTTGAACAGTCATCCTACATCAATTATTGGCGGAAAAATTTACTATGCACCCGGATACGAATACCATAAAGGTCGCTACCAGAAAAAAGATCTGGGAAAAGTGATTTGGTATGCTGGTGGATCGATCGACTGGAGTCATGCACTCACTCCACATCGTGGAGTTGATGAAGTTGATACGGAACAATATAACAGATTTGAAGAAACAGACTTTATAAATGGCGCGCTTATGAATTTTGATGCAGCAGTGTATCGAAAAGTTGGCCCGCTTGACGAATCATACTTTCTCTATTTCGAAGACTCAGATTACTGTATGCGGGCTCAAAAAAAAGAGGTGAAACTTTATTATGATCCAGCGATTGTTATCTGGCACAAAGTTTCTCAGTCGACAGATGGATCCGGTTCTGATTTCCAGCGAACGTATCAGGAAAAAAATCGACTGAAATTTGGTCTAAGGTACGCTCCCCTAAAAACAAAGCTCCATCTTATTAAGAACTACTTTTTTCACTGAACATAACCTTCCTGATGCAGTTTTTGAAGGAGTGCTTCTTTTTGATCGTTTCGTAAATAAAGATCAGTTCTCAAGTTAAACTCAGATGGACTTCGAACAACGGTAATACCTTTAATATCTTCAACTTGAGTATATTTATCACTCATCCAATCAAGAAAAAACTTACCAAACTCAACCGCCGGTGTATTAAATATTGAGGCGGTTTGTTGAAATACGATGATCTTCGGCGGATTTTTTTCAAACTGTTCAAGAAATGTCTGTTTCAAATGGTCATTTTCCCGAAACTGCGGCAGAAGAGTTGGATATTTTCCAGGAAGCTTAGCTCGTTTAACAAAAAACTCCTGATCTGGCATATATGGTCCCATCCAGTAATAATCGTCGCCAACTAGCATATCGACAAACTGACCGGTAAATGAGTGGTTTGGGGCATTGGGTATCTTTTGAATATATCTTTGAAAAAATTTACTGTAGGTGTTTTCAAATAAAAAAACGAAACTGAAAAACATAAAAATGGCTATCACGGCCTGGGCCAGTCGAGCCATATCATGAACGATAAATTCACTTGAGCGAATTTTACGGATAAGGTAAAGCGCAATAAGGGATGAAATGAGACCAAAGACAAGAAACAGTGCTCCTTGATAATCTGTCTCGTGATAGTTGGAGATATCACTTCTGGGTGCGCTAAATGAAAGAACAAAAAAGTATAATACTCCAAAGATAGGAAATCTCCAAAGAAGAAGCACAAGAAGTGCTAATGAACCAGAGGCTGCTAATGTACCAATTGGTAAGTAGAGATCCATGTGTTTGATCTTTGACAACAAAGGCAAATAATTATTGTAAAAGTTAAACATGATTGTCATGCCAAACTTTAACGGGTTGAAGAAATGGCCTCTGGTATAGTTGGGAATATCAATATAAAGCTGCGTGTTGTAGGTGAAGTTTGAAAAATAAAAATCTTTGATCGCGCCTGTAAAGACAATTGAAAGACCAAAGACAATGTACGGAATAACAGCAACAGCAAAAAACTTGACTAACTTCCTGATATTCCACCCGACAAGAACGGCCTCCCACACATACAAAATGAAAGCTAAGTAAAGATACGTTAATGAGGAAAAAATCAGACAGAACGTCAAAAAAGATGCCAATAACGTCACTTCGTAGCTGACTTTTCGTGTAAGTGTCTGAGCAAGAAGCAGCCAAAATGTCAATGAAAAAAACAGTATCGCCAAACTATCGGCAATATAGAGATGAAACCAGAAATAAACTCCCATAATCGGGTAAAAGAGCACAAATATGAGATAAAAAGGGTAGAGATCGCTGTGATGTCGCTTGATCCAACGTCCGACGCCTACTAGACAAAGAAATACGAAAATCATCCAGTATTTACGAAAGAGAATAAATGACCCAAACGATATCTTAAGAAAGATTGCCGCCAAATACCAAGCAAGAGGCAGATGATGATCGAAAAAACCGATGTACGGTGCTCTTCCCTGGTTGATAAACTGCCCGCCGAGAATATTGACAAACTCATCAGGATAGGCAACGTAGTTGGAGTTCACCCAGAACAAAATGAAAGATAGAGCATAAAGAACAGTATCCCATCTTGTTCTTAAGAAAATTATTGCCTGATCAACAAGCTTTTTCATTCTTTTGTAATTGTAATAAATCTAAACTCCTTTGCAAGCCAGATTATTGTTATCATCGCTGAGAATGCAATAATCACATGTTTAATTAAGATACTATTTGACCCTGTCCAATCCCCATACAAAACAAAAGGATAGTAGGAAACAAGTAGTCCAGCAAAAAGAAAATTAAATTTTTTAAACATTTTGCTAAAAAATGGATAAAGTACAAATAAATTTAGAAAGTACCAAGGCTGCACCTCTCCGGTTGCCGAAACGTATAAAACTGCCAAAAGAATACCAATTCCTGCAAAAAGATATTTTTTTGGATAATTTGTTAACATAAGTAAAATTGGCACTGTAAAATATTTTATTCCGGCTGATAAAAGAAAAAACAATCCTGCAATCAATCGAGGTTTTTTTGAAAGATAATGAAGCCCAATTATCCCAAGAGCCACTGCAATAAAATCATTATGTAAGTTCATTAAACCTTCAACTAAAATGAGCGGATTTGTCGCAAAAAAGATGGCCTGCCATTTAGACATTTTATTGAGTAAATAAACACTCAGTATATAACACCCGGCAAATGTCATTTTTCCCAACATATATGCCAGAATGAACTTTCCAAAGCTTAGAACCGATGCTGGCAACATCATGAGCAAAAATGTTGGTCCATATGGATAAGTTCGATGAGTCCAGTGCATAAAGCGAGTCCAATTATCGTGAGGAAAATCAAGTGCTTTATGAAGGTAAGGGTTCTGATGATAAAATGTCAGAATTTTTTCATCAAATAAATAGTTGAAAAAATCATGAGAAAGAAAGGGATACGAAAAAAGAAGAACTCCGCCTATTACAAGTGAAAGGTGAACCGGATTGGTTTTTTTCTTTTTAACAAAATAGATATGAAAAGCAAAAAGAAGCACAACAAAAAGCAGGTAGACAAAAGTGGAAAGTGGCCTTTGGTAGTACCCA
This sequence comes from uncultured Gammaproteobacteria bacterium, assembly GCA_964484325.1. Classification (GTDB taxonomy): domain Bacteria; phylum Patescibacteriota; class Microgenomatia; order UBA1406; family GWC2-37-13; genus CAYLXX01. The sequence continues at coordinate 25,728 of CAZAEE010000004.1, forward strand.
AAATAAATGAGTTTTTCACGAAAAAAAGCCCAGACAGGTGAGTTAAATAGCGTGATGTTTGGATCCATCAACGCATACGAGTAAACGGAAAATGCGACCAATAGTACTGCGTAAAGAAATATCATATATAATTGTTCACATTGCTATGAAACGCAACCAGATCATATTTCTTATTTTACTGGCTATTGTCTTTATTGTATTCGCCTTTTTTCGATTCTATAACTTGCCGATGCGGATCATCTTCGACTGGGACCAGGAACAGTTCACTACCCAGGTTAGGGACATTATAGCAAATCACAAGTTTACTCTTATCGGCCCGCGAGTCGTTGGACCGGAAGGCTTTTTTCTGGCTCCCTACCTTACATACTTGATAATACCGTTCTTTTTATTCACAAAACTTCACCCCATAGCACTTCTCTATTTTATAGTTGTTTTTGATTGTCTTTTTTTTGCCGTTAGTTTTTTCATCTTAGCAAAACTATTTAGTAAATGGTATGCTCTTGCATTTCTGGCGTTTTGGAGCAGCGCTCCTCTTTTTATTAACTACGATATTATCCCCTGGTGGCCACTATTGATACCACTCGGCGTTCTCCTGACTTTATTTCTTTTATATAAAGTTTATTTCAATAAAAATCTGCTGTATTGGATATTACTCGGGTTAAATCTGGGTTTTTTTATGAATATGCACTTCCAATTTATCTTCATCATTATCTGGAGTCTAATTTTTATCCTAATCTCGAGCAAGAAAAAATTATTACTGAAACCAAAAAACTTATTAGGTGCTTTCGCGGCATTTTTATTGATGTTTCTACCACTTGTTTTATTTGATCTCAGACATAACTTTCTTAATATCAAGTTATTACTAACTTTTTTTATCCCAAAACATGGTTCCAATTTCGATCCAACTAGTTGGACGATTGTCTTAACAAACGCCCTACAGCCATTCATTTTTTTTAGATCCGTCCCTTTAGGAATAGGTCTATATATTTTATTTTTTCTAATGATTCGATATCTGTCACAAAAGAAAGAGGGATTTTATAAATACTTTTATCAAGCGACAACAGTACTCTGGATTATTGTTCCGATATTTTTCACTATATATGGCAAACGGCCCTCTGAGTATTATTTTAATTTCTTATATCCATTTATTCTTGTCGGAATCATCGATTACTTTCTAGTCCGTAATAAACCGGCTCTCTTAACCGGAATTATTATTTTATTTATTGTAATAAATGCTCCATTTCTTCATTATCAATTAGCAACTAACCCCTATGGACTTGGTTTTAAAGATCAGGTTATCAAGAAAATTAAACAAAAAACTTCTGGGTTAAACTTCAACATCGCACTTGATACCGGGCCAAATGGTGATACTGGATTTAGATATCTAATCGATTATTATAAAATCAAGCAGTCTGGTAATTCCAAAGATCAGCAGATTATCATTCGTACTCAACCACATGACGATGGTGATCAGCGAATTGGCGGCTATGGCCTACTCTTGCCGCCAAACTTAAGAGATTAACATACATCTATTGTGATCTAATTCATTGACTATAATAAGGATATACCAATTAAGTTATGCATATGAATAACAAGTTAACTGTAATACTGTACACACACAACAATGAATCAGATATTAGTGAACTACTTAAGCCTTTCAAATTCATGCAAGCTAATATAATCGCAATTGACCTGCAAAGTTCAGACAGTACTGTTGCCCAATTGCAGAGTTTTCGGGTAAAAATTTACTCATATCCAATCGTCAATGTCGTTGAAATGGCAAGAAACTTTGGTGTGGAAAAAGCCGAGACTGACTGGGTATTTTTTATAGACGCAGATGAACGGATGACTCCCAAGCTCGTCCAAGAGCTCAATGATATTGTGAAAAATCCTGGTGACTATACCCATTTTAAGGTTAAACGCAAAGAGATTTTTGCAAGAAGAAAGTGGCTCGAGCACGGCGGCTGGTGGCCAAATTACATCATACGACTTATCCATAAACCATCATTTGTAGACTGGCCAGAGACAATTCATTCCACTCCCCAGGTTAGAGGTAAGGTGGGGTATTTAAACCAACCTCTTCTTCACTACTCTCAAAATGATTGGACTGAGATTGTTGACAAAACGATTCGCTTCGAAGGAGAAGAGTCTGATCTTTTATTTGCTGCTGGGCGAATCGTCCAAACACCGACATTTTTCCGTAAATACTTCGGTGAGCTCTACCGCCGCCTTATCAGGAACAAAGGTTTTTTGGATGGTCAAATTGGTATAATTGAGAGTATCTACCAGGCATTTTCTAAAACCATCACTTATATTTTCCTTTATGAAAAAAAGAAACAGTCTTCAAAACCGTAAAGCCGCTCTGTACGATCCGTATCTTGATACTCTTGGCGGCGGCGAGAAGCATATTTTATCAATATTGAAAGTACTTCAAGAATCAGGTTTTGAACTCCATATTTACTGGGATACTAATGTATCTGAACAAATCAAATCAAAGTTCAATCTCCAGTTTTCTTCAAATCTCATTTTTCATGAAAATATGTTTAAAACTTCTTCATCGCTGCAAAAACTGGGAGAATTAAGACAGTACGAAGCTCTTTTTTATGTCACCGACGGTAGTTATTTTTTTTCCTCGGCAAAAAACACGTTTATTTTTTGCATGGTACCTCAAAAAAATTTATACCACATGAATCCGCTCAACCGTCTCAAGTTAAAAAAAGCCAGATTTATATCTAATTCTGAGTTTACTCAAAAGTGGTTGTCGCAATGGCACGTGCAATCTGCAGTTATTTATCCCTATATAAATGACGATCTTCTGAAACTCAATCTGGTTGACTTTAAGAAAGAAAAAATTATTTTGTCGGTGGGCAGATTTTTTGGTCATCTCCATACAAAAAAACACGACGTGGCCATCAATGCGTTTCGCAACTTAAAAAAAATGCAAAAGCAGTTTATTGACTTTCAACTTATTCTTACTGGTAGTCTCATCGAAGAAGACAAGGAATACTTTAACTCGTTGGTGTCACTTATAGGCAGCGACTCCTCAATCATATTAAAACCTAATATCTCTTACGAAAACCTTATCGAACTTTATAAAAAATCACTTTTTTATTGGCATTTTGCCGGCTACGGCGTTGATGAAAAAGTGAACCCTGAACAAGTAGAACACTTTGGCATAACGCCACTTGAGGCGATGGCTGCATACTGTATCCCTTTTTGCTTTGCTGCTGGTGGTCCTAAATACTTCATATCGAGCGGGAATAATGGGTATCTGTTTAAAAACGAGGACGAGTTACAAGCAAGCATGAAACAAATCTTTACTGATATTACGTTGTTTGAACATATGCAAAAAACTGCTCATCAATATGTTGTTAACAACTTCAGTTACCAGAAGTTTGAAGCAAAAGTGAAAGAAGTTATCCTAAACACAATATGATTACTGTCATTATTCCAGCATTCAAAAATACAGATGAACTCGTCAATAATGTCCGTCAAAATCTCAAATATCTTAAAAATTGCCAGATCATCATCGTCAATGACGACCCAACAAAAAGTATTGCTCAAGAAATAAAAATCTTTCCTGAGATAGAACTAATTGAAAACAAAAAAAATCTTGGCTTTGGAAAAGCAATAAATGTCGGCGTACAACATGCCAGATATCGCTACGTTATCCTTCTTAACAGTGACGTACTTCTTATGAATGACTCGTTTAAAATAGCACTCGGTCGTTTCCGAACTGACCCCAATCTATTTGCAGTCAGTTTTGCTCAGAAAGAACATAATGGTCAGGTAGTTGGCAAAAATCGCATCTCCTTTATTAATGGAGTCGTTCAACATACACAAGCACACGATCTAACGCTTGGAATTACTGCTTGGGCAGAAGGCGGTACCTGTATGATCGATAAGGAAAAATTTGTCGTGCTTGGTGGTTTTGATAGACTGTATGCTCCATTTTATTGGGAAGATATCGATCTTTCGTATAATGCTTGGAAGTCAGGATACAAAGTTCTTTTTGATCCAAATATTTTAGTTGAACACCATCATGAATCCACCATCGGCAAGTATTTTCAAATAAAAAAAATAAAGACTATTTCCTATCGCAACCAACTTATTTTTACCTGGAAAAACATCAGTGACAAAAATTACTGCCTCTCGCATGCACTCCATTTACCTTTGATGAAAATCTCTATGCTTGTAAAAGGTGAGGTACCATTTCTAATCGGACTTCTACAGGCATCTGGTAAAATACCCCAAATATTTGCGTCACGATTACAAGTTAAAAAACACTGGAAACTGCATGATAGAGAAATTTTTAGCCAATTTTCGTAAACCACTCGTTCCTGCTCTTCTTGCAGTTTTTGTCCTTCTAGCACTTTTTTTACATTTAAAAAGTGGCTCGTTTCCTTGTCTTGACGCTGATGAAGCGGCATTCGGGTACAATGCGTACTCGATTTCCCAAACCGGGAAAGATGAGTATGGAACGCTATTACCGACTCGACTTAAATCTTTCGGCGATTATAAATTACCTGCTATTACTTATTTGACCGTACCGTTTGTTAAGGTATTTGGTCTAAACGATTTTTCAACAAGAGCCGTTACTGGAATATTGGGTATTTTGTCACCAATTTTGTTCTACTTACTCGCCTGGCAGTTAACAAAAAATAAGTACATTGCTCTTATTGCGGCTTTTTTATCAAGCGTGTCTATTTGGATACAAACAATAGCGCGCCAGGCTCATGAAGCCACAATCGCTAATGTTCTTCTGATTTTGGCAGTTGTCTTTTTTTTGAAATACGTTGAGAAGCTCCGTATCAAGGATTTTGTGATTTTCACATCCCTTTTTCTGATTGCGCTATTTTCCTATCACACAAGTAAAGGATTTGTTTTATTTTTTGGAACTGCACTCGTCACCCATCTTATTATTAATAAAAAACACTATAACATTTCAAAAGTTGCACAACTGCTTGTTATATTTTTTGCAGCTGTTTCGATATTTGCTTTCACTGAGTTATTAACACCTCCAAGTCGGGTGCAAAATCTTTTTTTCTTCCAAGACAAAGGTTTTACTCTCAGTATTAACGAACTTAACGGTGAACACCCTTCACGGCTACTTCACAATAAACTGACGTACGGACTAGTTTACCTTACCAACCAATATATAAGCTATTTTTCTCCGGAATTTCTTGTGACCAAGGGCGACGACAATCCTCGTTTTGGTTATAAAGGATTAACGCCGATTACGGTAATTGAATATATCTTTCTCTTTATCGGTCTGTATTACTTGTTTAAGAACAAAGAGAAGTATCGTTATTTTATACTTTTTCTCTTGCTAGTGAGCCCTTTAACTGCATCGCTGGCTTGGCAGGAACATGCGTTAACACGCTCCTTCCCCATGATAATCGGACTGCTTATTATTATCTCTTATGGTGCCTGGCATTTTTTCTGCGATATTCAAAAAGACAGAATAAAGTTATATATTTTCATCGCCACTTGTTTACTTTTTCTTGCTTTTAGTTTCTCAACGTGGGATTTTTACCTGAATCATTACTTTAAACGGGCACTTGTTGTTCGTTCTTGGCAGTGTGGCTATAAAGATCTTGGTACATATATTAAAGACAACTATAACAAGTACGACAAATTTTATATTACTCGGCAACACGGTGAACCATATATTTTTTTACTTTATTACCTGAACTATCCACCAGCAACCTATCAAGCGCAAGCGAAACTGACGCCGCCTGATAAGTATGGCTTTGGACAAGTGGAAAAGTTTGACAAATTTATTTTCTCAACTGACATGAAGCCAGATGAAAAAGGCGCCGTCATGATCGGATACCCGGATGACTTCACCAGTAAACCATATGCATTTGATCAGTCGAGAATAAAAAAAATTACCTCTGGTACTGAAGATATCTTTTGGATCTACGAAAGCGCGAAGTGAAAAAAGTAAAGACTAATCGTATATAACGCATGCACAACAATAGGGACTGTTATACTTCGTGAATACAAATAAAGAATTGAAACCGAAAAACTCAACAAAAGATCTGTTGCCATGACCTCAAGCAACACTGGTCCTTTAAGCGACTCGCTTGTTAACAAAAAAGGTATATGAAGGAAAAAAAATAAGATACTTGCCCCAAGACAGGAAATTATGACATTCTTAGTTCCTTCATAGAGACGCTTAAGAATAAATCCGCGAGAAAGAATTTCTTCAGTAATACTTGTTGCAATAGCCGTAAATGTTAGAAGGAGAAACTGACCTTGAAAAATAATCATGGAAAATTTTGAGGTTAACATCTTTAAAGCATGAATTGACCCAATGGCATTGGTTACGAAAAAAAACATGCCAATTACTCCACCAAGAAGAAGATCACGACCAAGCGTTTTTTTATTGAACTCTATCCCCTCTGCAAACGATCTTTTTTCAACTTTTGTAATGAAATAATATATCGGCACAACAAAAACTAATGGTTTAGCAACAAATTCATCAAACCAAATTGGCAGATCGGCTTTAAAAAAATATCTATATGCACCCCAAACAAGAAGAATTACTGCCCAGATATTAAGAGCTTTTTGTAGTGGAGAAATGGGTTTTTTCTTCATGTTTTTACTCTACTCTTTTTTGAATTGGGATGCAAGAGATCCTGATATAGAGTCACTTTGTATACTGACAAGGAAGTGGTGTTGCCGCCGGACAACCAAGACCAAAATACTGACTGAAGAATGAATAATCAGCTTTGTCTATAAACCCATCACAGTTAAAGTCTGCACGACATTTATTTGCTTTACAATCTCTTCCTACCTCTTGTTTCAAAATGTTGAAGTCACCTGAATCGATTGCGTTATTGCCATCAATATTTGCTTTGCACATATCAGATTGGGGACTTGGTGAAGGTATGTCAGTTGGGGTTACACTAGGCTGATTACATACTCGACTGAGAATAAGCGTTTGGCTCGGATTAGAAGAGTTACCAACAGACCAGATAGAATTAGAGTTTAAAGCAGTTATCCCTGTTAAAATACTTGATTCACTTGGATTATTCTGGCTGGGAACGATAGCCCAGATAGATCCATTCCAGTGAAGCATGAATGTCTGGCCGTTTCCGAGAGTACGACCACTGCCCTGTGCCCAGACATCGTCGGACCTAATCGCTTTCACTCCCAGTAAATACGTCCACTGTCGCGTGGAGTTGGGACTGGAAACAATGCTCCAACTTTGTCCGCCCCAATGCATCGACAAAGTCAAGTTATGTTGAGAATTACTGCTGTACCCGACTGCCCAGATATCATTATCTGCACTCCCTGAAACACTTTTTAAAATGGTTGACGTTGACGGTACGTTGGGACTTGTTATCCGACTCCACTCATTCCCGTTCCAATGTAAAATAAGAGACGACAGGCCGGTATAGCCAACAGCCCAAACATCATCGGCCGTATTGGCCCAAACATCGTTTAAAACGGTAGTTTCGGGAAACTGGGGTACCGAAGGTAAGGTACTCCATGAAATTCCATTCCAATGTAAAATAAGGCTTTGGGTAGCTCCCATGTTGACACCAACTGAACCCACTGCCCATAAATCTGTGGAAGAGACACCATCGATACTTTGCAGATCATTATATCCATTTTCATTTGGACTCGTCACGATTTCCCAATGAACACCATTCCAATGCTCAATAAGTGTGTTATAGTGGTAAATATCACTTAAATTAGATTCTCCAACCGCCCACACATTATCACTTCCCAATGCTTTTACACCATACAAAGTATCATAACTTGTTTGGATTGGACTCGAGACTACTGACCAGTTGGATCCATTCCAATGCTTAATGAAAGTCGATCGGATAGCAGACTGAGTTGCTCCTACAGTCCAGATATCGTTGACATTAATTGCTGAAATATCATACAAATAGACACTTCCTGTATCAAAAATCTGATTATCGACAATTTCTGAATCACAAATTATTTGAGGCTGCATGGTTTTTTCTTTTGCTTGACTTGGAGTGTGGGTCGCGTCTTGCTGGATTTTATAAGATATAAGTACAACGAGAATTGAGATAATTGCCAAAAGCAGCAAAATAAAGTAAGAGACACTATTGGGAAGTTTCTTGTCGAAGCTCATACGTACTAAATCTAATGGGTTTAGAAGGAATAATCAAGTATATTCACACTCCCTGAAGTAATTCGTGAATCCTACTATTGAGTTTTCGCGATAATTTATGCAGTATTTTGACGGAAGGATTCGCTTTTCCCTCTTCAATACGAGCAATGTACGATAGTTAGAGGCTAAAAATACCAACTCCTCTTGTGAGAGCTTAAGTAGCCGAACTCCGAGTCTTTTATATAATGTACTGGTTGCCATATTTTCCCGACGCAAAGGCTACAGGATAATAAAAAATATTACAATAGATTATAATCCACACTGTCTAAAAAAAGACTTCCAAAAGAGGTGTAAAAAATATTTGAGGTGTATAAAACGATTATTTAAATCACAATTATGGGGTAATTTAACTTAGCTAACAGACAGGTTCATGCTTCAAAATGATATAATTGTCTTCATGAAAAAAGAACCTAAATCACATAAAGAATATTGGATTTGGAAAAAACTGACGTTGATCATTATTGGTATTCCAACTTTTTGGATATGCTACGTTTTACTTTTTAGCCCGTTCTTAATTAAGCTCGAGTACGAACCTATTGTGAATCAACTGCCGCATTATGCAAACGTCCAGTCTCTTGAAACAAGATATAACACTGCCAGATTTGTCGATAATTTTGAAGGAGGCATTGTCACTTTTACTACCCAAGATAATTCTGAAACTGTGCTTAATTTTTATACAGATAAACTTCTAAAGCAAGGCTGGAAAAAGTCTGACTTTACCAATAGCTATCCAGACAACCATATTGATCCACCAAATATTGTAACTGTGACCGATACTTCATTTTTAGAACAAATTCAAGGAAGAACATTTAAGATACAACTGAATATTCAAGAGGAAAAGGGTCATTCAACAATAGTGAAGATGATAGTTGATGACAATCGGCTAGTTCATTGAACTAATTACCTTATTCAAGAAAATCTTTCAGTTTCCGAGCACGGGTCGGGTGTTTAAGTTTACGAATAGCTTTGGCTTCAATCTGGCGAATGCGCTCACGGGTCACTTTAAACTCCCGACCGACTTCTTCTAGAGTTTTCGCCTTACCATCTTCTAGTCCAAAGCGCATGATTAACACCTTTTTTTCTCGAGGTGATAACGTTTCAAGCACTTTTTGAAGAGCATCTTTCAGAAGCTCGCGGGAAACTTTATCATAAAGACTTGGCTGACTCTGATCGGCGACAAACTGTTCAAGCGTGGCTTCTTTATCATCACCAACTGGCGCAGAAAGTGACTTGGGTTGCTGGGAGATTTTTATCAGGTTCTCAACTTCATCAGGCGTGATCTGCATCTCTTTGGCGATCTCTTTCACAGTTGGCTCACGGCCAAGCTTCTGTACTAATCGCCTCTGAGTTTTATAAAACCTGTTAATCTGATCAACCATGTGCACAGGAATGCGGATTGTACGCGACTGGTCAGCTATAGCACGGGTTATCGCTTGACGAATCCACCAGGTGGCGTAGGTAGAAAATTTATAACCTCTCCTCCAGTCATACTTTTCAACACCACGGATCAGACCTTTATTTCCCTCTTGAATCAGGTCAAGAAATGATAACCGGCGTCCAAGATACTTTTTGGCAATCGATACGACAAGACGAAGATTGGCTTTGATTAATTTCTCTTTGGCGACCTCGTCGTTTTTTTCATATAGTTTCGCAAGCTGAACCTCTTCTTCAAATGTTAAAAGGGGTGTCCTGCCGATCTCCTTTAGATATTTTTTGATAGGATCAAGCGACTCACCGTGCTTTAAGGTAACAAGCTGTTCTAGCTCTTTTTCTATCTCTTCGGCTGATTTATTCGCATCAGACTCCTCACGGGTCGAAATGGTCTCGAAAATATCAACACCCTTCCGAAAAGCCAAATCAAAAAACTCATCGATTTCGGAAACATGTTTTTCGGGTTCAGGGTAAACAATCATTATGTCTTCCTGGACCAAAAATCCGTCTTCTTCTCCTTGAGCCAGTAGTTCTTTAATATTTTTGGGTAATTTTTGTTTCATAGAATGGGGTGTTTTATATTACTTTTTATATCACAAACTAAACTCCCAGACGGATGCGCCGGGAGTTACAAGTTATAATTGTACAACGAAGTGATCAAATTTTCTACCTCTTTAAGAGCAACCTGGAAGCGAGAAAGGTCTTTTTCATCTTCCTGTTTGACTTCGTCACGTGCTAAGTCGGTGATTTTTTTCTTGAGCGAGTAACGTTTTACCTCAAGCGCCATACGTACAGCTGTTTCCCGATCAAGTTTCAGATCCGGCGGGCTGAAAAGATAGAGCTCATTACAACTTGGTTGCAACTCACTCGGCAGTGAGTCAAAAAAAGCGCTAGAGTCCATAGCTGTAGGATGAGTTTTTTTAAATGCCTGAAAGGCTGTCGCAATTTTCCGGTATGCCGGATACATGAAGTCATCAGGAGTCAAATGAACAAAAATAGCCTCTGCTATCTCATACGTATTCTCGTGTTGAAACAGAAGACTTAAGATATATTTTTCGATTAACTCTTGACGTTTCAATGGTGATTTTAGTGTGATTTGATCTGGGTCCTTAAACGTCATCACGGGTCTTTTTTGACGTTTCTCTATGATCTGTTCTATATTTTCTTTGGAAATTTCAAGCAGATTTGCTAGTTTATTAATGTAATGGGCTTGGACAATCGGGTTTTGTATCTGGGAAATAAATGGTAAAACTTCCTCGCCGATTTTTTTCTTATCAAAAGCGACTGAAACATTGTATTTTTTTAACGTATTTTTTATTAAAAAATCATAAATTGATTCTGGCGATTGCAGTTGTTTTTTAAAAGCGAGCGCATGCTTCGTCAAAGCTTCAGCCGGATCTTTAGCACCATTTAAATCAAGAACGTAAATCTCAAACTCGAGTTCTTCAGCATCATGGGTAACTCGTTTCATCGCTTCAATACCTGCTTCGTCGGCATCAAGACACAGCGTGACTTTCGGAGTTAGCCGACGAAGCAGAGTCAACTGCTCTCTGGTAACTGCGGTACCTTTCACAGCAACAGCATAACCGATATCATGTTGATATAGCGCAATCATATCAAATTCACCCTCTACCAAAATGACGTTTTCTTCTTTTTTTATAAGCTCTTTTGCTTGATATATACCATATAAACTTTCCCGTTTATGATATAAAACAGTTTCTGGTGTATTTATGTACTTTGCCTCTTTGGCATTTGGATCAAGAAGCCTTCCTGAGAAACCGATGATGTTCCCTCTCGGATCAAGAATAGGAAATGTAATTCGTCCACGGAAACGATCGTAGAAAGAGCCTTTGTCGCTTTTGATTAATAACCCTGATTCCTGCAAATCTACTTCTTTATAACCTTTCTTTTTAAGAAACTTCAGAAGCGAGTCCCATGAAGATGGCGCGTAGCCTATCTTAAATGTTTCAATAATGTGAGTGTTCAGTCCCCGGTCAGAAAGATACTGAGAAGCTTTTTTGCCAAAGGCGGTTTTTTGAAGAATGTATTGATAGTACTCTGAAGCTAATGTGTTTATTGCCAAAATACCTTCCTTTTTTTTCCATTCACGATCCTCAATTGAAGAACTTTTCAGATGAACACCAGTTTTTTGGGCAAGTTCTTTCACAGCTTCGATAAAAGTGATGTTTTCCCACTTCATCAAGAATTTAAAGATATCGCCGCCATCTCCGCAGGCTCCAAAACAGTGCCAAATCTGACGTTCAGGAGAAATAACAAATGAAGGGGTTTTTTCTTTATGAAACGGACATACGGCCTTAAAGTTACGCCCGGCTTTTTTTACCGGAATGTATGAGCCAATAAATTCGACAATATCAAGTTTTTGTTTAATTTGGGAAATAGCGCCTTCCATAAGATAATTTTATCATTTAATTACCTATTAACACTTGTTTTCTTCTCTAAAAAGAGTTTATAATTGAAACTATGCTCTATCTTTACGTCAACAAAAACGAGATTAAGCTCTTATACCTGAAAAAATCTCTCCTTGGTCAATATGAAAGTGCCTACTATGAGAAAACACATACAATTAACTTGCAGGACGGGAAAAACGTTAACATTGATCTATTTGCTTCGGCCGTAAAAGAGGCTATAACCCTTATCTCTTCTTCCGCATCCAGAGACCGGGAAATTCAGCTTGTTTTACCTCAAGATGCTTTCCATTTTCTAAGAGCTGATGTTCCAGCAGACATCGCCCCATCAGCCGTTTCCTCATTTATTAATGATAAAGCCCGCGCTCAGCTCATGATTGATTTAGATACATGCGCCTACGACTACCTTGTTGAGGAAAAAGACACCGGCAAACAGGTACTTTTTTTTGCCATGAATCTACAACTAATCCAAATGTATCAGGAAGCATTAAAACTTCTAAACTTACAACTCAGCGGTATTATTCCGGAAATACTAGCCTACTATAAATTATTTGAAAAAACACTAAGAAAAGATAAAAAAGAATACATTATGTATGTCGTTTACGAGAAAGAACATATTCATGGCTATGCGTATGATACTTTTGGCCCGCTTGAAAAAGACAAAATTGAAGGGCATATCACGGCCTCGAAACCGATTGAAGATCAGCTGAAAAAATATGCTTTGGCGATGGAGGAAGAAGGTAAAAAAGTCAACCGGCTCATTCTTTCCGGAAATGACTCTGAGTCTATTCGGCAAGATACTTTTACTAAACACGTTGGCGTCTGGACAAATCCTTTAAAAAGGATAATTCCCCAGTTTTATCAGGAATATCTGAAAATTCTCGTTACCCAACCCAATCAAGCAATTCCTTTTCTCCAGTTTGATGTTTGCATCGGAGCGTTCATTTTTTCTCTTGAAAACAAGTACTTTTCTTTTTTCAAAAAGAAACTCAAGATGCCACCATCTTCAGTTACTACCTCACCAAGCAGACCTCCTCGACGATTTCCCTTGAAAGAAATTAGTATTTTCGTCGGCTCTTCCCTTCTAACATTTGGTGTTTTAATGGGCGTAATGCGATCAAACGCCAAACTACCTGATTTAAGTAAATTTACAACCAAAGCGCCCACACCCACAGCAATTCCAAAAGAGACTGCTACTCCAACACCCTCTGTAGCTCGTGAGGATGTTAAAGTAAAAATTCTTAATGGATCAGGTATAGCTGGTAAAGCTTCAATTATCAAAGATTCACTACAAAAAGCCGGCTACGGAGAAATCCTAACTGGTAACGCTGATAACTTTGACTACCAAACAACCGAAATTCAGATTAAAAAAAGTAAGTCAGGCATCTCACCGGTAATAAAGAACGATCTGAAAGATTTTTCTTCAAAACCGAAAATTACCACATTAGCTGAAAATGAAACAGCCGATGTAATTATCATCATCGGCGCCGATGTACAGTAAGAAATGATAAAATAAAGATAAGTAATGGTTAGTAAATTCAGCTTTAGAAGACGTCTTGCTTGGAATCTGAAAACATTTGATACACCGCTTCTTGTTAAAGCAGCTGTATTGATTGTTATTATATTGATTGCTATTGGGATTCGGATTTTTTTAAATCAATTTACTACCGAAAGTCCGTACCTAATATTTATTACTGCTGTTATTCTGGGTGCTTGGTTATTTGGCTCTCGTGCTGGAATATTTATCACCATTATTACTGCATTTTTTGTCGACTATTTATTTCTTCCGCCAAAAAACACTCTCAGAATAGAAAACGTTGGACAGTTGATTATTTTTTTTATCTATTTATTTGAAGGATTTCTTATTAGCTGGATCATCTCAATTTTAAAAAAATCTCTTCAAATTTCCGAACTAAGCCGTTTGAGAGTTGTTCATGATGAAAAACAGTTTCGGTTGATGATCGAAGGCGTTAAAGATTATGCAATATTTTTCCTGAATCCTGATGGCTTTATCGTCAATTGGAATGAAGGCGCGGAACAAATCACTGAGTATCCGCAACTAGATGCAGTGGGTAAACATATTTCGATATTTTTTCGCAGTGATGAAGTTAAAAACCGAACACCGTGGAAAGAACTTGAGATAGCAAAAACTCAAGGTAAATTTGAGGGCGAAAGTTGGCGTCTCCGTGCCGATGGTAGCGAGTTTTTTGCGCATGTTTCAGTCAGTCCGATTTTTGATGAAGTAGGTCGGCTTGAAGGGTATGTGAAAATTATGCATGATATTACAGAAAGTAAACGTCTTGAACAGCAAAAAGATAACTTTATCAGTATTGCCAGCCATGAATTAAAAACACCAATTACCTCGATCAAAGCGTTTATTCAACTTCTCCAAAAACATCTGAAGAAATCAGCTGATACAAAAAGTGACCTGTACTTATCCCGCGTAGACAATCAAGTGAATAAGCTTACTCAACTAATTGAGGAACTTCTTGATGTTTCTCGAATTACTCAAGGTCGGCTTGAGTATAACGAAGAGGTATTTCCGTTTGATGAGCTGGTCAACGAAACTGTCGAAGAAATACGCCCCATTTCCGATCATAAAATCATTAAAAAAGGCCGGATAAGTACTCTTGTTCTGGCCGACAAATATCGTGTTGGGCAAGTAATCACTAATCTATTAACTAATGCGATTAAGTATTCTCCGGGAAAAGATAAAATTATTGTTACTTCTTCGGCTGACGACAAAGGGGTGCTTTTATCTGTTCAGGACTTTGGCATCGGCATCCCAAAAGATCAGCAAAAACGAGTTTTTCAGAGATTTTATCGAGTGATAGATAAAAGCCGTCAAAGTTATCCTGGACTTGGCCTTGGACTGTTTATATCTTCTGAAATAATGAAGCGGCATAGAGGAAAAATGTGGTTCAAAAGCAAAGAAGGCAAAGGTTCGATATTTTATTTTTTCCTGCCAATTACTCTGAGGGAAAAGTTTATACAAGACTTGAAAGAAGCTACTCCCGCGTAGCCTACATAGACTATCAGGTATAATTGTCTCTTATGGAAGAATTACACGAAGATCTCGGTAAGAAATTGGAGAGTATCTTGAAAAAAGTCAATTTACCTGAAAAAAAAGCCGAACTTGAACGTCTTGAGAAACTGACGTATGAAGCAGCTTTCTGGCAAGATACCCAAAAATCGGCTGAAGTCATGAAAACAATTAATCAGCTGAAAAAAGAGATCGAGGACGTTGAGATGATGCAACTTCTCTTTGAGGAACATCATGATGAGGAAGCAAAAAAACTAATTGGTTCCTACGAAATTCTCCTCTTTTTATCCGGTGAGTATGACCGTGGAGATGCGATTTTTGCCATCCATGCTGGTCAAGGAGGCACCGAAGCGATGGACTGGGCCAGTATGCTCCTTCGTATGTATACTAGGTATTTTGAAAAAAAGAACTGGAGTTATGAAGAGATCGACCGAGTGGAAGGAGACGAGGCTGGGATCAAGAGTATCATCCTCAATGTACACGGGCAGTTTGCCTATGGCTACTTGAAAGCTGAAGCCGGTACTCATCGGCTTGTACGCCAGTCTCCCTTTAACGCCGATAAGCTCAGGCAGACCTCATTCGCTCTGGTTGAGGTTTTACCAATTATTAAAGATAAAGATGTAGAGCTTAAGGAGGATGATCTTGAATGGCAGTTTTTTAGAGCTGGTGGGCATGGCGGACAAAATGTCAACAAAGTCGCAACCGCCGTTCGTCTCACCCATAAACCAACAGGAATAACAGTCACCTGTCAAACTGAGCGCTACCAGGGACAGAATCGAGAATATGCCTTAAAGCTCCTTCGTTCAAAACTTTGGCAGATTGAACAGGAGAAACGACTTAATAAAATGGACTCTCTCAAGGGCAATAAAATGGCTTCCTGGGGCACGCAAATCCGCTCCTATGTTTTGCACCCGTACAAACTGATAAAAGATTTACGTACAGATCATGAAAGTTCCCAAACTGATCAAATTTTAGATGGAGACCTAGATGAGTTTATAGAGGCCTATCTCAAAAGACAATAATTTGCATTATAAAAAATCTTATGTTAAAAGAACACTCAGAAAAATTATCACTAACAAAAGAGGTTAATAAAGGCCTTGTTTTTGGTGCATTAACACTTTTGTCTTTGCCCATCTGTCTTGTCTCATTTGATGCTTCAAAAACAGTTGTCAACCTGGCGACAACCCCATACATTATTTATACTTCAAATCTACCACAATCAGGTTGGCAGATAAGAATCGAATATCCTCACGGTCAAACAGATATTACTATCGACGCACCAGGTGTACCTTTTCCTTATATCGATATCAAACCATGGGATATGAGTCACTAAAGTATACTTTTAAAGAAGTTAACAATTGCATTGAAAAGATTAAATCCCGAAGTTGACGTTCCTGGACCTTCGACGGGAGCCCCGCCATTATAATCACAGCAGCGAAAATTGGTTCGCGAGTCACAAACTCCATTAGGCGGCTGACATTCAGTTAAACACTGCGCTCTTGCTATATCATGACAGTTAGTAAAAGCAGTTGTTGGACTAGGTGCACAATGAGTATTGGTGTGCACTGATTGAACAATACAGTTTGCGTCATAAATGCCCTGATGAATGTGTTCGTAATTGGCCTGACTATCGGGATCCATACACTGAGTCCAAGCAATATGACCTTGTAACCCACAAGGCGTCGGTGTCGGAATACCTGATGGATGAACAGTGGTGGGAGTCGGTGTTGGTGTACGAGTTGGACTAATTGCTCTTGTTGGAGTTGGGCTGGGCAAGTCGCAGCAATAAAATTGATTATTATAAACATCACAGGTGGCTTCAGGGTAAACACAGTTTGACTGACAAGTATGCTGATCGACCGGTCCATGACAGTTTGGAGGAATAGATATATTTGTCGGAGCAGGCGTGATCGATCCAATTGGACAAACTGTAGGGGAAGGGAGAGAAGGTTGATCTGGTGAGTTGGTTACTAAAGGACAACTATGGATGATTTGTATAAGATTACCCACTGTACGACGATTCAGTATTGAATCATATGCCCTTACTACTAAAGTGTATGATCCACTAGGATAATTGTTTAGATTACTAACGTCAAATCTCACAGAGGTTGATGGCCTTGGTTTATAATATGTGTATAAAAAATCCTGTTGACCAGTATCATTGTGAGTCAAGAAATACTCAAGCCGATTTACCCCACTAACATCTGAAGTATTAACATCAACTGTCATAAAATTATCGACTAATATACCGACACCTGGTTGATTTATTGTTATATTTGGACTTGTCGTGTCTGATAATGGGTACAAATAAGATGTATTATTAAAGACAGTATTCAACCTCAGAAGAGAAGGCGCATTAAAAAAATCGACATTATCAAGAACACCTCCCATTATTGATGTCGGTGCAGATTTATATCTATTGCTGTATTCACATCCAAGACGATAGTCACCTAACCTCACTGCAGTATTTGAGTCATGATTGTACCATTCAGATGCCGGAGGTTGGCCAGCATAACAATTTCTATAAACTCTATTATCAAGAGGGGGCGTGGAGTTATCGGTAATATATTCGTCAGCTAACCCAGCAAAGGCATGACCTAGTTCATGGGCAATAGTTTTATCTCGAAATGGTGACAAATTAAGATGACCCAGTGTATGATAACTTTGATGAGCACCTTCAAGAGTGCTACGATGTCGTACACCTGTGGAATAAAGATCTTCCGGGGAATTTTCAATAACGATAGCTTCATCCCACATTGACTGAGTCATTTGTGCTCTATCAAGTACATTATTAGGAGTACACTCTATATTTCCTTCAGGTGTAGCGTGACACTCCAAATCTACATAATCATATCTTGGATCATTAGGAATGTTAACCGTCTTAAAATAGTTGATCTGTGTTTTTCGGGCTTTCCATGGTTGAATACCGCCTCCTGTTGAGTCCCCAGTTAAAGATCTAAGTGCGAAATTTACTATATTATCAAAAGAGGCTAACTGATCTGGATTAAAATCATTACCAATGAAGAGAAGATTAAGACAGTGATCTTCACTAACACTACAAGGAGAACTTGGGACTGGTGTCACTTCTGTTAAAATATCTTGACTTTGAATATCAGAACCTTGTGTATAAGCGTCTGCTGCTGCCAGTTGCTCATATGAACCAACTGTGTGAGTTATACCGGCGCTGTTGTCTACTGCAGCACTAACTACTACCCTACCGCCCAGATCTGATATTTGTACCGTTCGGGCGATATTCTGATAAAGAAGATACAATGTGTACGGATAATTTGTTATCAGCTGCTCATGTCCAGGATGATCTTTACCATTACCTTCCATTATGGCTGATAGTGCCGAAAGACTGAAATAGCGTTTATCCAGTGATTTACCAGAACCATCAAGAAGCTGTATCGAGAAATCATTTGAAGTTGATATTGATTGCTCACTATCACTATCATGCAGTTGTTGCGGGTCGGAAGCATATTGCCAACGCGGTATAAAACCATTTACTAATTTATTTGCGGAAAGTATGTTGATTTGAGGATTAGTTGAGTCGTGATACTCCACATCGATTTCAAGTAGCGATTGCGTGGGCGGAATACCACCTTTTGCAATCAACTCTTGTGCTGACTTCCAAGGATAATTTGTGTTTTGTATTTCTTGTGCTTTCGATCTGGTTTGAAGATTGTTTCTATTTGATAAATAGCTAATACTCAGTACTCCAAGAGTCAAAGTAAATATCCCAAATAAAGCGACCCATTGCTTAAAAGAAGTTTTTTTTGTTTTTTGGTTGTTCTCTAACATGATGTAATATTTATAGATAAATTCCTCTTTAATTGCAAGTTAAAATAGGACACGACAACCTCAACAATTCTCCTTATAGTGATATCTATCTGCTATGAGCATTGAACTATCGCTAAAAAAAGTAGATTGGAAAATGTCTTTTCTTTATTTGGTGCAGTTACACACATGATTACCAGTGCAATCAGGACTTCTGCTGCGGTGCGGGATCCAACGGAGAATCAGGAACAGGAACAAGTATGGGCACTACAAACTGAACTTAATTTTTTTTCTTCATTTTCTCTTGTTTTTTTATAAAAATCTTGCTATCCTAACAACATGGCAGGTGAACCCATTAAACCGATGATGCAGAGTCTTGATCAGAAGGTACCTGTCTCAACCATAATGCCACAAAAAAAATTTATCATCATGCTCGTTGTTGCCATAGTTGCCGGATGTGTTATTGGATCTGTTTTTGCTATGTCTAAAAAATCCAAAACCGACCAGGCAGGCAGCATCTCCAATAAACCTGCCGAAAAAGTTGTTGGTATATCTGATAAAAAAACGTTTAAGGATCAGGCTGAAGGGGTTTTGAAAGAAGGCGGAATTGAAGGCGAAGGAGCGTTTCACCTTGAGCGTCCCGGTGGTAAATCACAAAATGTTTACTTGACCTCATCAACCGTTGATTTATCCCAATATGTTGGTAAAAAAGTGAGAGTCCACGGTGAGACATTTGCTGCTCAGACAGCCGGCTGGCTAATGGACGTCGGTTTAGTTGAGATTCTTCAGTAAAATATAGTATAGTGATATCATGATCACGTTTCAAAACGTCACGAAACGATTTGGGCTTGGAAATACCGCTCTTAATGATGTGTCATTTGAAATTTCAGATAATGAATTTGTCTTTCTCGTCGGTCCTTCAGGCGCCGGTAAAACAACGATTCTTAAGTTACTTCTTCATGAATACGCGCCCACTTCAGGTGTCATCGCTGTTGATGACTTGCACATATCAAATAAAACTTTCAAAAGTGTTGAAAAACTCCGCCGCAAGATTGGTATGGTATTTCAGGACTTTAAAATTCTTCCCGATAAAAAAGTTTACGAGAATATTGCGCTTAGCTTGAAGGTTGTTGGCGCTAATCCAGCTCTTATTGATAAAATGATCAGTGAAACACTTGAGCTGGTTGGATTACCACATAAAAAGGACGTATTCCCGGCCCAACTGTCAGCCGGTGAGCTACAACGAGTGGCTATTGCCCGAGCCATAATTGGCGATCGAACAACTATCCTCGCCGATGAACCAACAGGCAACCTTGATCCAACTACTACCTGGGAAATTATGAAGATTTTTAAAAAACTCGAAGGCCGGAAAACTATTATCATAGCCACTCATAACACGGATATTGTCAACAGCATGAAAAAAAGAGTTCTTGTAATGCAGGATGGTAAGTTGAAAAAAGATCTGAAAAAAGGAGGCTACGAACTATGAGAGAAATTTTAACCTCAATACGGAGAACTCCTTATCAATCATTGGCGGCATTTTTAGTGTTATTTTTTACACTACTTCTGTCGGCTATTTTATTTCTTTCAATGAATTTTTTAAATGGACTGCTTGGGTATGTAGAAACCAGACCGCAAGTGACTGTTTACTTTCAAACAAAAACTTCAGAAAGTGATATTGCAAAAATGAAAAACGATCTTCTGCAGTCAGATAAAATCGAAACCATTAAATACATTTCCAAAGACGAAGCGTTTAAAACTTATAAACAACTAAATGGCGATAACCCTTTACTTCTTGAAATGGTCTCCGCCGATATACTGCCAGCATCGCTTGAGATTTATGCTAAAAAACCCGAGTACCTTCCCCATATAGCTGAACTTCTGAAGAAACAGCCAGGTATTGATGAGGTAGTGTTCCAAAAAGATATTTTTGAACGCTTACTTACTTTAACTAACGTTCTTCGAAAAACAGCTATGGTACTTTTTGCCTTTCTTATTCTCATGTCAATTATTGTTCTTTCAACAACTACATCATTCAAAATCGCCTTGAAAAAGGAGGAGATTGAACTTCAGCGATTGATTGGAGCCAGCAAAGGTTATATTCGGGGGCCGTTTATTGGAGAAGGAATATTTTTTGGAATTGTGGCGGCTCTGACATCGTTTATTGTAATAACGGGTGTCGTTTTTGGACTTCGTCCGTTCCTCCAATCCTATTTTAGAAGCATCCCGCATCTGGCAGTTAACTATGGTTTCGGCGAACTACCTGTCTGGCCTGTGAACATTTATCTTTTAGGATTTACACTTCTTTTCATCGCACTTTTTGGTATCGGGATTGGTATTGCAGCTTCCTACATTGCTACTCGTAAATATTTATCGCAGTTTTAAGTATCGCTTTAGTTGAAATTGAGGGTGAAAACTGCTTATAATGATAATCTATGTGGAAAAAGGTCGTTTTTTTAGTGCTTCTTATTGCGATCGCCCTTCTTATCCCGTTTCTTCATGTTCACGCCCAAACTGATAACTGTACTGGTAACTTTGCGGGTAAATCTCAAGATGAGTTAAAGGCGATTATCGCCACCTGTTCTGAAAAATTAAACAGTCTGAAAGAACAAAAAAATACCCTGTCCTCCCAGATTCAATACATGGACACCGAAATATATTTGGCGACCTTAAAAATTCAAGATACGGAACAAAAAATTATTGACACACAAAAAGAGATTGATCTTTTGACAAGCCGCATTGGAGGATTGGATAATTCTTTAAGTTATTTATCTAAATTACTCATAAATCGTGTGGTCAATGGTTATAAAAATCAGTCGGTAACAGTATTTGATATCGTCTTAAACAGTGATAATGCTGGAGAGCTAATTAATAAGCTAAAATATTATAAGACTATTGAGCAAAATAACCAAAAAGTCCTTATTCAGGTGCAAGAGGCAAAGTTAAACGATGAACAGCAAAAACAACTCAGAGAAAAGAAAAAAGTCGAGCTTGATGATCTGACTAAATCACTTCAGGCCCAAAAATCCAGTCTTGATTTACAAAAAAATCAGAAACAGCAATTACTGACCGAAACACAAAATGATGAAACGACCTACCAGAGACTCCTTGCTCAGGCCCAAGCACAACTGGCAGGCTTTACTCGATTTGTCAACAGTCAAGGAGGCGCGTCGTTGTTAAGCAACCAAACTATCTGTAATGATTGGGGTTGTTATTACAATCAAAGAGACAGTCAGTGGGGTAGTATGGCTATTAACAATTCAGAGTATTCTTTAGCAAGCGCTGGATGTTTAATTTCATCGATGTCGATGATTTACACCCATTATGGACACCGAAGTGTCAATCCTTCAACTATTGCTAGTAATCCTTTAAACTTTTTTTCAACAACCGCGCTGTTGAACTTCACTGTTGTTGCCGATGGAGTAAGTACAACGCGGGTAACAGCTGCAATTGATAGTGAATTAAGTCAAAGTCCACCTCGACCAGTCATTGCAGGTATAAGTTATGACGGCGGTCCGATCCCCGACCATTATGTCGTGCTTACGAGCGGTTCTTCGGGAAACTATCAGATGAACGATCCTTTCACAGAAAATGGTCATGACATCGCTTTAACAAGCCACTACACTGTTGGCAGCATTGTTGCAATCTACAAAGTGGAAGGGTTCTAAACTCTTTAAAGAATCGAATGCAGTAAATCCTAGAGTTTGGCTTATGTTATTTCCCTTATCTTCAATATTATTTGCACTTCTATCAATCGCTACTATAGTGGCAAAAGAGAAAATCGCTTTCAAAACAATAACTTCATAACGAAAAATCCTCCTTTGAAAATAGTGTATATTGATTATTATATGAAGAAATTTTCAACGTTTATCATTGCATGGGCACCACCTCTTGCCTGGATGATAATCATTTTTTATTTCTCAACTAGACATCGTCTCCAGGCATCAAGTATTTTCACTATTAACTTCATCGTCTTTAAATCACTTCATGTGATTGAGTACGCTATACTCTATCTTCTTTTATTTCGGTCATTTTTTCTTTCTAATAAGCGAAAAATCACTAACGATGTATTTATTTTTGCGGCAATTGTGGCGATTTTGTACGCTGCATCTGATGAGTTTCATCAAACCTTTGTACCGACACGTGAAGGTAAACCAAGAGATGTTTTTATAGATGCCATAGGTATATCAATCATGTATGGTTATTTAAAGCTTCACACTAGGCAAATTAAAAAACTCTTCAAATGAAACGGTTTTTTTTAGCACTGCAAAGATTTTTTACCCCTCATGAGAGTAATAATTACCGTGCTCGAGCTTTACACTTGGAAACGTTGACGGTGTTTTTACTAGTGGTCTTGCTTTCTGGTTTTTTTATTGGAAAAATCCATTCAACAACAAATCCCCGAGTCTTGGGATTTGCCACCGATATCAATTCTGAAACTTTGTTGAAATTAACCAATGAGAAACGCACCGAGAATGGACTTTCAACACTTGCAATGAATGAAAAACTGACAACAGCCGCGGCCGCCAAAGCGAAACATATGTTTACAAATAATTACTGGGCCCACTATGCTCCTGACGGAACAGCACCTTGGCATTTTATACTAGCTGCCGGATATCAATATAACTATGCTGGTGAAAATCTGGCAAAAAACTTCCTGTTTAGTAAAGACGTGGTAGAAGCCTGGATGAACTCACCTTCACATAAAGAAAATATTTTGAGGAAAGAATATACTGACGTCGGTTTCGCAGTCGTTAATGGTACATTAAACGGTCAAGAAACTACCCTGGTTGTACAAATGTTTGGCACTCCCCAGGTTTCAGCAGCTGATGAAGGAGCCAGAGAACCGTCAACCCAAGTAACCGTTGTTCCTCAGGATGAACCAGTTGCAAACGATGCACCGGTTGTATTAGCTCAATCTAATAGACCAGCACTCAATCTTCTGCCTGTTTATCTTCACCTTAACTTTATCTTGATTCCTATATTTATGCTGGCGCTTATCTGGGACTTTCATTTGGCAACCAAAATGGGTATTGTTCGTATGACGGGAAAAAATCTTGCACATCTCATATTTATGCTGTTTATGCTGATATGTTTGACTATACTTATCAAAGGAGCAATTCAATAAAATCTATGCTATACGCAGTACAAAAAGAGTTTCGAAAACACTTTCTCGATTACCTGCTACTTGTGACTGTTGGTTTGTTTGTTGTGGCTTGTATGATGCTTTTTACTGGAGAACGGTTTATTCAGTTCGGATTTATTTTCGGATATGCCGTTTTTTATCTGTTATGGGCTTTTTTTCATCACTATTTGGACGGCTCCCTCAAGCTGAGAAATATGCTAGAATATATCCTGATTGCATTGATTGTCTTGTTTTCATTCAAGTTATTGATTGCACCCTAACTCTATGAAAGGAATTATTCTTGCCGGCGGCCGTGCGACTCGTTTAAGACCGCTTACTAAAATTACTTCAAAGCAGCTTCTGCCTGTTTATAACAAACCGATGATCTTTTATCCATTGGAAACGCTTATTCAGGCTGGAATAAAAGAGATACTAATTATCGTATCACCAGAGTATGCCGGACATTTTCTTCATTTGCTTGGCTCAGGCAAAGACTTCGGTGTGAAGTTCACATATGAGATTCAAGAGGAGCCAAAAGGACTTTCTGATGCGTTCATCGTTGGTGAAGACTTTATTAAAGATGACAGTGTCAGCATGATTTTAGGCGACAATATATTTGACTATAACTTCTCAAAAGAAATCAGCAATTTTAAAGAGGGAGGCCATGTATTTGCTAAAAAAGTTTCTGATCCGCAACGATATGGAGTCATAGAGTTTGATGAAAACCACAATGTTCTGTCTATCGTTGAGAAACCCGCAGAACCAAAAAGCGATTATGCGATGGTCGGTATCTATATACTTGATAAAAGAGCTTCTGAATTTGCCAAAAAAGTCAAACCTTCTGCTCGAGACGAGATCGAAATACCCGATCTTATCAATATGTATCGTGAGCTTGGTGAACTGAAAGTAAGTACTATCGAAGGTATCTGGGAAGATGCTGGTACCTTTGACAGTCTCCTTGCTGCAAATATTTATTGGGCCAAGAAAAACAACTCTACAGCAGTAACAAAGTAGAATTCATCCTTATCACCATATACCTTTGCTTGACTGCCTGCCTTTAATGTATATTAATATATATGGACACGACTCAGCTTTTTTTAACGTTCATTTTGATTCTATCAACTCTCTTTTTAATAGGCGTTGGTGTACAGCTTTTCTTCGCTCTGCGGGACTTTCGTAAAACACTCACTAGAGTAAATTCTATTCTTGATACTGTTGACGCTGCCTCGCAAGAACTTGAACTTGGTATCAAAGGTGTTGTAGGATTTTTTGATGGGTTTCAATCGCTTTTAAAAACCCTCGAGATCATCAACCTGCTTTCTCCTCTACACGATTACCTGAAGAGAAAACATGCAACCTCTCTCTCTGCCAAACACCAGATTCAACCAAAGTCTACCAATGGTATACACGCATTAATTGACAAAATGAGGACAGCATCTCAAAAAAAACAAGAAAGATTTATCACCAAAAGCACGCCTGTTTCATAGCTATTGACAAGGGCAGAATCGTATCGTATAATATTCCTCAAAGGCCTTTTTCAAAGTACCCTATAATACTGTAGGGTTTTTTGTTTTAACTAGAACGTACGGTGGTTTTTTGTTGGGTGTATGAAGTATTCCTACGTGCTAAAAGCCTTTTTTTACTTTTAGTTACATCTTACAACAAACTGTATCGATGAGCACATCCAAATCTACTCAACCCCCAAAACAAGTTTACCTCGGTACTGAAGAAAAATACTTAAAAAATTTAGACCTTATTGAGATACAGAAAGACTCCTGGAAAGCATTTCTTGAAAAAGACATTCATAATATTATTGAAGAATTTTTTCCCATTGAGGATTATACCGGGAAAAAATTCTCCCTGTACTTCGAAGGTATTTATTACGGTAAATCACGTTTTCCCCTTGAGCTGTGCCTTGATAAAAAACTGACGTACGACTCACCGGTTTATGCAAAGTTAAGACTGATCAACAAAAAAACCGGTTCAGAAAAAGAACAGGATGTTTACCTTTTCAACATCCCCAACATGACTAGTCGAGGTACATTCATCATCAACGGTATTGAACGGGCTATTATCAATCAGATCGTGCGATCACCGGGTATTTATTTCACAGCTGAGATTGATCGAGCCACTGGTTTAACGTTATACAATGCTGAAGTCAGACCGTACATCGGCGCCTGGCTGGACTTCACTATTAACCGCCACGGCACAATCGAGGTCAAAGTCAACAAAAAGCGTAAAATTTTGGCTTCAGTTTTTTTAAGACTTTTTGAAGGCGAAAATATTAACACTCTTTTAAGCTATTTCAGCGACCTGGGGCCTGAGCTTATGGAGAAGTACATCGTTCCAACATTTAAAAAAGACAAAGCAAAAAACAAAGACGAGGCAGTACTCGAGTTTTATCGCAAGATGAAACCAGGAGAACCTCTTGTTCTAGATAACGCTTACAAAACTTTAAACACAACGTTTTTTGATCCCCGACGATATTCTCTTGCCGAAGTTGGCCGTTATAAAATCAACAAAAAACTTGGCGTCGGCTTGGAGATAAACAAGGAAAATCTCCTTTTGAAGAAAAAGGATGTTATCGAAGCGATCAAATACTTAGTCAGACTCACCAAAGGTGACGGCAAATTTGATGACATCGATCATTTGGGTAATCGCCGCCTGCGCACAGTGGGTGAACTGATTGGTATGTATGGGATTCGAGTCGGTATGGTTCGCGCTGAAAAAGAAGTGAAAGAACGCATGAGTTTGGTGGCAACTGATATGCACCCTACCCCGTCTCAAATAGTAAACTCTAAACCAATTATGATGGCGATCAACTCATTTTACCGTACCAGCCAACTATCAACCATAGTTGACCAGACAAATCCGTTATCAGAACTTGATAATTTGCGAAGAATCACTGTTGGTGGCCCAGGGGGAATCGAGAAAGAACGTGCGTCATTTTCGATCCGCGACATTTCAACTTCTCAGTACGGAAGAATTGATCCGATCAGATCACCAGAAGGTCCAAACATCGGTGTTGTAACCTACATGGCTTTATATTCACGAATTAATAAATACGGATTTTTGGAGACACCTTATAAAAAGGTTATCAAAGAAAAAAATGGTTCAAAAACAACCGCCAAAATCAGTAATGAGCTGACTTATTTACAAGCAGATGATGAAGAGCAGTATTTTATCACCTCAGCCAATGTTCGATCAGATGCAAACGGGATTATCACCGATAAACATGTAGTTGCTCGCCAAGGTGGTGAGATTATCGAGATCACTCCTGATAAGTTAGACTTTATCGATATTTCACCTCGCCAGGTTGTCGGTGCTTCTGCTGCGCTGATACCTTTTATTCAAAATGATGATGCAACCCGTTCACTTATGGGTACACACATGCAATGTCAGGCGGTACCATTAGTAAAACCCCATACACCAGATCTTGGTACCGGTATGGAAGAAAAAATTGCCAGTGCCTTAGGAAGAACAATTTTTGCCCCTGAGGATGCCACGGTTGAGTATGTTGATGGTAAAAAAGTCATTTTAAAAGGCAAATCTGGACAACAATATCAATATGACTTAGAACGTTTCCTGCGTACAAATAAAGATGTTATTTTTGATCAGAAACCACTCGTTGAGCCGAAACAGAAAGTGAAAAAAGGCGCTGTGATAGTCGATGGTCCAGCAGTCGAAAACGGTCGTCTGGCTCTTGGTCAAAACTTAGTTATCGCCTATACTTCCTTAGACGGTCTGGGATACGAAGACGGTTTCGTCATTTCGGAACGTGTTTTGAAAGAAGATCTTTTAACGTCAATCACTTCCGAGGAGTTTATCGCTGATCTGGTTGACACAAAGCTCGGACCGGAAGAGTTAACAAACGACATTCCAAATGTACGGGAGCAAGTGCTACAAAATCTTGATAAAGAAGGTTTGGTTATCGGAGGTACTGAAGTTAAAAGCGGCGACATACTCGTTGGAAAAGTTGCTCCCAAAGGCGAGAGAGAACTGACAGCTGAGGAACGACTGCTCCGAGCAATTTTTGGTGAAAAAGCCAAAGATGTGAAAGACACTTCTCTTCGTATGCCATATGGTAAACGTGGAACTGTTGTGAATATTTCAACCATTGACTCTCAAAAAGATCCGAACGAACTTGAACCAAGCGTCATGAAACGGATTATCGTTAACACCGCTCAACTTCGAAAAATCTCAGTCGGAGATAAGTTAGCCGGTCGCCACGGTAACAAGGGAGTAATTGCCAAAATATTACCTGAGTATGACATGCCGTATCTGGAAGATGGCACACCTGTTGACATCATCATGTCACCTATCTCGATTGTTAACCGTATGAATTTGGGACAACTCTTTGAAACATTGCTTGGACTTATTGCCAGAAGAAATAACCAAAAAATTTCTGTTCCTGTCTTTGAAAAATTGAAAGAAGAGTTTATTCTTGATGAACTGCAGAAACTCGGACTACCAACTGATGGAAAAGTGACGTTGTATGATGGTAAAACAGGCCAACCATTTGAAAGAAAAGTTCTTGTAGGTATCGGTTACATCATGAAGCTCATCCACATGGTAGAAGACAAGTTTCATGCCCGTTCAGTCGGACCATACTCCCTCGTTACACAACAACCACTCGGTGGTAAATCACAAATGGGAGGACAACGATTTGGAGAGATGGAAGTCTGGGCGCTTGAGTCACATCGAGTACCGTATGTCCTTCAAGAAATGCTGACCATTAAATCGGACGATGTTCGTGGCCGTACAAAGGCCTTTGAGTCAATCATCAAGGGACTTGACATACCACAGTCAAGTGTACCTGAATCATTTCATGTTCTTATGAAAGAACTAAACGCTTTGGGATTATCAATTGATTATATCTAAAATAACCCGCGCACAATTTTATAAAAAATTTTTATGGAAGATACACTTAACTTAGACTTTTCCGGTCTTAAAATTCGCATCGCCTCACCAGAAGACATTTTAAAGTGGTCAAAAGGCGAAGTCACCAAACCTGAGACGATCAACTATCGTACATTCCGTCCCGAAAAAGATGGTCTGTTTGATGAGAGAATTTTTGGACCGACTAAAGATTATGAATGTTACTGTGGTAAATATAAACGAATCCGTTATCGAGGAATAGTCTGCGATCGCTGCGGGGTCGAGGTCACTTCCTCAGTTGTCAGACGCGAACGTATGGGCCACATCAAACTGGCTTCACCCATTGCTCACATCTGGTACTTTAAAGGTTCTTCGTCTCCTTTAAGTATCATTCTTGACGTTCCTCCCCAGGCGTTAGAGAGAATTATCTACTACGCCTTGTATCTTGTAAAAGATATTGATAAAGATAAACAGAAAAAAGCTTTAGATGTCCTTGAAAAATCCCGTAAACAAGAGATTGATGTTATTGAAGAAGAACACGCCAAGAAACAAAAAACGCTTAAAACTACTTTTGACAAACAGCGAGATGACATCACCAAACGCATCACCCATCCCGAGCAAAAAGCGATTACATTACAAGAGTTAGATCTGAAAGAAAAAGAGGAATTTAAACAGCTATCAGATAAATTCGTGGAACAAAAAGGCCAAAAAACCGCTTTTTATGATCGTATCACAAAAATTGTTAAGTCACTGAAAAAAAACGAAACCTTGGAAGAAGATGATTATTTATTCCTTAAAGAAAAAGGTGTCGAAGAGTACATCAATGTTGGTATGGGTTCAGAAGTACTACACGAACTTCTTTCCACCATTGATTTGCAGAAAATGTATACAGACAGCTTGAACGATCTGCCAAAAGCCAAAGGTGAAAAAAGAAATAAACTTCTTAAAAAGACCCGCATCATTGAGGCATTTTTAAAAAGTAAAGTTAATCCGCTATGGATGCTCCTTTCTGTTTTACCTGTTATCCCGCCTGATCTGAGACCGGTAGTTCAGTTACCAGGAGGCAAGTTTGCCACCTCTGATTTAAATGATTTATACAGACGCGTCATCAACCGCAACATTCGCTTGAAACAGTTAATTGATCTTGGTGCACCGGAAATCATTTTACGAAACGAGAAAAGAATGCTTCAAGAAGCAGTTGATTCACTGCTTGATCTGCAAAAATCTCGTGGCAGAACTCGCACTCAGTCAACGTCAGCTAAAGTCTTGAAGTCCTTATCTGATATTTTACGAGGTAAGCAGGGACGTTTCCGTCAAAATCTTTTAGGAAAACGTGTTGATTACTCTGGCCGCTCAACCATCATCGTCGGACCTGAGCTGAAAATTGATCAATGCGGTATACCAAAAGAGATGGCAATTGAGCTTTTCAAACCTCATCTATTACATGAAATTATTGTTCGAGGATTGGCGCCAAACATAAAAAGCGCCAAGAACTTCCTCGAACAAAAAGATCCAGTCGTATATGACATTCTTGAAGAGATCACCAAAAACCATCCGGTGCTTTTGAACCGTGCACCTACTCTGCACAAACTTTCAATCCTCGGGTTTTATCCGGTTTTGACAGACTCATATGCTATTAAACTCCACCCAACTGTTTGTGCCGGTTATAACGCTGACTTTGACGGAGATGCTATGGGTGTGTTTTTGCCGCTTTCAAAAAACTCAATTACTGAAATCGAGGAAAGAATGCTGCCGTACCACAATCTCTTGAAACCAGCTGATGGATCACCGATTGTTGTACCAAACAAAGAGATGGCTCTTGGCGTCTACTACTTAACCACCATGGACCACGTCTTTGCTGAAAAAAAAGATGAGGAACTTGAATGGCTGGGAACACCAGATGAGGCAATTAGTTATTTTCACCTGAATAAAATTTCATTAAGACAACCAATCATGGTGCGC
Organism: uncultured Gammaproteobacteria bacterium; assembly: GCA_964484325.1. GTDB lineage: Bacteria > Patescibacteriota > Microgenomatia > UBA1406 > GWC2-37-13 > CAYLXX01. The sequence continues at coordinate 56,528 of CAZAEE010000004.1, forward strand.
ATTGATGGCGTGTCGTTAAGAACTACTGTTGGTCGAATCTTTTTCAATCAACTGCTGCCAAAAGAACTTGTATACATGAACAGCGACGTGAAAGCCGCCGACATTAAAACAATTGTCGTTGATTCAATTAAAATATTTGACGATAATAAAAAAGTTGGAGAGCTAATTGATAAAATTAAAGAAATCGGTTTCTGGGGTGCCACGCTAGGTGGCGGTTTATCTATCTCCATGTTTGACTGTGAAATTATCAAAGAAAAAGAACAGATTGTTGAAGAAACAGAAAGAGAAGTTGATAAAATCCAAAATAACTTCAATCAAGGATTGCTGACACTCGAGGAAAAAAGACGCTATACCAATAAATTATGGATTGATACTACAGAAAGATTAGCTGAAGATACTTGGAACAGTCTTGACGCCGAAAATCCAGTACGACTCAGTATTCAATCGGGAGGACCACGTGCATCTCGAGAACAGTTGAAACAGCTTTCTGCTATTAAAGGTCTTGTAGTTGACCCGATGGGTAAAATCATCGAGGTTCCGACAAAATCCAATTATCGTGAAGGGTTATCAATTTTTGAATACGTTATTTCTACTCGAGGAGCTCGAAAAGGTCTCACCGACTCAGCGTTAAAAACGGCCGATGCCGGATACCTGACTCGCCGACTCCACGATGTTGCCCATGACATGATTATTCGTGAGGAAAACTGTAATGCCGCCGACGGACTCGTAATCAGTGTCGATGATGAACGCGGAGACAAGTTGAAAGACCGCATCAAAGGCCGCTATGCACTAAAAGATATTGTTTTTGATAAAAAAACACTTGTGAAAGCCGATGAGCTAATCAGTGAAGAAACAGCCGCCCAAATAGCCAAAGCCGGCATACGAAGTGTTGTCGTTAGATCCCCTCTTTACTGTCAGTCGAAGTATGGCGTATGTAAAAAATGTTACGGCGTCAATCTGTCAACCAATCAACCAGTTGAGATTGGCGTACCAATCGGTGTAATGGGAGCCCAATCAATCGGTGAACCGGGTACGCAGCTAACTATGCGTGTTCGCCATTTCGGAGGTATTGTGATTGCCGACGTGACTCAAGGTCTTCCTCGTGTAGAGGAGTTATTTGAAACCCGCACACCAAAAGTAGTTTCACCTATTGCTGAGATCAACGGGAAAGTGTCTGTTAAAGAAGATACTGAAAATGATAATTTCTTAGTAAAAATCACTGCTTCAGGTGAACATGCTCAAGAAGAAGAGTTTGTTATTCCTACCTCCCAGAGGCTAAAAGTGAAAGATGGCGATATGGTTGGTATTGGTACAGCTCTTTCTGAAGGTCATCTTGATGTACACGACGTTCTCACTATTAAAGGCTTGAAAGCAGCTCAACTTTACCTTCTTGACGAGGTACAAAAAGTCTACGAGTCTCAAGGTATTGCTATTCATGACAAACATTTTGAGGTCATTATTCGTAAAATGAGCGACAAGGTTATTATCGAGGACGAAGGCGATACCTCCTTAATTAAAGACGAGGTAGTCTCCAAAGTCCGCTTTGAAGAGGAAAACAAGAGCGTACTTGCCCAGGGAGGTAAGCCTGCTATCGGAAAAATCTCAATTTTAGGTATCACCAGAGCCGCCATTTACACAGATTCGTGGCTGTCAGCTGCCTCATTCGAACAAACGACAAGTGTTCTCAGCAGCGCGGCAATCAAAGGCCAAGTGGACTATTTGCTAGGCTTGAAGGAAAATGTTATAATTGGAAGACTCATTCCTGTGAATGAGGAGTTAATTAATAAGTATTACAGTAAATTTATTAGTAAATATGCCCACAATCAACCAGCTAATCAAGAGGAAACGCCACAAGCGAGTGAGGAAGTCACGAGCGGCAGCCCTCAAACTCAGCTTTAACGCCATCAAACGTGCTTATGTCCCGACAAACAATAACATGAAGCGGGGCGTTTGTACTGTGGTACGTACAATGACTCCAAAAAAGCCTAACTCAGCCTTGCGAAAGGTGGCCAGAGTCAGACTTTCAAACAAAATGGAGGTCACTGCCTATATTCAAGGTATTGGCCATAACTTGGCCGAGCACTCTATCGTGCTAGTACGAGGTGGTCGCGTCAAAGATTTACCAGGAGTTAAGTATCACATTGTGCGAGGTAAGTTTGATACTACAGGAGTTGCCAATCGTAGCACTTCAAGATCAAAATACGGCTCCAAAAAACCTCAGAAATCAGGTTAAGTTCATTTTTTCTTATGCCTAGACACCCATATAAAAAAAGACCCGTTAAGTCAGACATTCTTTACGGTAGTCAGGAGATTGCCAAACTGATTACGTACGTCATGGAAGACGGCAAAAAAAGCGTTGCCGAAAAGATCGTCTATGGTATGCTTGAAGATCTGAAAAAAGAGAGTGAAGACCCAACAAAAACTCTGTACAAAGCTCTCTCAAATGTTTCCCCCAACATGGAAGTAAAACCGAAACGTTTAGGCGGTGCCTCGTATCTTGTACCAATAGAGGTCAGACGTGATCGCAAGCTATATCTAGGTTTAAACTGGATAGTTGAAGCTGCCCGAACCAAATCAAACAAAGAGTACCGAACATTTAAAGATAAATTATTACACGAAGTTATTGAAGCTTCAAAAAACCAAGGCCAGGCAGTTGCCAAACGACAACAGACTGAGAAACTTGCAGAACAAAACAAAGCCTTCTCTCATTTGAAGTGGTGACTATTATTTCTCCCTGCTGTTGAACGGGGCATGATAAACTAAATATTTATGGCACAAAACATTATTACGACAAAAAACAGAAATGTACCGCTTGATAAAATTCGAAATGTCGGTATCATTGCTCACATCGACTCGGGTAAAACCACAACTACTGAGCGAATTTTATTCTACACAGGAAGAAGCTATAAAATCGGCGACATTGATGAAGGAACCACTCAAATGGACTGGATGGCTCAAGAGCGTGAACGTGGTATCACGATCGTTTCGGCTGCAACAACTACTTTCTGGAAAGATTACCGAATCAATATTATTGATACTCCAGGACATGTAGACTTTACTGCCGAAGTGGAACGATCACTTCGTGTGCTTGACGGAGGTGTAGTTGTCTTCGACGCTGAAGAAGGCGTGCAGTCTCAGTCGGAAACTGTTTGGCGTCAGGCTGATAAATATAAAGTACCGCGTCTGTGTTTTATTAACAAAATGGATAAACTCGGAGCTGACTTCGAAGCGACAGTTGGAGAAATTCGTGAACGACTCGGCGCCAATCCTATCATCATGACTTATCCTATCGGTAAAGAACAAGAATTTAAAGGCGTGGTTGATCTTTTAAGTATGAAAGCCTTAATCTGGGACAAAGATCCCCAAGGTACCCAATACTCAGAAGTTGAAATTCCCGAAGACACAAAAGCTAAAGCAACCGAATTTCGAGCTAAATTAATCGAACAGGTTGCCGAAACAAACGACATGTTGCTTGATAAATACTTAAACGGAAAAGAAATCGCAATTGAAGATCTAAAAAAAGCTCTCCGCGCAGCCACTATCGCCTATAAAGTTATCCCCGTTTATTGCGGCACGTCACTTAGGAACAAAGGTGTTCAACCAGTGCTTGATGCTATTATCGATTATCTCCCCTCTCCTCAAGATTTGCAAGAAATCAAAGGTATTAATCCGACAACAAGTGGGGAAGAAATACGTAAGTTATCACCTGATGAAAAATTTTCTGCTCTTGCTTTCAAAATTCAACTAGATCCCCATGTAGGTAAACTGACGTATACTCGTATCTACTCTGGTACTTTGGAAACAGGTTCCTATATCTATGACGTCAACAAAGGTACCAAGGAACGTGTTAGCCGACTACTTCTTATGCATGCTAACACTCGAGAAGAGATTGATAAAGCCTATGCCGGCGAAATCGTCGCGCTTGTTGGTCCAAAAGAAGCAAAAACTGGAGACACACTTTCAGATCCTACCCATCCGATTTTACTTGAACAAATCATCTTCCCCGAGCCGGTTATTTCTTTAGCGATCGAGCCAAAAACCAAAGCTGACCAAGAAAAACTTTCCTATACTCTTCAAAGACTGTCTGAAGAAGATCCGACATTTAAAGTGAAGATCAATCACGAAACCGGTCAAACAATCATGTCTGGTATGGGAGAACTTCATCTTGAGATTCTCGTTGACCGCATGAAACGGGAAATGGGTATGGATGTTAATGTCGGTAAACCTCAGGTGGCGTACAAAGAAACTATCACGAAACCAGCTGACGCAGAAGGTAAATACATCAAGCAAACCGGTGGTCATGGTCAGTATGGTCATGCTCTTTTGAAACTCGAACCACTTGGTCGCGGTGAAGGATTCGTTTTTGAAAACAAAATTAGAGGAGGATCGATTCCTTCAGAGTTTATTCCCTCAATTGAGAAAGGTGTCATAGCTGCCATGGAAAAAGGAGTTTTATTAGGATATCCACTTGTTGATATGAAAGCAGTGTTATACGATGGTAGTTATCACGATGTTGACTCGTCTGATATCGCTTTCCAAATCGCCGGATCAATGGCGCTTCAGGATGGTGTGAAACACGCTGGTGCTACATTGCTTGAACCTATTATGAAAATGGAAGTGACTGTTCCTGACGAGTTTATGGGTATCGCAATCGGTGATCTTTCCAGTAAACGCGGTAAAATTCTCGGTACGGAAAAAAGAGGCAAAGCCACCGTCATTAGAGCTTATGCTCCCCTTGCTGAACTTTCCGGCTACGTTACAATCCTAAGATCGCTGACTGAAGGTCGCGGCATCTCCTACATGGAACCTTCCCATTACGAAGAAGTCCCCCAAAACATCATTCAAGCGATGGTCAATAAATAAGGGCCATGAAAACCCTCATTATTTCCGATACTCATCTGGACTTTCCTTTTGAACAATCCAAGCTCGATTTTTTAAAAAAAATTATTACTGGATCTGATCGCGTCATTATAAACGGCGACTTCTGGGATGGGCAACAGATTACTTTTGATTCATTTGTTAAATCTCGCTGGTCTGAACTGTTTCCGTTACTACTTGCTAAAAAAGCAGTTTACATTTACGGTAATCATGACTTAAAAAAATACGCCGATGAGCGCGTGAATCTTTTCTCAGATAAGCAGCATACTCGTTACAAGCTCAAGGTCAAAAACAAACATCTCATTTTTGAACACGGTAATCGCCTCTATCGCTTTGTCGATGAGGCTCCTTTGAAAGTCTTAACTCCCTCAGGATTTATCATGAAGTTTATTGCCTTTCACATCGAAAAACCTCTTATTAAACTACTTGGTCCTAAAATCATTAAAAGTGCTGGTAAAAAATACAATGACATCATTAAAAAAAAGATCAAAAAGGAGCTGAAAAAAAACGAAATTTTCGTGTGCGGTCACACTCACTCCGCCGAGTACAGTCCGGATGAACAGTTTATCAATTCTGGCTTCATGAAGTACGGTATTGCTCAGTATATTTTGATTCATGATGACACAATTACTCTTAAAGAAGAGTATTACGATTAACTGCTTGACAAGGTAAACGATCGTTTACTATAATAAATCATGCTCCAAGTACGTTCATGGCCAAGTGTCATACTCCATCTAGATGGCGATGCATTTTTTTCTTCAGTTATTCAAGCACTGCATCCTGAACTCAAAGGAAAACCACTGGTAACCGGTCGCGAACGGGGCATTGCGGTGGCAGTTTCCTATGAAGCAAAAAAATATGGGGTTGAACGCTGTATGACTATTTCTCAGGTGCGAAAACTCTGTCCTTCTTGCATCATTATGAGCTCTGACTACAGTATGTACTCGCTTTTTTCTCGAAAAATGTTTGAGATACTCAGGCGCTATAGTCCATATGTTGAAGAGTACTCTGTCGATGAAGCATTCGCTGATTTAAAAGGCCTCCGCAGACCGCTTCATATGAACTATCGTGAGATTGGTCAAGCAGTCAAAAATGAGATTGAAAACACATTGGGTATCAGTATATCAGTTGGAATATCACTGACTAAGTCGCTGGCGAAGCTAGCTTCTTCATATCGGAAACCTTCGGGCCTCGTCGTCATTGATGGTCTTCTCATTGAACAATTTTTACGAACTATTCCTATTAAAAAAGTTTGGGGTATCGGCGAAAACACCGGTTCATATCTTCAAAAAATTGGTCTTGATACGATAGGCAAATTTGTCGCGAAGCCTGAGTCGTTCATTCTGAAACATCTTTCCAAGCCGTACTGGGAGATCTGGCGCGAACTCCATGGCGAAAAAGTGTTTGAGTTAGACACTCATGATAAAACTACTTATAAGTCAATCCAAGACACAGGTACCTTCTGGCCGGCGACGAATAATCCTGATGTATTATGGTCAAAACTACTCAGTCACATTGAAAGTGCTTTCGAAAAAGCTCGTCACTTCGGCTATAGCGTCAAACGGATCTCGATTTTTTTAAAAACTCAGAAATTTACCTATCATGCAACCGAAATCAAACTTCCTACCCAGACTCTCTATCCCCTTCTGATTCATCAACTTATAAAAAGACACTTTTATCAAATTTATAAACAAGGAGTCTTGTATCGAGCAACAGGCTGCACTATCTCTGAGCTTGAAGACAATACTCTTATGCAAGCATCTCTTTTTGATACTGAAGAACATCAGGAAAAAGCCAAAAAAGTCTATCCGTTGTTTGAGAAAGGAGACATCGACTTTGGCACGAGTCTGTTTAATAAAAAAAAGAAAGACAAAGATCCTCTTCAAAAACTCAATATACCAATACTATCTTCCTAACGCTTTTGTTAAAGGACAGTTGGCGTGATCGTGAGGACGGGCGGTGCAATAGGTTCGCCCGTATAAAATCAACCGAAGAGAAAAATCTATCCATTCATCTTTGGGAATAATTGCCATCAAGTCTTGTTCGATTTTCACAGGATCAGTGTTGGTTGTGAGTCCGAGCACATTTGATAAACGTTTTACGTGAGTATCAACTACAATACCTTCAGGCTTATGGTAAATATATCCCAGAATTACATTGGCAGTCTTGCGGGCGACGCCAGGTAAAGTCAACAGATCTTCCATAGTGTCAGGTACTTTACCACTATATTTCTCTTTGATGATTTTAACAGTTTTCAGGATATTTTTGGCTTTGTTATTATAAAACGTCACTGGCTTAATATCTTGAGTGAACTCTGCTGGATTGGCTTTCACATAATCATCAAGATTCGTATATTTTTTAAATAAATTCTCGGTCACTTTATTAACGAGTTTGTCTGTGCATTGTGCAGACATTATTGTCGCAATCAAAAGTTCAAGAGGATTCGAGTAATGCAAGGCAATCTTTGCTTCTTTAAATAGTTTCTTCAACTCTTTGATAATGATCATTACCTTCTTTTTTCGTTTATCAATAGTATCCATATGAGTTATTTTATACTATAACAATCGTTTTTTTGTATGATAAAACTCTCTTTTAGAAGCTCCTGAAGAACTTTGTCGAGTTTTTCTTTTTTATACGGCAGTAAATAAATATCTTTTTTTGATAATGAGCTCTTCTTCAAAAGTTCTCGCAGTATGGCTCCTCGAATCTGGCGATTCGAACCAACAAAAGCTGATTGAATCAGATAGTGTTTGCTATTTTTATTCGGGTTCTCAACCTGTTTTGCAAGATATGTGCCGTAATCCATCAGTGCATAATACCATTCACGAGGATTTTTTTTGTCAAGTGTTTTTTCAACAAGCGGCAAAATCTCTTTATCAGAAATGTTAGTTTGATCTGGAAAAAAATGATGAATAAAAACTCGTCGGATGTTTGTCTCGATAAAAACCTTCGGCATGTTAAAAGCAAATGCCAGAATCAACCCAGCTGTTGTTTCACCAATGCCAGGAAATTCTATAAGAATCTTATAATTTTGTGGAAGGGAGCTCTTATATTGACTAACAATCAACTCGGCAATTTTTTTAAGATATAAAGCTCTTCTGTTATAACCTATACCACTCCAAACACGCAATACTTCTCTATTGGAGGCAGTGACTAACGCTCTCCACGTGGGAAACATTTTAATAAACTCTTTATACTTGACTAAAACTCTTGATACCTGTGTCTGCTGTAGCATAATTTCAGAGACAACAATACGATAGGAATCAGTCGTGTTTCTCCAGGGCAAATCCCGTCGATTTTTGATATAATAATCCTTAATTAACTTTGAAAATAAGTTTACATGCATAAATGTAGCTTATATTCTAAGCGATAACACGTATGGAATCCACTACTCAACCGCAATCAAATATTAAATCAAGCTCTTTAGATATGAAAAATATTTTCATTGGCGCGCTTTTACTAATTATTGGACTAATTGGAGGATACTTAATCGCCTCAAAGTCTTCAGCTAAACCACAAAATACAAACACTACAATGTATCCGACTCCTACAATGGCGCTCTCACCAACTTCAGATAGTACCACAAATACTAATTATCAGAAACCAACAGTGGTAATGTTATCTCCTACTGATACCGCTCAAAACTTTTACGTTAACTACAATACGTGCATAACTAACGAAGACCGCAATCCGTCAGGAAAAAATAGAATTGAAGTTTGTGGTGAAAAATATAAGCAATATTTAACAAGTTCTTTATATGAGGTACTTAAATCTCATTATAATTTACCAGATGATCCACTACTTTGTTCTCAAGCTTATTATGACAGCTCATCAATACAAGCTAAAGAGATTTCTACACAAGGAAAAAATGCAATAGTGATTGTTTATGCTACACATCTTGGGGCTGGTCAACCATCACACATGAATGTGAATCTTATTGAAGAAAACAACCAGTGGCTGCTTGACAATGTCGAATGCTCACGGTTTTAATTCTCTCCTTGACAATCTGGTAAATACCAGTAAAAATAATCTATATTATGAAAGTTGAAAAACAGCTGAAAACTGTGAACTGGAAAAACGTGTTTTCGTTGTTTGGTGTTATTTCGTTGGTACTTAGTGTTATCTGGATAGGTATAATGTCTAATAACCAAAACTTCAACCCTCAATCAATGGCTGCGCGTAGGACATCTCCCACTCCTACTTCTGGATCTGGGATGACTCTCACCAGTGAGACGTATCAACTCAATCATCCGGGTACTAATTGCCTCGGAGTAGATGACTCACTTCACTGGGCTGCAGCGGGATCGCTACAACCAGGTGAGGAATATACTTTTACACCATCACATCTTTCCTGTCGCGGTGAAGTACCTGGTATAACTACTAAGCTTACTTGGGATTCTTCCAATCTCGAACTTTCTAGCGTTGTTCCTTATCCAGACTATACTTCAGAAGATCCTGAACAACAAGGTAAAACAATTGTCGCCCCTCATGTGGGAAATACTGCGGCGCTCTGTATGTTTCCTGATGCACCTGATTCAACTACAACGTATAACTATACTATAAGAGTCAGAAATGTTGGCACAACAACCGCAACAAACATTCACGTAGATGGAGATTGGAACGATGGCTGGGAGATTTTTTACTATCATCGGTGTATTAACGCCGACGCTGACCACGATGGATTCAATGACTCGCTTGAACATCTTACGAGTGAGCTAACTTATCACACAGACTATCCACCAAACGGAGGTTATCAACGGTACACTCACTATATAGGAAGTAATTACCTAAGAACTGCAGGATCAGATACCCAAAATGACCAAGTCGACTTTTACCCACCAGACTTTAATGATGATAATCGAGTTGATTCGACAGATGTAGCCAGTGTTTCAGCCCACTTAGGTGAAGGTAATGGGGTGTCAATGAGTCTTATTGGGGCTAATCCACAAGATCCCTATTACTTCGGTAATCAGTTTCTGGTTTGGAGACGATATGACTTAAATGGAGATGGTTATGTGAATCAGGCTGACCTAAACTGGTCACAAGCTCTTGTTGGTCAACCTATACCTATGCAAACTGATATTTTGCAACCAATCACGAACATAACTATGCCTACTGCCAATAGCGTTGTCTCTGCAGGGACTGATGTCGAAGTTGGTGCTTTTGCAGCAGATAATCAAGCTGTGTCAAGAGTAGATATGTATGTTGATGGAACCTTTTTATGTACAGCTAATGGACCAAACTCATCGGCTCACAATCCCGGCCTCCCTCCCAATCCTGAATTTTATTGTTGGTGGCATACACCAAAAAGAAGAGCTACTCACACAGTTTATTCAAAAGTCTACGACGGCTCAGGTAATACTTCAGTAAGTAGTACAATTACTGTAAATGCACAATAATTAAGTACAAGTATGACTGATTCAAATGGTCCGGAAACTCCCGAAACTCCAAGACAACCTGAGGCAAGTTTAGTTAATAAAGAAACTTCTCATAATGAGAATGCTATACGGGTTGAACCTGAAGCTGATTCGTATCATAAATTTACAATCAATATTAATGATCCTGATTCCATATATGAATATTTTAAAGATAGAGCCAAAAGCATAAAAGATTCAAAAACGTTTACTGAAAGAGGGACTGCCACTGAGATATTCAAGCTCGGCTCGCTTAATTTCAAAGATGATAGATTAACTAATATAGAAATTTATGGAATTCCAAGTGAAGATATGTTTAATTTTCAACTCAAAATCGAAGGCCAATCTCCTCTATCTATCAATAAGGATTTTCTAAAAAAAATACTAGGGGACAGATTCTCTGATGCTGATAGTCGTGATTGGTTCATTCGAGGAGATAATAAACCTTCTAACTATGTAGTAAATACTGAACTCAAAGGAACTGGATCTATTGAGCTAAAATCTGAAAATGCACTACAACCTTTTGAGAAACTTGATAGAAATTTTTTTAGAGAAAATTTAACCTCGTTTGCAAAGGTATCAAAGGATCTTATTGACGCTGTATATGAAGGTGATATTTGGAATTTAAGAAAACCTTCTCCAAATGAAATTCTAGAGGTTCAAATTCCCTCTACATGGACATAAATCTTTTAATCAAGAAATTTGAACTCCGTAAGCATTACATCTGTCAGTCGTGCTTCTGAAGGTTGAGGAGCAAAATTAAGAATGGCTACATATTTATCAGTTGTAAAAATTGCCATATAGTCAGCGTAACCCGGAGGACCACCAATGTTGTCTAATCGTATTCCTCTAACTCCATTAATTTCTATGTCGCTTATGTTCACATCTTTGGGTAAACTTGCTTTAAACTGCTGTGCTTGATTCAACCAGTCTTGAGGGGACAACTTAGCATCATTTCTGGCGACAGAAATATGCGCGAGTGCTCTTTCACCAGGAGCTTTTCGGATAAACTCCATGTAGCCTTGACTTTTTGCTTGAAGATCAACAGGAGTAAAGTTATTCATATAAAGAATAGAAAAATGCAGATCTTGACTGGTATACGTTACCCAGTTGGACTCGGTATTAACTTCCAGGTGCTGTGTGGGCAAAGGAGAGATTGTAATAATTTGGGTAGGAACCATGATTGTTGGTGTTGGAGCTATTGAAAGAGTCTGTTGAGACTTAGTACCTAAGAAATAACTCAATGAAGCAACTAACAATAAAAGTACAACGCCAATAATAATAAGTTTAACATCGATCTTATTAGAGGGTAAATGCGCTTCAGTATTACTTGTTTGGTTTGGGAGAGCATTTTGTTCCATATGAAATCATTATAATAGTTCACTTACTGTTTTAAATGCAATCGGGCGGCCTGAGTGATTCACAGTTCGAACCGCTTTTAATCTCCTGGGATAAATTAATTGAGTCCTATAAAGAAATTAGAAAATTTTAAGCTTTATCTCGATGAAAGGCTCTATAAAGATTGTTTGCTGTAGATAATAAACTTTCAATTGATTCCGTATAAGCTTCGACTTCCTCTTGAATCTGCTTTTCCAGACCTTCTCGATCTTCTAGAATTGCAATTTCAGTTTGACTTATGGCGATCTGTTCTTTTAAATCCTTTATATGTGCGACTGCCTTAAAGGAATTACGTACTAGTTCGGTTTGATTTGCGTTGAATTCTGCATCTAATTGCTGGGTAACCTTATCTGTGTTTGTTTCTCTTTCAAATTCTGGCATATTTTTGGAAGTATAAATAATTGTAGAGATTATATCAGATTATTTTCATTAAAGCTTTTCCCTCTTAAGGCTCTATCATAATTAGCTCATGGCGCATAATGATCACAAGAGGTACAGTCTCCATATCCTGATCCGGCACCACAGGAGTTGTTGACACCGTATGGTTCACAAGCTGTATCTAACGTTCCTCCACAGTTATTTAAAACTGATCCGAAGTAGTTATAGTAGGGTGCGCCTTGACAGGAGTTGGGAGGAGTTGCTCCATTACAGAAGAAATATCTACTTGTGATGTTTTGCACACAATGACCTGAACCGGCAATAAACGTACAGTAGCTCGCATTCAAAACCGGCAGACAATGACCTGATGGTACGGTTAATCCCTGAATCGGTGTTCGCGTCGGAGAAGGAGTTGGAGTCCGGGTGGGTGTGAGTGTGCGTGTAGGCGTAGTAGGTGCAGGATAGTCTGAGATTGTCGGGACAGGACCAGACGGAATCGGGGTGCTCGTTATAGTGGGAGGAATGGGAGTTAGTAGGTTATGATCAATAGTAATTGTGACCTGGTCTAAACCAATATTTCCAACTGCATCGGCCGGTACTGCTTTGAGACTATATGTACCACTGGGTATACCGGCTATTGGAAAATCATAGGTAAACGGCTCTCTATATTCTGTATGATACAGTTTTGGATCGGGCCCTGGATAAGAAAACCAGTATCCAACCCTTACTATATTATTATTATCATTCGCACTCACGTTTATGCTCATGGTATCTCCTGTTACCACTGATCCATTTGTGGGGTAGTTGATGTGAACTGTCGGATGTTCATTATCAGGATAGACTCCTGTGATACTGTTCATGTATGCGGAGATTGCGTTAAAAGTAGGGGTATCATAAAAGGTCGAATCTCCTCCTTCACCCGTTCTCATAATGCTGACTTCAGAAGGACTGTGCCAATTGCTGAAATGGCAAGCATGAGCATAATCAAGGAGACCGACAAACCACCATTCAGGTGCTGGGGTTTGAGTGCCTGCAAAACAGTTATAATTTATTATTTGATTGTTAATCTGTCCTTCAGCACCATAGTCATACTCGTCATCAACACCTGCGGAGGCATGACTGATTTCATGAGCAACTGCAAACACAACATAATCTCTGGCTAAGATTGATTTCTGACTCCCTAAAAAAGCCCATCCTCGATACGGCGATGCATTCTGATTAACAATAACGATAATTTGATTATAGTGGAGTCCTGCAAGATACACTCGATTCTCTATTTGGGCGTAATTACAAGTCAATTGCGACGTATCACATCCTAAATCAGTGTCTTCTATAGTATTATCAACGTAAGCATAGTAAATCTGCGATCGGCGCGTCCGGTAGGGCTCAGTATTGTTAAGAGTATCGATACCTTCATTCATAAGGTTATGAAATTGAGGAAGTTCATTCTGGGTAAACTTGTCTCCTATAAAAACAATGTCGTATGTGTTTGTTGCTGGTATGTAGTTGTCATTTTTCAGAATTTTTCCTGTAATTATTTTTGGTGTATCTGGTGTAATCGTAGGCATTCGTAAAGGTACCCGATCACCTCTTACTGCAAAATAGGCTGGGTCATTATTTATTATTTCTGGATTGCCGATAGCCTGATTAACAAGCTCAACGTTATCGTTTGTTAGAATACGAATAAGATTTGCAGAATATTCCCATGGTAGTGCCAATGAATATGTTCCCTGCGTTGTCGGCTGTTGTCCCCCACTTATTGGATGAAATGATGTTTCGTAGGCAAGATTGTTAGGAAGTATAAAGTCTATGCTTGTTAAAATTTTTCCTGTGTTGTCTAAAAGTTGAGCTGTAAGAATAGGGGTTACTTGGGGAGAAGGGAGAGGAATGGGAGTTGTAATAGGTTCACCCGTAGTAAGAGGTTGTGGAATTGTAGGATTAACTGGCTCGGCGATAGTTACTCCTTTTACAGGTTGAGAAGAAAAAAACAATGTACTCAAAGCCGTTTGCTGTTGTTTCTCAAGCGTGTTTAGCATCTGCCCAACATTCTTTAAGAAAGATTTTGTTGGATAATCATTTATACGACGAAGGGAAGTTATCGAAACAGTTGTGGGGAGAGTACCGGAAGAAGCAAGAGCATAGTTCATTTGCACCTCAAGAACTTGTTGAGGTGGAGCTATCTCGCCTGATTGAATAAGATTTGATCCTGAACGCCAAGGAATTGTTGGGTAAGGATGGGGAGTAACTTGATCTGTACTGACTGCTTGTGATTGATTATTGAGACTCTGCGCATTGACTAACATGCATGTTCTCATAATGATTATAATGCCAAGAAGTATTCCAAAGAGAATGAGGATATTTTTTTCTGACACATGTAAACTCAGACTCATAGAATCATATAATATAGAAAAAAATAAAAATAGCTATAGGAGATTTTTTTAAGAAGGATCGAGATCGATAGTAAGAAATTGCCTATAAGTTCAAGTGCGGAGGGTACAGGATTCGAACCTGTGAGGACTTGCGTCCACGAGTTTTCGAAACTCGCGCCATAAACCACTCATGCCAACCCTCCAGATAGTATATTTTACCACGCTAAAGAGTTATCCAGCTTAAGGAGATAATGCTTGAAAAAGCTTGGATGGTATTTGGTTCATTAACAACACTGAAACTGCAATCAATGAACCTGCCGCGAGTGTAAACGCTAAAAGTATAAATGAGGATTCAGATTTCTTGCTCATTCAATGATGATATTAAATAATTAACTGTACTTCAAGTATATAATTTAAGTGACCCCACCCAAATAACAATCGGGTAGATTTTATATATTAATCACTGATTTGGGCATGTCGGCAAGATCGAGAAGTTCTTTTTCAGTTGTTGTCAAAATAGTTTGATATTTTTGCACAAGATCTAAAACGAGTTTTTTATTTTTTATGTCAAGCTCGGAAAAAATATCGTCAAGAAGCAAGACAGGCTTTTTTTTAAATAACTGCTCAAAATATTGGATTTCGTTTAACTTCAACCAGAAAACTGCCAAACGTTGCTCACTTCTTGAGCCGTAAAGATGCACATTTTCTGTCACCTCCTCTTCTTCAAGAGAAATTTGAAAGTCATCTTTTTGCGGACCGATCTGAGTCTTACGAATTCTTTTTTCCAACTCAAACTTTTCATGTGCACGGATAATGGTAAACTCATTTTTCAGATACTTGATCTCAAATGACCGGTGATCAATTTTTTTATTTTCATTTAAGTAATCGGCATATGCCTGGCGTTTTTGGGTAATATACAACCCTTGTTCTTCAAGATAGCCGTTCCAAAAACGCAGTTCTTCCTTCAGGTTACTTTCATCTCGATACATCTCAAGCACTTTATTCCTTTTTCGCAGGGCATGTTCGTAGTTTGTCAGTTTACGTTTATATTGAAGATCCGATTGAGCAATTACTCTATTGAAGTATTCACGTCGTATATCGGGTGCTCCCGAAATGATTAACATGTGTTCAGGAGCAAACAAAACTACTTTCGTCATATGCTCGTAGTAGCCTGATGAATTTTTTTTTGCCTTGTTGACAAAAAACTTTTTCTCAACTGGGTGAGTGTGATTAGCAAGTGATATTTGAAATAAAAAAACTTCATCGCCTTCGTTCCAGCTAGTTTCAACAATGGCGTTATTGTGACCCCACTCTAATAGCTCCTCTTCTCGAGACTCGCGAAAGCCGGAGCCGATAATTGAAAAATAAACCCCTTCAAGAACATTGGTCTTTCCCCGAGCGTTATCGCCGATAATAACGGTCAAAAACGGGTTTATGATGAAACTTTCCTCGTTGAAGTTACGAAACTGGTGGAGTCGGACTTTAGTAAGCAGCATTGGTAGATTGTATCATTCTATGACACTTCCTTCAAACTCCTGTCCGTCAATGATTTTGTGAAGATTGTCAAAGTTATTACCGTTGGTGATGACTACTGTTAACCCAAGCTCTTGAGCGAATTTTGACGCAATCGGATCAAAGGGAGTATTTAGTCCCGGACTCCAGGTATCACCGACTATTTTTCGGTAATCAGTCCAACTGATTTTGGCGATTTTTTTGGCCTCGGGAAATTTCTTGGGATCCTGATCATAAATCCAGTCGATGTTGGACATATTGATAATGAGCCGTGCATTATAATCTCGAGCCAATGCCACGGCATCATAGTCTGTGGAATTACCCGGCATCCAACCAGCACCAATGACAACTGATTCATGCCAATTTTCCAACTTACGTTCGTAATTTTCGATGATACGCGGATGGGCAATGTCAACAAAAATGGTTCTTAACAGATGAGCGTTCAAACGAGTGGCATGAATACCTAACCAATCAATATCTTCTTCAGTAAGATGACCAATGACTTCTTTCGCTGCTTTCTGATACTCACGGCACATAGTGCCACCTCCTGCAATAAGAAAAAACTTTTTACCTAAGGTAATGTAATGGCGGATAAATATGTTGAGTTTTTTTAAAAAATTAACATCTATTCCCCCTGGAGGAACTATTAAACTACCCCCGACCGAAAGCACCATAATTGACTCCCGCGCTGTTTCAAGCATATCGTTTAAATCTTTAAAAAAAAGCCCTAAATCCTAATATGTAGCCGATTAATTTAGTGATCGCAAAAGCAAATACCAGTATAAAAAAGCCAATCAAAGCACTTGTTATCTTCGCCTGGGCCGACTTGACTTTTTCGGGTGCTCCGGCTGAGGTCAGATAGTCAAATCCGCCCCATACTAGTATTAAAAATAAAAGAACGCCGGCTAGAGGAAAAACAAATGTCAATACCTTGTTAATCAAATCACCAACTGTATTTATGCCAACGAGTTTGCTACAGATCTTCTGGACATTAGGAGGAGTACCGATCATGATGTAGTTATCGCAGGGAGGAGTTGATGTAGGAATCATAATTTAAATATCCGTTTCGCAATAAATAAAACCACTAAAAGGATTATATGTATTAACAAACAAAAAAACAAATACATCGTGATATAGTGAATAAACCATTCAAGTTTCGGCAAAATAATCATGACCCAACCGAAACCTGATATTACATATAAAATTCCGATTGTGAAAAGAATAATTGGTAAGGCAATCAAAATATCTTTCAGATCTTGTTGTGATGAAAACATCGTAGAGGAAACTGAAAATATAAGATAGCCTAAAAAGATACTCCAATCAATCTGAGGATAGGGAAAAAGATTAAACGCCGCCAAAATCCAGAAAAAAAACATACCAAAAATAAATGGTGTAATACCCACAATAAATGAGCGCACGGGGTCTTTTTTTTCGTATAAAACACTACCAAGCCGCAACTTTCCACCATGCCACTGGGGAAACAACTCAATTGCCCTAACTCTCAAAAGCAGTACTATAGCTGTAAATGCATGAGCAAATTCATGAAGCACAGTGCCTGGAAAAAAAAGACCCGCAATCAACATATACGTTACTCTGTTGCTGCGAACAAAAAAATGAAGTACTTCAAATAATCCCTGAATATTTTTTCTTGAGATAAAAAATATAAGTGCTATCTGGACAAAAAACACGATATAGCTCACGACTTCATCTGAAAAAATAATACTAAGAAAGCAGCGAGAGCGGCTAGCAGAATGATGATGATAAACAAAAGAAGCGGACCAGCTATATGATGTTTATTATAAAGCCGTTTCAGACGATTGACGTCAAGAGGTGTGTAGTTCATACTTCATTCTAGTTTGTTTGATTCATATAACGATCGAGTGATGGCGGTACACTGCTTGGTGGCGTCGGGGTTGATGGAGCAAGGATTTCCTGTGTCGGAGTATCAGCAATCTCTTTGAGATTTTTCGAAGCACATCTGGTGCAAATAGGCGTTGCGTGATCCGATACCTCTGTTGAAAAAGAGTTAGCACATGTTTGACAAATAAAGTGCTTTCTCGTTTTTGGAGCTATTGCTGAACCAGCGACTAGCTCGACTTTTTCGATATTAAATACAAAATGTTCTCCATCAAAATCAGCTAAAATTGCGTCACCGGGGTTAATTTTCTTCTCAATGATGAGACTAGAAATCGGATTTTCGATCAGTTTTTGGATAGCTCTTCTTAACGGTCTTGCTCCGTAAATCGGATCAAAACCAGATCGGACAATTTCTTTTATCGTCGCTTCAGTATAAGAAAATCCCATCTCTTGCTCCTCAAGAAGTTTAGTGACCGACTTTAACTGCAACTTAACAATCGCCATCATATCTTTAAATCGTAACGGTTCAAAAACGATCACCTCATCAAAGCGATTAATAAGCTCAGGTTTAAAAAACTTTCTTAGCTCAGCCATCACTTTATCTTTCACAAGATCATATTTTTTCTTATCAGTCTCTGCTTCAACTTTATTTTTTTCGCTCAACTCTTTTTCAAGTGGAAAGTTCTGGCCGAAATAATCTTTCAGCGATGTCTGAGTCCAGACTTTGGCATCCTGCTGTCGTACCCATAAGATGTCACCCACAATGACAACTTCTTTTCCTAGCGGCGAAAATGTATGAACGTCCCAATAAGCAGTCGGAAAAACTCCAACTTTACCATTGGCAGCAGCCACTGTCTGTCCTGCAAAATAATCTTTTAAAAGTCCGGTTTCCCAGTCTTTGGCATCTGCTTTTCTCCTCCAAAATCGATCCTTATAGGTAATAATTTCAAGATCGCCGGGAGTAAATGCGTGTGTTTTTAACCTTACTGTTGGAAGTTGTTCATCTGGTGCATCGGGCAAAGCATTCATCACGATATTTTCTTTAAAATAATCAATCAGTGTTCCAACTTGCCATTCTTTAGCCGTTGTAGACATACGCCAGTAGACAGTTTCGCCATTGGTGATGATCTCTACCCCTTGTGAGGAAATAGTGTGTGTTTGATACCCCTGCATCGGGAACATGATCTGATCGCCTGATGTCAATTTTTGTATCTGTTGTCCAGCAAAGTAATCAAGCAGCATTCCCGGTTTCCACATCGCAGATTCTCCCTCCCGTTCAAAGTATTTTGGGCCAATCGTCATCAACTCACGTCCTCGCGGAGAGAATGTGTAGGTGGAAAGCACTGTTGGTTCTTCAATTTCCGCTTTGCCGCTTTTGAGCATCTCATCTTGAATTGTTTGGGTTCCAATGTTTGATGTACAGATGACAACGGTATTTTTGAAAGAAATAACATGTCCTTTATTATCAGTTAATCGTCCATCATCTAATATCTGAAGAAGTATGTTGAATATATCAGGATGGGCTTTTTCCACCTCATCGAACAAAACTACGCTGTAAGGTTTACGTCGGACAGACTCGGTCAACTTTCCTCCTTCTTCATAGCCGACGTATCCTGGAGGTGCACCTAAAAGTTTGGCGACTTCGTGTTTTTCCATGTACTCGGTCATGTCAAAACGAACCATCGCCTCTTCCTGACCAAAAAGAATATCTGCTAGAGTTTTTGCCAGCTCAGTCTTACCAACACCGGTTGGACCCAGGAATACAAAGCTTCCGATCGGCCGCTTGGTGGACTTGAGCCCTGCGCGGCCACGTCTCACAGCCTGGGCCACTGATTGGACCGCCGCTTCCTGATCAATCAAGCGCTGGTGCATAATATCTTCAAGCTTCGCAAGCTTCTCCATCTCAGAACCGGAAATTTTGACAACCGGTATACCTGTCCAGCGGGAAACAATGTCTTTTATAATATCTTCCGTGACTGCGGTTGTAGTTTGACCTTTTTTCACATTAAACTCTTCCTGCTTCTCGTGTAAACCTGCCTGAATATCGTCAATTTTTGACTTCAGGATGCGTGCTTTCACCTGGTCACCTGACTTTTCCGCTTCGGTGCGCTCTTGAGACAGCTCAGCAATACGAGATTCCAGTGAATGAATTTCTTCAGGTAGTGAAAGAAGCGGCAAACGGACAGCTGAGGCCGCCTCGTCTATTAGATCGACTGCTTTATCCGGTAAAAATCTGTCTCCGACATAGCGTTTTGACAGCTTCACGGCGGCCTCGATCACATCCTGAGGAATTTTCACTTTATGAAATGCTTCGTACTTATCTTTAATTGCTTCAAGCATTTTGATGGCTTGCTCTTCTGTTGGCTCAGGTACAAGCACCGGCTGGAAACGCCGCTCAAGCGCGGGATCTTTTTCGATATATTTTCGATACTCAGTTAGCGTCGTTGCACCAATTAGCTGCATTTCGCCTCGGGCCAAGGCTGGTTTAAGAAAGTTTGAGGCATCAAGTGACCCTTCACCAGAAGAACCGGCACCGACAATGTTATGGATTTCGTCGATAAACATGATGATTTTACCTTGGCTCGCTTTGATTTCCTCAATCAGGTTTTTCATGCGCTCCTCAAACTCACCTCTATGGGAGGCTCCAGCAATTACACTCATCAAATCAAGTTGTAGAATACGTTTATCAAGAAGCGGTTCAGGTACCTGTCGGGAACTGATCTTCTGGGCAAGACCTTCCACAACAGCAGTTTTACCCACTCCAGCTTCACCCACAAGCGCCGGGTTGTTTTTTGTCCGGCGTGACAAGATATGAATCACCCGCTCGATCACGTCTGAGCGCTCGACTACCGGATCAAGTAAACCTTGAGCAGCTTTGGCAGTCAAATCAATTGTGAACTGATCGATGACATTTTTGTGTTTTTCGGCTTCTTTTTCCTCTTTTTCCAAACCCTCTTTTTTGCCAAGAATTTTTTTATTTAAGTCTTCTTTGGAAATACCGAGTTTCACAAGAATTCGTGCACCCACTCCTTCACCTTCTTCATATAAGGCAAGGAGAACATGCTCAGGTGAGATAAACTCAAATCCGAGTTTTCGGGCAATTACCAGTGAAGTATCAACAATCAGCTTAACTCGGGGAGAAATCTGAGGAAGCTCTTTGGAAGATTCCTTTTTGTAAACTTTTGCCAGCTCTTCTTCAACCATTTGCGGTTGCACTTTCATATCAGCTAGAAGTTTGTAGATCTCGCCGTCGGCAATTAATCCATGCAGAACATGCTCACTATCTACATAGGTATTACCTAACTCTTTCGCTTTGGTATTGGCTGAAAGAAATACCCGATTCGATCGCTGTGTCAGATGGGTCATAATATCTAGATCGCCTCGTTTTTGAGTATCCAGATGAGATGTCAAAGCCGGAGAAGTTACCGGTGGCATAGCAGCATCTGAAGGTTTATCTTTGTGATCGTTTTTTAAATCACCTGTGGGAACAACCGGATGAAGACCAGGATCTAGAATGGGCGACGTTGGTTGATGCATAGGCACAGAAGAAGATGATAAGGCTGCCGAAACTGTACCGGCACTTGTTTCATTAAGCGAGCTTTTTTCTGGTGCTGGCACCGGCGAAGATCCAATTCCGGAAAAAGATTGTCCTGTAGCTGGACTACCTACGCCTGAGAAAGTTGGTGCCACAGGCGGCACGACAGATTGTTGAAAAAATGGAGGAGTTACCGGTGCTGGCCCGGATACAGGAGGAATATGATTTGCATTCTGAGGTGGTTTTTTTATAAAATCAAAAAATCCAGCCATAGACTCATTATGGAGAATGACGCCCAATTTGTCAATCGATCGCCATGATAAAAAAACTGATAATTAGCCTTTGTATCGTGTTTATTTTACTTCTGATTTTTTTCATAATTTTAATCCGCAGAAATAATATAAAAACTCCCTCAATCAGTCAACTGCCATCAACAGGGGTCAGTGTTAAAGAGCCGACCAAAAAATCACTTACTTCACGTGAAGCGTCATTCATCAACCAATTTCAAAGTTCAACTACCAACTCAAGTTTAACCACCGGGTTTCAGACGTATGAAACAAAAGACTTTAAAGCTTCATATTCGCCAATAATCGGTAAAATCATTATTATCAAAAAATCTCCTCAGGCAGACACCGCTATCCAAGCCTGGGCAAGAACCAATAGCATAAGCAATCTCATCACAGATCCAGATTATTTTCTCCTTCAAGAAGATAATCAGGTCACTACCTACTCAGATGATCCAGTTACCCATACAAACCAACAAATTCTCTCGTTGTCACCTACTGATCAATCTCGCTTGGAATCTGCCATCAGTCATTTACCTTATGACTCACCCAATGTAAATGTGACCTATTCAAGAAAGGCAGACGCTATCCTGGTTCAGAAAAAAAATGACGCGGGGCTCGCTGAATTTTCTCAATGGGCAGCAACCAATCATGTTGATGATCTGGCTAATGGAGGCACTAATGGCAGCAGTAATGGTATTTTTGTCACTACCCAGACACCTCCTGATGTTGCCGAACCGACAGTCATTGCAGCAAACGCGAATATCACTCCCACTCCGGGAAGCGATCTGCAAAATACCTACTCTGTTTTAAGCAACATCTTTCGAATGGCACTTAACGTCATTCCGACACCAA
Organism: uncultured Gammaproteobacteria bacterium; assembly: GCA_964484325.1. GTDB lineage: Bacteria > Patescibacteriota > Microgenomatia > UBA1406 > GWC2-37-13 > CAYLXX01. The sequence continues at coordinate 79,008 of CAZAEE010000004.1, forward strand.
TACCTACGGCGATTCAGATTATTCCTTCAGGATTTCCTACCCCTCAACCGAATCCGTCTGATGTTACAGATGTATTAAATTTGATTAGCTCGTATGGGCTGCCGGCACCAAACGAACAGGAAGCCTTACGGATGAAAAATAACTTAACTTCAGAAGATCAAGCCAATTGGGCAGCTTCTCAACTACTCAGTGCTGAACGTTTCGACAAAAACCACAGTATCAACGTGAAGCGGTTCCTCACGACCGCCTGGCTCTGGTATGAAACCGACAAAAGAGGTTCTTCCTGGCCAGATCCTTATAGTATCAACTGCAACGATACTGCTTCACTGAGCCAAGTTTCTGTGCTTTGTTCAACTTCAAACTTTCAAGTAGCTGGTTATCAGGCTGCTTCTCGTCGAAATGATTATGTCAGATTTTTTCAAACACTCTACACAGTTGGACAACTTCAGCAAACTATGCAGGATGCGGTCAACAATAGTAACAAAGCACTCGCGCCAAAATGGAATTACAGATCACCAGACCAACAGACTGGGTTAGTTTCAGAATTTCTCAGCCAACTTTCATCAGCATCAATTTCCGATATATCTCCAAATGATAATTTTTCAAACCGCCGAACTCAATTTTTTACACTCATTTTAGGCAAAGATCCTCGGATGGTAATTGCATTAAACTCGGTAGCAGTCAGTGATAATGATTTACTTGCACAGCTGAGAGGAAACGGTTGTCCCTACGGATCCAGTTATTATTGTGATAGTCGACAAATACTTTCCAACATGATCGCCGCGTTGTATCTTTTTGAAACAAATCAAAATTCAATCACCAGTATTACCCCCACTAGTGGAATTCAACTTCCACCTCCTGCTTCACGAAATCTGGCATCGGTTGTAGAGTGGGCTCGAAGAATCAATGAGACATTAGAATTTGGCTCTGTCTGGCGCGGATATTATAATAAAGAAGTACAACCGCCATCAAATGGTAGCTATACAGCATTTTACAGACAAGGATTAAATCCAGGTACGACTCGGACTGGTATTT